>NZ_JANS01000005.1:0-524563 GCF_000524255.1 Streptococcus sp. AS20 | reverse complement strand
TTATCGTGTAAACTAAAAGAGTCAGAAATGCAGCCAGCATTTCTGACTCTTGAGATAAGGTTGGAAAAATTCTAAGAGTAAGACATTTATGGGAATTGTTTGGATGGCAACGGTCGCATCAAAATCTGCTTTGGTCGCTCCCATTTTAATAGCAACTGCAAAGCCTTGAATCATTTCATCAACTCCGTAACCGATTCCGTGGAGACCAATGACTTTCTCATCTGTTCCTGTTGTAATCAGTTTGAACTTAGCTTGTTGTCTGTGTTGGGTGACAGCTGAATACATGGAAGTGAAACCAGAGGTATAAATGTGAAGGTTTTCTGCTCCATATTGTTGAATGGCTTGTTCTTCAGTCAAGCCAACTGTCCCAATTGCTGGGTGAGAGAAGACAACAGTTGGAATGTTAGAATAATCCATTTTAGCTTCAGATTTTCCATTAAATAAGCGCTCTGCTAAGGTACGTCCTGCCTTGATAGCAACAGGGGTTAATTCTTTTTCTCCTGTAACATCTCCTAGGGCATAAATACCTGATGTTGCTGTATTTTGAAATTCATCAACTGAGATAAAGCCACGAGTATCAAGGGTAACACCAGCAGCTTCTAAATTTAATCCTTCGGTGTTGGCAGTCCGCCCTGTTGCCCAGATGACGTGTTGGGCGACGTGGCTCGTTCCGTCCTCAAAAGTGATGCGAAGCAAATCGTTTTCAACTTTTTCAAGCTTTTTTGGTATTTTGTGGGTGTGTAGAGTAGGACCTGATTTCTTCATTTCTTCTACAAGGCCTTCTATGATATAAGCATCAAAATTACGGAGAGGACGTTCTCGACGGACAAAGAGATCTGTTTTTACGCCTAAAGCATGCAGAAGTCCGGCTAATTCGACTGCAATATAGCCTGCACCAAGAATGGCAACAGACTGCGGGAGTTCTTCCCACGCGAAAACATCGTCAGAAGTTTCACCTAATTCTGCTCCGGGGATTGCTGGAATATGAGGATGAGCACCAGTTGCGATAACAATATGTTTAGCTTGAATGATCTCGCCATTTACTTCAACTGTATGGCGGTCTATGAATTTGGCACGACCTTCAATCACCTCAACTCCATTCCGAGTGAAACTATTATGGTAAGAATGGCGTGCACGGTCAATATATGCTTCGCGATTCTTTCGAAGTGTCCTAAAATCAAATTGCTGATTATCTGAAGTAAATCCATAATCTGGTCCATAGTCTTGAATAGCTTCGGCAATTTGTGCACCATACCACATGATTTTTTTGGGAACGCAACCGACGTTGACACAGGTGCCTCCTAATTTCTTTTCTTCAATAACGGCAGCTTTTGCACCATGTTCTCCAGCACGGTTCATGGTTGCTATTCCTCCGCTACCGCCACCAATGGCAATGATGTCAAATGTTCTCATACGAGTCTCCTTTTTATCTGTAGTATGAAATTATTGTAACGTTTTTAGAAAATGATTGCAAAAATCTGCTACAAAAATTGATAGAAGATTTGACTATTTAATTGTATTATTGTATTATTGTATTATATATTTAATACAAAAAGAATAAAGAATAGAAGATAGAAGAATGATAAAAGAGTAAAGAAATTGTTTGTAAATGTTTTCTTATTTCTAATTGTGTATGTTATAATATAAAAAATAATGGAGGATTTTCATCAGGAGGAGAAAGAGATGAAAAAATTGAAAAAATGGCAGTTGTTTAGCCTAATTGGTGTAACTACGGTTGTTATTTTAGGAGCGATAGGTACGATTCTCTTGTTCAATGGTAATAATGTCGCTGATAAAGAGAAAACGATCCAAGTGCAAAAAGTGAGGGAAGGATCAGTTGCTTCGTCTGTCTTATTGTCAGGACATATTGCAGCTACTAATGAGCAGTACGTCTATTATGATAGTACCAAAGGTGATTTGGATAGTGTTCTTGTAAATGTTGGAGATAAAGTAACAGCTGGTCAAGCTTTGGTACAATACAAGAGTGTGGAAGCACAAGCTGCTTACGATACTGCTGTTCGCGCGTTAAATAAAATCGATCGCCAAATTTATGATTTAAAAACGTATGGAACAACTATTGAAACGACAGGTGATGCAGCTACGGATGATAAAACAACTGCATCTGCACAACGGTCTGTTGATTCCCAACTAAAGGATTTGCAAGACAATCGTGCAGATGCAGAAGCTAATGTCAATAAAGCACAAGCCCAGCTAAATGCGACGACTGTAACGAGTGCAAATGATGGAACCGTAGTAGAAGTAAATCGCGATGTTTCTAAGTCTACAACAGGAGCAAATCAAACACTTGTTCATATTGTTAATAACGGCAACCTTCAAGTAAAAGGGGAGCTATCAGAGTACAATTTAGCAAATCTTTCCGTTGGACAGGAAGTGACGATTACGTCCAAGGTTTATCCAGACAAGAAATGGACTGGAAAAATCAGCTATATCTCCAATTATCCGAAAGACAACCAAAATACAGCAGCAGCTAGCGCAGGGAATGCGAGCTCAGGAGCAAAATATCCATATACAGTTGATATTACAAGTGAAATTGGTGATTTGAAGCAAGGTTTTTCCATTAATATTGAAGTAAAAAATAAGACAAGAGGTATTCTTGTGCCAGTCAGCAGTATCGTTTCTGAAAGCAATAAGAGCTATATTTGGACAATAGAAAAAGGAACTGCGAAAAAAGTTCAAGTGACACTTGGAAATGCAGATGCTAAACATCAAGAAATCTCATCTGGTTTGACAAAAGATAGTAAAGTTATCACCAATCCGACAGATAGCTTGAAAGATGGTCAAGAGGTGAAATCATATGAAGAAACTCATTGATTTAAAAAATGTGAATAAAAGTTATCGCAATGGAGATCAAGAACTTCAGGTCTTGAAAGATATTCATTTGGCTGTTGAAGAAGGTGAGTTTGTTGCAATTATGGGGCCTTCTGGTTCAGGTAAGTCAACGCTAATGAATATCATTGGTATGCTCGATAGACCAACGAGTGGAGAGTATTATTTAGAAGGAGAAGAAGTCGCCAAACTAGGTGAAAAGAAGTTAGCAAAAGTCCGCAATCAGCAGATTGGCTTTGTGTTTCAACAATTCTTCTTGTTGTCAAAATTAAATGCTCTTCAAAATGTAGAACTTCCTTTGATTTATGCCGGAGTTTCTCAATTCAAACGAAAAGCTTTAGCAGAGCAATACCTAAAAAAAGTTGAGCTAGAAACGCGTATGCACCATTTACCGTCAGAACTTTCTGGCGGTCAAAAACAGAGGGTAGCCATTGCGCGTGCCTTAGTTAATCATCCTTCCATTATCTTAGCAGATGAACCAACTGGTGCTTTGGATACCAAGACAGGTGAGCAAATTATGGAATTGCTGACGGAGCTAAACCGTGAAGGGAAAACGATTATCATGGTCACTCATGAACCAGAAATTGCAGCCTTTGCAAAGCGCCAAATTGTCATTCGTGATGGTGTCATTTCGTCGGATACGAAGAAAGGAGAAGCATGATGCAGAATTGGAAATTTGCAATTAACTCCATTATGGGGCATAAAATACGTTCTTTCTTAACGATGTTGGGCATTATTATTGGTGTTATGTCTGTCATGGTGATTGTGGCTCTAGGAAGTGGTATGTCAAAAGCTTTCACAGATGTCTTAGGTGGCGCTCAGCAAGATGTCTCCATATTTTATTCACATAAAAGAAGTAAAAATGGAGATGGGGTTATAAGTTATCAAGAAATGCGTGAAGATGCTGACAGTGGAAATAGCGATGAGACGGTTTCGACTGAAGTAGAGCCCGAAATCAAAGAAGCTTGGGTCAAACAAGCAGTGAATGAGATTAGCGGGATTGATAACTATTATGTCACAAATAACACAACTGCTACGGTAAATTATGGTAAGAAAAAAGCGGATAAGATTCCTATAATAGGTATTAATTCAACTTATTTTACAGTAAAGAAATATCAAATTGTTGCAGGTCGGATTCTGACAGCAAATGATTATCAAACATTTGCAAGAGTTGTTTTGATAGATACAAAATTGGCTGATATTCTTTTTGGAGGTGCAGACAAAGCACTCAATCAGATTGTTCAGCTAGGAAATAATAACTACCGTGTAATTGGTGTTTATAAAGATCCAAATGAAACACGAAATCGTTTAGCCAATATGAACAACGGAAATCTACTAATGGCTAATACCCAGTTGGCTGCGGAATACAATGCTGCCGAGATTATGAATGTCGTGGTGCACGTCAAAAAATTAGATAATGTATTGAAAGATGGAAGTGCAGCAGCGCGTTTGATGACAAAGTTGTCTGGCGTGAAAGAAGGCGAGTACCAAATGTTTGACCAAGCTGGTCAATTGGCTTCTATTCAAAGCCAGATTGCTATCGTACAAATAGTTTTTGGTGCAATTGCAGGAATCGCCCTCCTGGTTGGCGGTATCGGTGTGATGAATATCATGCTTGTATCGGTGACAGAACGCACCCGCGAAATCGGTCTTCGAAAAGCGCTTGGAGCAACTCGTGGAAATATCTTGATGCAATTTGTCATTGAGTCAATAGTGTTGACCGCAATCGGTGGTCTGATTGGGCTTGCTTTAGCAGCTCTTATCGTAGCCTCTATTGGTCATAACTTAGATTCATTTTTCGGAGCTCCTCCTACTATTACAACAGTATCTGCTGTTGGAAGTGTCTTTTTTTCAGCGACTATCGGGATTATTTTCGGGATTTTGCCAGCTAATAAGGCGTCTAAATTGGATCCGATTGAATCCTTACGTTATGAATAAACGGATAATCTTCACAGTGTAAGAAAGAATGTTTTATAAAAAAACTCCAACAACTACTCATCTTTTAGTGAGTTACTTGTTGGAGTTTTTATGGTATATAAGCTAGTTTAGTGTGATACACGTTTACGAGCTGCTTTTTTGCGATTTTCTTCGATGAAAGCTGCTTTCTTTTCTTCAGGTTCAATCACTTTTTTCTTAAATGTATAAACTGCACCTGCAACAGCAGCAACAGTACCAGCAACCCCAGTAACAACCCCTTTAACAAATCCTTTAGCCATTAGATTTCTCCTTTTTTGAACTTTATTTATGTTATAATATATAGTAACGAAAAATTAAATTTTTTTCAAGGGAAAAGATGAAAACAAAGGTAATTGTGATTATAGGCCCTACAGCAGTAGGAAAGACATCTCTTAGTATAGAAATTGCAAAACGTTTTAATGGTGAGATTATTAGCGGTGATAGTCAGCAAGTCTATAAAAAACTGGATATAGGAACGGCTAAAATCACTCCAGAAGAGCAAGAGGGGATTCCTCATTATTTGATAGATGTGCGAGAAGTGAGTGAAGCTTATTCAGCTTTTGATTTTGTAAAGGAGGCAGAAACTGCTATTAAAACGATTGTAGCAAAAGGAAAAATACCTATCATTGTGGGAGGAACAGGACTTTATATTCAAAGTCTACTGGAAGGTTATCATTTGGGTGGTTCAGCTTCTCGTGAGGATATTTTAGCCTATCGATCAGAGTTAGATACTTTAACAGATGAGGAATTGTTTAGCACAATAGCAAAGCTAGGATTGACTATTCCCCAGATGAACCGTAGGAGAGCTATGCGAACATTAGAAATTGCTCATTTGGGGAAGGACCTTGAAAACAAACAGTCTGATTATGATGCCCTGCTAATTTGTCTAGATGATGGCCGAGAAGTTCTCTATGAGCGTATCAATCAGCGAGTGGATCTAATGCTGAAGGCTGGGCTTTTAGAAGAGGCAAAGTGGCTTTATGATTATTATCCGCATGTTCAAGCTAGTAAGGGAATTGGCTACAAGGAACTTTTCCCTTACTTTGCTGGGGAGCTGACCTTGGAGGAAGCTACAGATAAAATAAAGCAACATACTCGTCGCTTTGCTAAACGCCAGCTAACTTGGTTTCGCAACCGTATGAATACAGCCTTTTATCAGGTTTCAAAACCGAAGGACAAAGAGCGGATGATGCAGGATATAAAGGAATTTATGAATGATTGAAACAGAAAAACAGCAGGAACGAGTCATCCTTATCGGAGTAGAATTGCAGGGAATAGATAATTTCTCCCTGTCTATGGAAGAATTAGCCAGTCTAGCCAGAACTGCTGGTGCTCAAGTGGTGTCCTCTTACATTCAGAAACGAGAAAAGTATGATAGCAAGACTTTTATTGGTGCTGGAAAATTAGAAGAAATAAAACACATGGTAGAGGCAGATGAGATCTCCACCGTAATTGTCAACAATCGTTTGACACCTCGTCAGAATATCAATTTGGAAGAGATTCTAGGGGTCAAGGTTATTGATCGTATGCAGTTAATTTTGGATATTTTTGCTATGCGGGCTAGGAGTCATGAAGGGAAGCTTCAAGTGCATTTGGCTCAGCTCAAATACTTATTGCCGCGACTGGTTGGACAGGGTATTATGCTTAGCCGTCAGGCTGGGGGAATTGGTTCTCGTGGTCCCGGTGAAAGTCAGTTAGAACTCAATCGTCGTAGTGTTCGTAATCAGATTCATGATATTGAGCGACAACTCAAAATTGTAGAAAAAAATCGGGCAACTGTGCGGGAAAAACGTTTGGATTCTAGTGTTTTTAAAATCGGTCTGATTGGTTATACTAATGCTGGGAAGTCCACTATTATGAATGCCTTGACGAACAAGAATCAATATGAGGCAGACGAGCTTTTTGCCACTTTAGATGCGACAACTAAAGGTGCTAATCTGACGGGGAGGCTGAATGTAACATTAACGGATACGGTTGGTTTTATTCAGGATTTGCCGACTGAGTTAATATCTAGCTTCAAATCAACCTTAGAAGAGAGCAAAAATGTGGATCTTTTGGTTCATGTGATTGATGCCAGTGATCCGAATCATGAGGAACATGAAAAAACGGTCTTGGCAATTATGAAAGACTTGGATATGCTAGATATTCCTCGCTTGACTCTTTATAATAAAGCTGACAAAGCAGGAAATTTTCTTCCAACTTTAACTCCCTGTGTCTTGATTTCGGCAAAGATGGAAAATAGCAGAGCAGTCTTACAAGAAGCTCTGTTGGATAAGATGCGAGAATTATTTGTTCCTTTTTGTATCAAGGTTGGCTCTAGCAAGGCCTATAAGTTGTATGAATTAGAAAGTCTAGCAATTATCGATAAGAGAGAGTATGTGGAAGAAAGTGAAATGATTTCTGGCTATATAGCAGAAAAAAATAAATGGAGACTAGAAGAATTTTATGACTGATTATATCAATTTAGCGCTTAAATACGGTGGCTTTACGAGTTTAGATCGTATTTATCTAGAAAAAGTTTTGGATAAGCTGTCCAATTCGCAAAAGTTGACTTTTATCACACCGCCACCTAGTGTAATCAATGCGTATTTTTCTGAACTCTACCAAAAAAAGAGTCCAGAGGCAGCAACGGATTATTTTTTAGAATTGAGTAAGGAATTATCACTTTTTAACAGCTCTCCTAATTTTGAGGAGGAAAAGCCTTTTATCCGACTGAATCTTTCAGGTAAATCTTATGGTTTTTGTTTTGAAAACGAAGATGGAATTGGATTAATTTTTCCAGAAATTCCAGAGGTGATTGAACCGGATCTACTCTTTGAAATTGCTCAGCTTTTCCCTCATTATCTAGTTTATGAAGATGGAAAAGTTATTCGAATGATACCGGCTGCTCCTGAAAAAATTGTGCAAAAGCAGGCGCTTTCGGCTCTAACTGACTGCTATGAATTGGCGGATGGAAGGATAAAACTGGAAGGCTATAATCAGGAAGAGTTAAGTCAGCTGGCTCAAACCTATTCCGGTCAGCTTTATTATCGTTCTCAGAATCGCTCTGCGATGATTTATATTAATAAAAAATAGAAAGAAAAAGATGCAACTACAATTTTTAGGTACAGGAGCTGGTCAGCCTTCTAAGGCTCGTAATGTTTCTAGTCTGGTTTTGAAACTATTGGATGAAATCAATGAAATTTGGATGTTTGATTGTGGTGAAGGAACCCAGAATCGCATTTTAGAGACGACGATTCGTCCCAGAAAGATTAGAAAGATTTTTATCACTCATTTGCATGGGGATCATATTTTTGGTCTACCGGGTTTTTTGTCCACTCGATCATTTCAAGCTAATGAAGAGCAAACAGATATTGAAATATATGGACCGGTCGGTATTAAAAGTTTTGTCATGACGAGTCTTCATGTGTCAGGGTCGCGCCTGCCTTATCGGATTCATTTTCATGAATTTGACGAAAAACACTTAGGGAAAATTTTAGAAACTGATAAATTTACAGTTTATGCAGAGAAACTAGATCATAGCATTTTTTGTGTGGGTTACCGCATTATGCAGAAAGATTTGGAAGGTACATTGGATGCTGAGAAGCTGAAAGCTGCTGGTCTTCCTTTTGGGCCTCTCTTTGGTAAGGTAAAAAATGGGGAAGACGTAGTGTTAGCAGACGGAACGAAAATTATAGCAGCAGATTATATTTCAGCTCCGCGACCTGGCAAGATCATTACTATTCTGGGAGATACACGTAAAACGCATGCCAGTGTGCGGCTTGCTGTCAATGCAGACGTCTTGGTACATGAGTCCACTTATGGCAAAGGAGATGAGAAAATCGCTCGCAATCACGGCCACTCTACCAATCTACAAGCAGCAGAAGTCGCTAAAGAGGCTGGTGTTAAGCGTCTCCTACTCAACCATATCAGCGCGCGTTTTCTATCAAAGGATATTGGTCAAATGCGTAGAGATGCCAGTTCTGTTTTTGAAAATGTTCACTTGGTCAAGGATTTAGAGGAAGTAGAGATATAAATCTAAATAGAAGAGCAAAATGAAAGGAACGCATGAAAATACTATTTGTAAGACATGGGAAAGATTCTGCTCAACATAGAGGTGGCTGGAGTCAGCTTGATCTTCTTCCTGAGGGAAAAAGGGAAGCAGAAGAGTTGGCGGATTACTTAGTCTGATACAAAGAAGCCTATCACCTTACGAAAATTATTACGAGTGATTTAAAAAGAGCCGAGACTACAGCGGAGATTTTGGCAAGAAAACTTCAGTTGCCAGTAGAAAAAGAAAGTACCTTACGAGAAACGAATAATGGTGATTTAGCAGGAATGTTAAATAGTGATGCTGATCAAAAATTTCCTCATCTCTATTTTAGAAGTCTTGCAATGGACGAGCATTATCCAAATGGAGAAAGCCCGATAGAATTTTATCAACGGATAAAGACATGGTTTCAATTGTTTTTGCAAGAGAATAACGACTCAGCTGAGACACAAATTGTGGTTACACATGGTGGAGTGATAAACATTATCTATCATTTGGTGAACAAGAGAGAGTGGACAAACAAGAGTCGGCTTTTTCTTGTGAAACATTGCAGCATTAGTTTATTGAATACAGAAACGCTTGTTTTTGAGATTGAAAACCAAACGGATTTTTTGAAAGAAAAGTAAGGAGAACACATGCGAACAATCGTTATCACAGGAGCCAGTGGCGGTGTGGCTCAGGAAATGGTGAAGCTGTTGCCAAATGATCAGTTGATTTTAGTAGGACGCAGTCGGGAAAAATTAGTAAAGCTTTATTCAAATCATGCACATTGCGAATTCGTTGAGTTAGATATTACGAATGATCAATCTTTAGAAACCTTTACTAAAGAACTATACAGTAAGTATGCACAGGTAGATGTTCTCGTTAACAATGCTGGTTATGGGATTTTTGAAGAATTTGACAAGATTAGCAACGAGGACATTCATGCCATGTTTGAAGTTAATACCTTTGCTCTTATGAATCTATCTCGTCTCTTTGGGGAGAGAATGAAGCAAGTGGGACGTGGGCATATTGTCAATATTGTTAGTACAGCTGGGTTGATTGCTAGTGCTAAATCTAGTCTCTACTCAGCTACTAAGTTTGCGGCTATCGGTTTTTCCAATGCTTTGCGTTTAGAGTTGATGCCTTACAATGTCTATGTGATGACGGTTAATCCAGGACCGATTAAGACGGCTTTCTTTGACAAAGCTGACCCCGATGGTAGTTATATTAAGGCGGTTGATAAATACATTTTGGAAGCAGATACTGTTGCTAAGCAGATTGTGAACAATTTTGGGAAAAAGAAGCGAGAGTTGATCATGCCTTTCACACTGAAGGCGGCTCACAAGCTCTATACGCTTTTTCCCAACCTTGGTGACAAACTAGCCAGTAAAATGTTCAATTATAAGTAGGAGACGTTTATGGACGTGGCAGCTTACAAGGAATTTTTAAATCAACCATGGGGGAAGCTTTATTATGAGATTCTATTTGCTCAGTTAGCACATATAAAAAATAAAAAGGTATTAGATTTTGGGAGTGGTTTTGGTTTGGTGGCGGATTTTTTGGCACAAAACAATCAGGTAATAGCTATAGAACCAAATGACGAGATGATTGCAGAACGTCAGCAGAATTTCCATTATCAGCAACTACAAGGCAGTCTAGAAATGTTGAAAGATATTCCAAATGCTCATTTTGACCTCATTGTCTGCCATAATGTTCTGGAGTATGTGGATACTCCAGCTCTTTATCTAGCTGAATTTAGCAGATTGTTGAAAAAGGGTGGACAAATTTCGCTCGTTAAGCACAATGAAGTGGGGCGAATTATGCAGACAGTAGTGTTTGTAAATGATACGAATTTAGCGTTAGATTTATTATCAGGGCAGTCTTATCAATCGCATACAATGGGACAAGCAACCTATTATGATTTAGCAGACTTATTACAAAAGGTCACGTCTGAATTGACTGTTCAGAATTATCAAGGAATTCGAATTTTTTATGGCTTGCAAGACAATGCAGTTAAAACAGCAGTCGCTTGGCGGGAAAAGATGTTGAAGATAGAGCTTGCAGTTTGCCAACAGTCTCCTTATCGTGATATTGCTGCTTTTCAACATATTTGGCTGCAAAAAGGATTCAAGAATGATTCATTATGTTGAAAATAAACAAATGGTTGTTGAGGACTTACTTTCGCTTTATCAATCTGTTGGTTGGAGTAACTATACGGATTATCCAGAGCGACTAGAGCAGGCCTTTCAAAATTCTCTTTACACTGTGGCAGCGTATGACAATGACTGTCTTGTCGGTCTTCTTAGAGCAGTAGGAGATGGAGCTTCTGTTCTTTTTATCCAAGACCTACTGGTTCTACAAAATTATCAGAGGCAAGGCATCGGACGTAAACTCTTACAGACTACTTTGGAAGAATGCTCAAATGTTTATCAGATGGAGTTAGTGACAGATCAATCTGATAAGACGCTATCTTTTTATCAAGGCCTCAGATTTCGAAAACTGTCTGATTCAAATTGTACAGGTTTGATTTATGTAGGATAGCCTAAAATGCTATATGTATAAAATTAGAAGTTCAGGCTAGTGAAAGCTAGTCTTTTCGTGTTATAATAAAAGTTATATTGTAAAAGAAAGATGATTTCATGATTACATCAAAATATGATTGGCAGATTGCCACAAATTTTTCAGATGAGGACTTTATTAAAAAAGCTAAAAAACTGGGCTTGGAGACTTCGGTAGCTAATCTAGTCTACCAGAGAGGTATCCAGACAGAAGAAGCATTGCGAGACTTTCTAGAGCCTAGTTTAGACCAGCTGTATGATCCTTATGAATTGCATGATATGGATAAGGCAGTGACGCGCATTCGTCAAGCGATTGAAAATGATGAACAAATCTTGATTTATGGAGATTACGATGCGGATGGAATGACTTCAGCTTCCATTGTTAAAGAAGCGTTAGAGCAACTTGGAGCAGAGTGTCAGGTCTATCTGCCCAATCGATTTACAGACGGTTATGGTCCTAACGCGAGCGTTTATAAGTATTTTATTGATAATCAGGGTATTTCCCTCTTCATTACAGTGGATAATGGAGTTGCAGGATTGGAAGCTATTGAACTAGCTCAGTCTATGGGAGTGGATGTGATTGTGACGGATCACCACTCTATGCCGGAAATACTTCCTGATGCTTATGCAATTGTTCACCCGGAACATCCAGAAGCTGATTATCCTTTTAAGCACTTAGCTGGCTGCGGCGTGGCTTTTAAGCTAGCAACTGCCCTTTTAGAGGAAGTTCAAGTAGAGTTGCTGGATTTAGTAGCTATTGGGACTATCGCAGATATGGTCAGCTTGACAGGGGAAAATCGGATTTTGGTCAAATATGGCTTGTCTGTTTTGAAAAACACCCAGCGCATCGGTTTGCAGGAACTTTTCAAAATAGCAGGTATACAGTCTGACGAGCTGAACGAAGAAACAGTCGGTTTTCAAATAGCCCCTAGACTCAATGCTCTAGGTCGATTGGATGATCCCAATCCTGCTATTGAACTTCTGACCGGTTTTGATGAAGAAGAAGCGCGTGACATTGCCCTGATGATTAATCAGAAAAATGACGAACGCAAGGAGATGGTGCAGCATATCTATGATGAAGCTAAGTTTATGATTGATCCTAAGAAGCCTGTTCAGGTTCTAGCTGGCAAGGGGTGGAATCCAGGTGTTTTGGGAATTGTAGCAGGGCGACTTTTAGAAGAGTTGCATCAGCCGATCATTGTGCTGAATATTGAAAATGGTTTAGCCAAAGGTAGTGCTCGCAGCATTGAAGCAGTTGATATTTTTGAAGCTCTAGATCCTCACCGAGAGTTATTTGTAGCTTTTGGTGGGCATGCAGGGGCAGCTGGCATGACTCTTGATGTCAGTCGATTAGAAGAACTCAGTCAGGTTTTGACAGCCTATATTGAAAATAATCAGCTGGATTTGTCAACTAAGAATGAACTCTTTTTGGATGAAGAATTAGCTTTGTCAGATCTGACATTAGAGACCATCAAAAACTTTGAAAAGTTAGCTCCTTTCGGCATGGACAATAAAAAGCCTATTTTCTATTTGAAAGATTTTAAGGTTGAAAATGTCCGCACTATGGGGATGGGGAATGCGCACCTTAAGCTGAAAATTTCTCAGGCTAGCGCAGTTCTTGAAGTAGTGGCTTTTGGTCTAGGTGAGCTTGCGACAGAATTTTCTCAAACTAAAAATTTAGAGTTAGCAGTGACTCTGTCGGTCAACAAGTGGAATGGTCAGACTAGCCTCCAGCTTATGCTGATGGATGCGAGGGTCGATGGAATTCAGCTTTTTAATATCCGAGGTAAAAATGCTCGGTTGCCTGAAAATGTTCCTGTTTTACGTTTTTCAGGAGAAATTCCTGATTTGAAAAAGAGCAGAGCAGTTGTAGTGTATGACTTACCTGAGCACCTAAATCAGCTCAAAGCAATTATTCAACAGGGCAATTTTGAAGCAATTTACTTTAAAAATGAGATTGTTCAGCCCTATTATTTGACAGGTTTCGGAACAAGAGAGCAGTTTGCTAAACTCTATAAAACGATTTATCAGTTTCCAGAGTTTGATATACGCTACAAATTGAAAGAACTAGCCGCTTATCTCAAAATTGATCCCATCCTACTCATTAAGATGATTCAAATTTTTGAAGAGTTAGGCTTTGTGACGATTCAAGATGGGGTTATGCAGGTAAATAAAAACGCAGAAAAAAAAGCTATTGAAAGTAGCCATATTTATCAGGAGCTTAAAATAACTGTCAAGGAGCAGGAACTTATGGCTCTAGGAACGGTACAGGAAATTTATGATTATCTGATAGAAAAAGATGAATGTTCAAACTAGAAGTTAGATGAACCATTTATTTTGAGGAGTTAGCCTTTGTAGTCAAGCTATGAAATGGGCTATGAAGCTTTGAGTAATGAAAAAGTCATGAGTAAGATGAACTCATGACTTTATTTTTTGTGAGTATTGCTATTAGATGGTATTATCTACTGTAAATTTACTTTATGTTTGAGGATATAATAAGTTCCAGCATAGTAAATCAGACCTAAAAGAAGAGATACGACTATCTCACCAAAACTACTTAAAGTATTAAGTGATGGGAAAGCCGAAACGCTCAAATTAGCGACGATAAGCAGAGAAAAATGAATTCCAAAATAAGTTAGAAAGGCTATTGCAGCGCGGTGATCTTGGAAGAGTTGACCGATAGAGATAGAAAGATAAATCAATAGGATATTTGGGATAAGGACTACAAGATAGTATCCAAATGATTTCAAGGCTTCACCAGTCATTTCCCAAAAGTGTTTACCAAGTAATCGAACAACTGTTTCAATTTCAGATTGTGTATGAAAAGCAGTTCCCACAATAAGGGCAATGATGAAAAAACTAAGAAATAATGCAATGGTACTAAGAATCGTCCATATAATAGCGCCGAGTAATTTTGAAAGGATAATTTGGTGTTCATTAACTGGTAAGGTGAGCGTTAGGTATCCTTCTCTTTCATAAACACTATTTTTAAAACGACGAATAATCAGAAAGAGTGTTGAAATTGCAAGTGCTACAAGGAGACCTGAGAAAATCAGCATTGTAAAACCGAAGAAAGTACTTGTCATACTCCCTGCTTCATTAGTAGAAGACTGCAAACGGTCGAAAAAGTTCCTTCCATTTGCAAAATGTCTTAGCCAAAGTCCAATACTAATAGATAGAAAGAGTACGATTCCATATAATCCTAAATACCACTTATTTACATTTTTAAATTCATATTTTAATAAATTCCAAAACATAGTTAATCTCCTTCATTTATCTTAAGCTTTAAATTCTTGTCGGAAGAGTTGGTCAATGGATCCACCAGACTCATAACGAATATCATCTACATTGCCTTGCCGAACGACCTTGCCATTATCAATAAAGATAATTTCATCTAAGATTGGTTCAATATCTGAAATCAAATGTGTTGAAATGAGAACAGAAGCACTAGGTGAATAATTGTTGATAATCGTCTGTAAAATGTAGTCTCGTGCTGCTGGATCAACTCCTCCAATTGGTTCATCAAGAACATAAAGTTTGGCTTGGCGGCTCATGACCAAAATCAACTGAACTTTTTCTTTGTTTCCTTTGGATAATTTTTTGAATGCTAGATTTTCGTCAATGTGAAGATCTTGTAACAAGGCTTGAGCACGCTCCATCTCAAAATCTGCATAGAAAGATTGAAAGTACTGCAAAGCATCTTTGACTTTCATTTTTTCATTCAGGTAGGTCGTATCTGGTAAATAAGATACGATTTTTTTGGTTTCTGGTGACGGTTGAAGCCCATTGATGAGAACTTTCCCATCATTTGGCTGGAGCAAACCATTGATAAGTTTAATTATAGTTGTCTTTCCAGAGCCATTTGGACCGAGCAAGCCGATAATTTTTCCAGCTTCGATTTCAAAATTGATGTGTTCTAAAGCAAGTGTGCTGCCGTAGGATTTTGAGACATTTTCAAATGCAAGTAAGACCATTTCCTAAACTCCTTTTATATAATCTTCAACAATTGTTGGTAATTCTTCTTTCTGATAACCAAAATGAATCATACCATTTACAAATTTCTCCACTTCCTCCTTAGAAAGTTTTTGTCTGGTTTTTAAAATCAAGTCATGATTATCAGTGACAAAACGTCCTGCTGTGCGTTGAGAATAGACAAAACCATCTTTTTCCAAGTCAGATAAAGCTCGTTGGATAGTATTTGGATTCACACCGGCTTCTGCAGCTAATTCTCTAACGGCAGGTAATTTCTCACCAGCTTGTAGCTGGTTGGAGATGATTTGCAATTTAATCTTATCCATAATCTGTAAATAAATGGGAAGATTGTTATCAAAAGTCCAACTCATGATTTCTCCTTTTTGTATCTTTGTACTAATTAAACAATACAATATTTTTGAAAAAATAGCAAGTTTTTAGAAAAAAATTCTGTATTTTTTCTTCAGCAAGCAAAATAGAAATTTAGTATAATAGAAAAGAGAAGAAACAAAGGAGAATGCCGTGGTTGCTCAATTAGATACGAAAACTGTTTATACATTTATGGATAGTTTGATTTCTATAAAGAAATATGTGAAAACAGCTAAAGCATTAGGATATCAAACTCTAGGGATGATGGATATTGACAATCTCTATGGAGCTTATCATTTCATGGAAATTGCGACTGCGCAAAAAATTCAGCCGATTTTAGGTATAGAAATGACCTTGGATTATGCAGGGGTTCCTCTTAATCTCCGTTTTCTAGCTCTTGATAGTCAAGGGTATCGCAATTTAATGAAACTTTCTACATTAAAAATGATAGGAAAGAGCAAGTGGGAAGAGTTGCAGCATTTATTGGAAGGGATAGCGATTATTGTTCCTGTATTTGATGGAATTCGAGACTTGGATTTGGGAAAAGATTTTTATATAGGTGTATTTCCAGATACTCCTCAACAAGATTTCATGCATAAAACTTTACCCTTGCATACGGTTCGTTACTTTGATACTGGAGATTTAGAAACATTGCAGATGCTACGGGCCATTCGGGAAAACAGTAGTTTGCGAGAAGTTGGACATTTGCCAAGCAATGAGTATTTATTATCGTCTAAGCAGTTTACACAGGCTTTTCAGAAAAATTTTCCAGAGAGTCTGGATAACCTGGAGCAGTTAGTCGCAGGTGTACATTATGAAATTAATACAGAGTTAAAATTACCGCGTTTTAATCCAGAACGACCGGCAGTAGAAGAGCTACGAGAACGAGCTGAGGCTGGATTAAAAGCAAAAAAATTATGGACAGAAGCGTATCAAGAACGCTTGAATCAAGAATTAGCTATCATTCATCAAATGGGTTTCGATGATTATTTTTTGATTGTCTGGGATTTGCTGCGCTTTGGTCGCAGTCAGGGTTATTATATGGGCATGGGTCGTGGATCTGCAGTTGGAAGCCTAGTTGCCTATGCTCTTGAAATTACAGGGATTGATCCTGTTGAGAAAAATCTAATTTTTGAGCGATTTTTAAATCTGGAACGTTATACTATGCCTGATATTGATATTGATATTCCCGATGTCTATCGTCCAGAATTTATCCGCTATGTCCGCGATCGTTACGGGACGATGCATACAGCGCAAATCGTGACCTATTCTACTTTTGGGGCTAAGCAAGCAATTCGTGACGTTTTTAAACGCTACGGGGTGCCAGAATATGAATTGACCAACATTACTCGTAAAATCAGTTTTCGTGACACATTGACTTCAGCTTATGAAAAAAATATGTCTTTTCGTCAGATTATTAACAGTAAACTGGAGTATCAAAAAGCTTTTGAAATTGCGAAAAAAATTGAAGGAAATCCACGTCAGACCTCGATTCATGCGGCAGGTGTGGTGATGAGTGATAATGATCTGACAGAACACATTCCACTTAAATATGGGGAAGATATGTACATCACGCAATATGATGCACATGGGGTTGAAAGCAATGGCCTGCTCAAAATGGACTTTCTTGGCTTGCGCAACCTGACCTTTGTTCAACGAATGAAAGAAGCAGTTTTGGAGAAGTATGGTGTTGCTATTAACATTGCAAAGATTGATCTGGAGGATACTATAACCTTGCAGCTTTTTGCAGCGGGCAGAACCAAGGGTATTTTTCAATTTGAGCAAGCGGGCGCTATTAACCTTTTGAAGCGTGTTCAGCCTGTGCAATTCGAAGAAATCGTCGCCACTACATCACTCAACCGTCCGGGAGCTAGTGATTATATTGATAATTTTGTAAAAAGAAAGCACGGACAAGAAAAGGTAGAAATGCTGGATTCAAGTTTGGAAGATATTTTAGCTCCAACTTACGGTATTATGCTGTATCAAGAACAGGTAATGCAGGTTGCTCAGCGTTTTGCTGGTTTTAGCTTAGGCAAAGCCGATATTTTGCGGAGAGCTATGGGGAAAAAAGATGCTACTGAAATGCATCGAATGGAAGCAGAATTTGTTATAGGAGCACTTGATCTTGGACATTCTGAAATCAAAGCAAAAGAAGTGTTTGCGGTTATGGAAAAGTTTGTAGGTTACGGATTTAATCGCAGCCACGCTTATGCATACTCCGCCCTTGCTTTTCAGTTGGCATATTTCAAAGCGCACTATCCTGATATTTTCTTTGATATTATGCTGAATTATTCAAGCAGTGATTACATCACAGATGCGTTAGAGTTCGACTTTCAAGTCGCTTCTTTAAATATCAATAACATTCCTTATCGAGATAAATTCCAAGACAAGCAGATATATTTAGGCTTGAAAAACATTAAAGGATTGCCACGCGATGTTGCTTATTGGATTATTGAAAATCGTCCGTTTTCAAATGTAGAAGACTTCGTTTTGAAATTACCAACACAATATCATAAGGTTCAGTTACTAACCCCCTTAGTACAAATCGGCTTATTTGATGTATTTGAAAAAAATCGTCAAAAAATCCTGCAAAATCTTCCCAATTTGTTTGTCTTTGCAGATGAATTAGGCAGTCTTTTTGCAGATACAAATTATAGTTGGACAGAAGCGGAGAATTATACAGAAGCAGAGAAATTTGAGCTAGAAAAGGAAATTATCGGTGTTGGTTTGAGCGAGCATCCTTTGGTAAAGCTTGCAAAAGCTGCTACTCAATCCTTTACTCCTATTCAAGAGTTAGTTGAAAACACTCATGCGACGATTTTAGTAGAAATTTTGTCCATTCGCGTCATTCGTACCAAAACGGGTGAAAATATGGCGTTCTTACAAGTAAGTGATACTAAAAGAAAAATGGAAGTGACAGTGTTTCCAGATACCTTTAAACAGTTCGGCAAAGGTTTGCATAAAAAAGGTTTCTATTATCTGACTGGTCGGATTCAGAAACGAGAGAATCGTTTGCAGATGATTTTAAACCATTTGCAGGAAGCTAACACAGAACGTTTTTGGATACAAGTAGAAAATCATGAAAGTGATGCAGAAATATCCGCTATTTTACAGCAATTTCGAGGAGATATTCCAGTCGTTATCCGTTATGAAAATGAAAGAAAGACAGTAGCAATTCCTCAATATCGTGTTCAAAAATCAGATAAATTACAAGAAGAATTGAAAAAAATAACCATGAAAACGATTTATCAATAAAAAATTAGGAAAAAAGAAGAATTTTGATTTTGATTGTGGTATAATCAAGGGTGAATGTAAAAAGAAAAAGGAGCACAAACGAATGAAACGTATTGCTGTTTTAACTAGTGGTGGAGACGCCCCTGGTATGAATGCTGCTATCCGTGCAGTTGTTCGTAAAGCAATTTCAGAAGGAATGGAAGTTTACGGTATCTATGACGGTTATGCCGGTATGGTTGCTGGTGAAATTTATCCGCTTGATGCTGCATCAGTTGGAGATATTATTTCACGTGGTGGTACTTTCCTTCACTCAGCTCGTTATCCAGAATTTGCCCAATTAGAAGGACAATTAAAAGGAATTGAGCAACTTAAAAAACATGGTATTGAAGGAGTTGTGGTTATCGGTGGAGACGGTTCTTATCATGGCGCTATGCGATTGACAGAACATGGCTTCCCAGCTGTCGGACTTCCTGGCACGATTGACAATGATATCGTTGGTACAGATTTTACAATCGGTTTTGACACAGCTGTTACAACTGCGATGGATGCCATTGATAAGATTCGCGATACCTCATCTAGTCACCGTCGTACTTTTGTTGTTGAAGTAATGGGACGTAACGCTGGAGACATCGCTCTCTGGGCTGGTATTGCGACAGGTGCTGATGAAATCATCGTTCCTGAAGAAGACTTCAAAATCGAAGATATCGTTGCAAGTATTAAACGTGGCTATGAAGAAGGTAAGAAACATAATATTATTGTTCTTGCAGAGGGTGTTATGTCGGCCGATGAATTTGGTAAGAAGTTGAAAGAAGCTGGTGATGTGAGCGATCTTCGTGTGACGGAACTTGGACATATTCAACGTGGTGGTTCCCCAACTGCTCGTGACCGTGTTCTTGCTTCTCGTATGGGTGCTCATGCCGTTACCCTTCTTAAGAAGGGTATTGGTGGTGTTGCGGTTGGTATTCGTAATGAACAAATGGTTGAAAATCCAATCCTTGGTACAGCAGAAGAGGGTGCTTTATTTAGTTTAACAGAAGACGGTAAGATTATTGTTAATAATCCACATAAAGCTGATCTTGATCTTGCTAAATTAAACCGTAGCATTTCAATGTAATTTTAATTTGTTATTCTGGTCATAAAGACCATTTAAATAAAAAGGAGTGTTCATATATCATGAATAAACGTGTAAAAATCGTTGCAACTTTAGGTCCTGCGGTAGAAATCCGTGGTGGTAAAAGATTTGGTGAAGATGGCTATTGGAGCGAAAAATTAGATGTTGAAGCATCGGCTCAAAATATTGCAAAATTAATCCAAGCTGGTGCAAATACATTCCGTTTCAACTTCTCGCATGGTGATCATGCAGAACAAGGTGATCGTATGGCTACTGTTCACCGTGCAGAAGAAATTGCTGGTCAAAAAGTTGGTTATCTTCTTGATACAAAAGGACCTGAAATTCGTACAGAATTATTTGAAGGTGATGCTAAAGAATACTCTTACAAAACGGGTGAACAAATCCGTGTTGCAACGAAACAAGGTATCAAATCAACTCGCGAAGTTATTGCTTTGAACGTAGCAGGTGCACTTGACATCTTTGATGACGTTGAAGTTGGAAAACAAGTTCTTGTTGATGATGGTAAACTTGGTCTGCGCGTTATTGCAAAAGATCCTGCTACACGTGAATTTGAAGTAGAGGTTGAAAATGATGGAATTATCGCAAAACAAAAAGGTGTGAATATTCCAAATACAAAAATTCCTTTCCCAGCGCTTGCTGAACGCGACAATGATGATATTCGTTTCGGTTTGGAACAAGGAATCAACTTTATCGCTATTTCATTCGTACGTACTGCAAAAGATGTTAATGAAGTTCGTGCAATCTGTGAAGAAACTGGTAATGGACATGTGAAATTGTTCGCTAAAATCGAAAACCAACAAGGTATTGAAAACTTGGATGAAATCCTTGAAGTAGCTGATGGTATCATGATTGCTCGTGGTGACATGGGTATTGAAGTTCCATTTGAAATGGTTCCAGTTTACCAAAAAATGATTATCACAAAAGTCAATGCAGCTGGTAAAATTGCGATTACCGCAACAAACATGCTTGAAACAATGACTGAAAAACCGCGTGCTACTCGTTCAGAAGTATCAGACGTGTTTAACGCTGTTATTGACGGAACAGATGCAACAATGCTTTCAGGTGAATCTGCAAATGGTAAATACCCACTTGAATCTGTAACAACTATGGCTACAATTGATAAAAACGCTCAAACTCTATTGAATGAATATGGACGTTTGTCATCAGTTGACTATGCTCGTAGTTCTAAAACAGAAGTTGTTGCTTCAGCAGTGAAAGATGCTACAAACTCAATGGATATTAAATTGGTCGTTACAATCACTGAAACAGGTAACACTGCACGATTGATTTCTAAATATCGTCCTGACGCTGATATCTTAGCAGTAACATTTGATGAATTGACACAACGCTCATTGATGTTAAACTGGGGTGTTATTCCAGTTGTAACTGAAAAACCTGCTTCTACTGACGACATGTTTGAAGTTGCAGAAAAAGTTGCTCTTTCAACAGGATTAGTAGAATCAGGTGACAACATTGTGATTGTAGCCGGTGTCCCAGTTGGAACTGGTGGAACAAACACTATGCGTATCCGCACAGTTCGTTAATTTGTATTACTAAAAGAAAAGAAGCTTATCAATCAACGTTTTTCTAGTTTGATTGGTAGGTTTTTTAGTTGCAGATAAAAATAGGAATAGCAATTTACTTTTTCCGCCTTTGTTTATTTTCTGAAAACATGATATAATAAATAAAAGAAGAGGAGAGAGAATGGTAAAGAGAGATTTAATTAGGAACATTATTATTTTATCCGTCATTGTAATAATTATCGCTTGTTTGCGAATTTTTATTTTTACACCATATGGCATTACCGCAAAAGATGCGAATCATTTTTTGAAAGACAGAGATATTGTTATTGCCAATAAGAACAAAAAAATCAAAAGAGATGATTTTGTATTGTATGAGGTGGATGGAAAAGAATATGTCGGACGTGTCGTTGGTTTAGGAAATGACTCTGTCGTTTATATGGATGATGTACTGTACTTAAATAATAAAATTAAGTCAGAAGATTATTTAACGAAAGATAAGGAAAAATATTTAGCGAAGGCTACTAATACAGGCTATTTCACTCATGACTTTACTATTCAGACATTAACAAAATCAAATACAAATATAATTCCAGCAAAATCTTATTTGATCTTAAATGATAATCGACAAAATATGGAAGATAGTCGGAAATTTGGTTTGATTGCAGAGAAACAAATTAAGGGAGTTATCTCTTTTAGAGTGCTCCCCTTGGATCAATTTGGTTTTATTAAAATGAAGTAGCATTAAGTGTTAAAAAAGCGAAACTGAAAATTTATATTTCAGTTTCGCTTTTTCGTGTTTCCTGATGAAAAACATTTTGCCATGTTTCGTGACGACGCCAAAGACTGGTATGGATAATTCCATCTTCTTCATAACAAATTAATTTTGTTTTTTGACTGATAGAAGTTAAATGGAAATTTTTAATAGGAGATTGCTTTCCTTTTTCGATTTGAAATTCTTTTTTGTTCATTTGGTAGCCATCTTGGGAAATGTAAACAAATTCAGGAGCTAGTAAGTCCTCTAATTGGCTTCCCTGCTCGACTAATTGTTCTCTCATAAATAATTTTCGATAAACATTGTCCAAAATTTCATCCTCTGGGATAGGTGCGGGCTCAATGTGGATGTCAATATCAAAAACTCCAAATCGATCTTTGAGCATAAATTCAACTTGATCGGCAATTTCATGACTTTCATAGACAGATAAGTCGGGATTCATTTCTAAAATGAGGTCAAGATAGATGTTACTACCATAAGTACGACCTCTTTGAGATTTAACACGGGAAATTTTAGGGATTTCTAAAATGGCTTCTTTGTATTCTTTTAAAAGATTTTCATCAAAACCGTCTGATAGACTAAAAGAGGATTCCATAAAAATTTCGTAAGCCGTTTTAAGAATGAAAAAGGTGATAATGATGGCAACAAGTTTATCCACGATCGGGAAATTTAAGGCACTTGCGATGATTGCAATCGTTGTACCAAGAGAAGTGATAGCATCAGATAAATTATCTTTGGCAGCAGCATCAAGCGCTTTAGAATGTGCTTTTTTTGCTAAGGATTTATTATAAAAGTAAACACCGGTCATAATTAAAGCGGAGACCATTCCAACTAACGCACCCAAAGGATCAATGATTGTTTCTTGGCGAGAGATAATTTTTTGAACGGTATCAATCAGAACATCAAAGCCAACAAAAAACATGATAAGAGAAGTGACAAGACTAGCCAAGTCTTCAATTTTCCAGTGACCAAATTTGTGATCCGTGTCAGCCGGTTTGCGTGCCATACGAAGCCCTATCAAAACGGCAATATTAGCCACAATATCTGAAACATTGTTAAAACCATCGGCTGTCAAACTGGAGGATTGTAAGGTAGAGCCAGTAATAATTTTAGCAATTGATAAGATGATGTAGGTTACAATAGCTAAAATAGCACCGCGCTCTGCGAGTTTAAGATTTTTTGCTGGATTATTCATGAGTTTTCCTTTCAGAAAGTTTATTATAACGCTTTTTACGTGATTTTTCAAACTTTTATAGGACGAAATGGTGTGAAGACTTCTCTTTCTAGTTTAGCTTATGAGTTATTTTTGTTATAATAGAACCATTGACTTTGAAAGAGGAAAAAAGATGAATCCCTTATTAACAGGTATGAATGACCGTCAAATGGAGGCAGTTCAAACAACGGAAGGTCCTTTGCTGATTATGGCAGGAGCTGGGTCTGGAAAAACACGTGTTTTAACCCACCGTATTGCCTATTTGATTGATGAAAAGTTAGTCAATCCTTGGAATATCTTGGCAATCACCTTTACCAATAAGGCTGCTCGAGAAATGAAGGAGCGGGCATTTTCCTTAAATCCCGCAACAGAAGATTGTTTAATTGCGACTTTTCACTCGATGTGCGTGCGGATTTTGCGTAGGGAAGCTGACCATATCGGCTATAACCGCAATTTTACGATTGTCGATCCTAGTGAGCAGCGGACTTTGATGAAGCGTATTCTCAAAACACTCAATTTAGATCCTAAAAAGTGGAATGAGCGCGCCATTCTGGGCACCATTTCCAATGCCAAGAACGACCTGATTGATGAGGTGGCCTATGAGAATATGGCTGGTGATATGTATACAGAAATTGTGGCTAAGTGCTATACAGCCTATCAAAAGGAACTGCGCCAGTCAGAGGCTATGGACTTTGATGATTTGATCATGCTGACTCTGCGACTTTTTGACAACAATTCTGATGTTTTAACCTACTACCAGCAGCGCTACCAGTATATCCATGTCGATGAGTATCAGGATACCAACCACGCCCAGTACCAGCTGGTAAAATTGTTAGCTTCTCGCTTTAAAAATATCTGTGTAGTTGGGGATGCTGACCAGTCTATCTATGGCTGGCGGGGAGCCGATATGCAGAATATCCTGGATTTTGAGAAGGATTATCCGGAGGCCAAGGTGGTCCTGCTGGAAGAAAATTACCGCTCGACCAAGATCATTCTGCAGGCTGCCAATGATGTTATCAAAAATAATCGTAACCGCCGTCCCAAAAATCTTTGGACTCAGAATGAAGATGGCGAAGAAATTGTCTACTATCGAGCTAATGACGAGCAGGATGAAGCTCTCTTTGTTGCTCGGACCATTGTTCAGCTGACCCGAGAAGGCTACAGTCATAAGGATTTTGCAGTTCTTTACCGGACCAATGCTCAATCACGGACGGTGGAAGAAGCCCTGCTCAAGGCTAATATTCCTTATACTATGGTGGGGGGCACCAAATTCTATAGCCGTAAGGAAATACGGGATGTCATTAGCTATCTAAATCTCATTGCCAACACCAGTGATAATATCAGCTATGAGCGGGTGGTGAATGAGCCCAAGCGTGGTGTTGGGCCGGGAACAGTAGAGAAGATTCGGAATTTTGCAGCCAGTCAAAATGTGTCTCTTTTAGAAGCCTCCTCACAGATTATGCTTTCACCTGTCAAGGGGAAAGCCGCTCAGGCAGTTTTTGACTTTGCTAATCTCATTTTGAATCTGCGCGAACGATTGGATGAGTTGACGGTGACAGAATTGGTGGAAATAGTTCTTGAAAAGACGGGTTATACTGAGCAATTAGTAGCTCAAGGGACGCTGGAAAGTCAGGCTCGGATCGAAAACATTGAGGAGTTCCTATCTGTAACCAAGAATTTTGACGAGAATCCTGACAATCTTGTTGATGAATCCGGCCTAGACAAGCTTAGCCGCTTCCTCAATGACCTAGCTTTGATTGCAGATACAGATGATAACGCTCAGGAAAACTCAGAAGTGACACTTATGACGCTACATGCTGCCAAGGGGTTAGAATTTCCAGTTGTTTTCATTATTGGTATGGAAGAAAATGTCTTCCCACTTAGTCGTGCGGCAGAAGATGAAGATGAGCTAGAGGAAGAGCGCCGATTAGCCTATGTCGGAATTACTCGTGCTGAAAAAGTCTTGTTCCTAACCAATGCTAGTTCACGGCTACTTTACGGGAAAACTAATTACAATCGGCCAACTCGTTTTCTCAATGAAATTAGCTCAAGCTTGTTGGATTATCAAGGATTAGCTCGACCGGTCAATACGTCTTTTAAAGCCTCCTATGTAAATGGAAAAACTATCCAGTTTGGTCAAGGAATGAGTCTCGCGCAAGCATTACAAGAACGAAAACGACAAGCAGCACCAAGTAGTATTGCCTCAAGTCAGTTGCCGTTCGGTAAGAATGTGGAAGCGACTCAGCCAGATCTTGATTGGGCTATCGGTGACATTGCGCATCATAAAAAATGGGGAGACGGAACTGTATTGGAAGTATCAGGTAGCGGTAGTAGCCAAGAATTGAAAATCAATTTTCCGGAGATTGGATTAAAGAAACTTCTGGCCAGTATTGCCCCTATTGAGAAGAAGTCATGAGTAACATTTTGATTGAACTTAGATAGACAAATTTAGCTTTCATGGGTTTAGGAAAAACCAAAAAAGGCGATAGAACTGGTTCAGAAAGATATATCGTTCTAGTTATTACTACAAGGTAGTTGAACCAGTTTTAGAAACAGATCTAGAGATGAAAGTGAAAAATATTTTTTGGAAAACAAGGCTCGATTTGGAGCTAGAAAAATCAAACAGGTGCTTAAAGCCGAAAGATTTCAGCTATCACGTCGTCGAATCCGCCGAATCATGAAACGATTAAACCTCGTTTGTGTGTCTCAAAAAATGACCTTTAAGCCTTAAGCCCCATTTAAATATGAGGCTTTTTTTCTGCAATGAAAAAAGCCCTCTGATCTCTACAGTGGATTTACTTACTACAGAAATGATAGAGGCGAAGTTTACTGTTTTTCATTTGTATTTAAGAATGATATAATAAAATGTAGAAATTTCTTGAATGAGGTGTCTTATGAACGAAATCAAATGTCCCAACTGTGGGGCAGTCTTTATAGTCAATGAAAGTCAGTACAGCGAGCTTCTGGCTCAGGTGCGAACGGCGGAGTTTGACAAAGAGATCCATGTTCGAATTGAGCAGGCGTTAGCTCTGGAAAAACAAAAGGCACAGAATGAGCAACAGCAAACATTAAGCCAGAAAGAATCTGAAATCCAAGAACTCAAGGCGACTATTTCCAATTTTGAATCACAAAAAGAACTGATAAAAAAGGATACAGAGCGGGTGCTGTCTGAAAAACTCATTAATAAAGACAAGGAGTTGCTGGACTTGCAGTCGCAACTGGATCGTATGAAGTTGGAACACCAAAATGAATTACAAGCTTCGCTGACAACCATTGAAAAAGAACGTGACCAGATTCAAAACCAGCTTTTGTTGCAAGAGAAAGAAAATGAATTATCTCTTGCATCTATTAAACAAAATTACGAAGCTCAGCTAAAGGCAGCCAATGAACAGGTGGAATTTTACAAGAACTTTAAAGCACAACAATCTACTAAAGCCATTGGAGAGAGTTTAGAACACTACGCTGAAAACGAATTTAACAAAGTTCGCAGCTTTGCTTTTCCTAATGCTTACTTTGAGAAGGATAATAAAATTTCTGAACGAGGATCCAAAGGGGATTTCATTTTCCGTGAGTGTGATGAAAACGGAGTAGAAATCATTTCTATTATGTTTGAAATGAAAAATGAAGCGGACGGTACGGAGAAGAAGCATAAAAACGCTGATTTTTACAAAGAATTGGATAAGGACCGCAGGGAAAAGAAATGTGAGTATGCTGTTTTGGTAAGCATGCTGGAATCAGACAACGACTATTTCAATACCGGTATTGTCGATGTTAGCCATGAATATGAGAAGATGTACGTGGTGCGGCCACAATTTTTCATTCAGTTGATTGGACTTTTGCGCAATGCTGCGCTCAATTCTCTCAAATACAAGCAGGAGCTGGCTCTGGTTCGCGAGCAGAATATTGACATTACCCACTTTGAAGACGATTTAGAAACCTTTAAAGTAGCCTTTGCTAAAAATTATAATTCAGCTTCTAAGAATTTTAACAAGGCGATTGAAGAAATTGACAAGGCTATTAAACGAATGGAAGCAGTCAAACAAGCACTTCAGACGTCAGACAATCAACTGCGCTTAGCTAACAACAAACTGGACGATGTCTCAGTCAAAAAACTGACCCGCAAAAATCCTACCATGAAAGCCAAGTTTGAAGCCTTGAAGGAAGACTAGAAGGATCCTATGCAGATACGTAAAGCAACCATAAAAGATGCTGAAGCCTTACTGTCTCTATACGAAGACTTGGGCTATCCAACGACCGTATTTAATCTGGCTCGGTGTTTAGAAATAATTCTCTCTCAGCCGCATTATAGCTATCTTTTAGCTGAAAGAAACGGAGAGATTTTAGGTTTCTTAGGTTATGCAAAGCTCTTCTTTTTTGAAGTAGCTGGCTCTTACTATCGTATTTTGGCTTTGTCTGTTGCAAAAGAGGTAAGGCGACAGGGAATTGCTAATAAGCTCATCAATAAGTTGAAAAAACAAGCGGTAAAAGAAGGAATTAAGGTACTGGCTCTAAACAGTGGATTAACTGCTGAACGAAATGCTGCACATCGGTTTTATCAGGCAGTTGGATTTGAAAAAGTGACTGCCGGCTTTGCTTTGTATTTAAAAAGTCAACACAGATAAATCATGAGAAAAATAGTAGAGGAAACAAAGTAATGTCTACAGCAAAAGGGCGGATCTTATATTTTAACGAAAAAAGTATCGATTATGTAACTTTTGGAAAGGGCAAGGAAACTCTCGTTATGATACCCGGTTTGGGAGATGGACTAAACACAGTCAAGGGAATGGCACAGAGTTTATCTTTTGTTTATCGACATCTAGGGAAAAAGTATCAAGTATATATTCAGCCGTATCAATGAATTACCCAAAAAATATTCTACAAAAGATATGGCTGCAGATATAGCGAAAGCTATGAATGCTTTAAGCATTGAATCGGCTTTTGTATTGGGGGGCACAAGGTGGAATGATTGCTCAGCATTTAACCTTAGACTTTCCAGAAAAGGTGAAAAAATTGGTGTTAGCAGTGATGGCAGACCAATCCACTAGTTTACTTGAAAAACGAGTTAAAAATTGGTTATTACTAGCGAGAGAAGGAATTATACAGAATCGATGTTGGATATAGCTCGCGTTTCTTATACAAGCAAGAGCTATTCCTACCTTCGCTATCTTTATTGGTTTTGAGCCAGCTTGGGAAAATAAAAGATCAACATCGTTTGTCAATACAAGCGCAGTCTTGTTTAGAACATCGCTCGAATTTGTTAGAGAGTACAATATGTCCAACACTTATTATTGATGCAGCTGATGATCAAGTTATCGGACTGGATACCTCGTGTGAGCTGGAGCAAACCATTCCAAAGAGTCGCTTGGAAATTTTAGAAGACTGTGGACATGCTCTTTATGAGAAAAATAAGGAATTTAATCAATTGTTGCTAGGATTTTTAGCAGAATAAAGGAATCAAATGGACGGAATTATCAATTTAAAAAAGGAAGCGGGGATGACCTCGCACGATGCGGTTTTTAAGCTGCGCAAGATTTTACAAACTAAGAAAATCGGTCACGGAGGAACATTGGATCCAGATGTGGTGGGGGTTTTGCCTATTGCAGTCGGGAAAGCCACGCGATTGGTAGAATTTATGCAGGACGAAGGTAAAATCTATGAAGGAGAAGTCACTTTAGGTTTTTCAACAACAACTGAAGATGCGAGCGGTGAGGTGCTTGCAAAGACTCCTGTATTGGCTCCCTTGGATGCAAAATTGGTAGATGAGGCTATCGCTAGTTTGACAGGTCTCATTACTCAGATTCCTCCCATGTACTCGGCTGTCAAGGTGAATGGACGAAAACTCTACGAGTATGCTCGAACTGGAGAAGCAGTAGAGAAACCGAAGCGACAAGTGACAATTTACAGCTTTGAGCGGACTACCCCCATTTCTTATGAAAATCAGACAGCCCGATTTAACTTTCGAGTTAGATGTAGCAAAGGCACTTATATCCGCACGTTGGCAGTTGATTTGGGAGTAAAATTGGGATATGCTTCTCACATGTCTCAATTGACTCGGACTTCTGCAGCTGGTATGCTTTTGGAGGAAGCCTTGACCTTGGATGAAATAGCAGAGCAGGTAACAGTAGGGGATTTCTCCTTTCTCCAACCACTCGAATTGGGTATAGGGGATTTGGTTAAGATAGACCTTACAAAAGAACAGGCAGAGGATGTGCGATTTGGTCGATTTATTGATGTAAATTCAAATGAAACTCAAGTAGCTGGATTTTTTCAAGGGAAATTGCTTGCTATTCTAGAAAAGCGTAACAAAGAATATAAACCTAGAAAAGTATTTCTTTAACATTTTGTGATAAAATAGATAAGTGATGAAAACGATTAGAATTAAAAATGAGCAAAACATTCAACAAATTGAACATACAGTATTAGTGCTAGGATATTTTGACGGATTACATAAAGGTCATCAAGCACTGTTTGCTGAGGCGAGAAAGATTGCAGCAGCAAAGGATTTGAAAATTGCAGTGCTGACTTTCCCAGAATCTCCCAAATTAGCCTTTGTACGGTATCAGCCTTCGCTAATGCTTCATTTGACAAGCCCAGAAGAGCGCTTACAACAATTAGAAAATCTTGGCGTAGATTATCTTTATTTGGTTGATTTCACTAGTCAGTTTGCTCGCAATACGGCTGAACAATTTTTTACAAAATACATCTCGCGTTTGAAAGCAAAAACAGTCATTGCAGGTTTTGATTATCATTTTGGTTCTGATCGACGCAGTGCGGAAGATTTGGAGAAACTGTTTGAAGGACAAGTTATCATAGTTCCTTCTGTAAATTTCAATGGAGTAAAAATTAGCTCAACTCGCATTCGAGAGACGGTACTGGCAGGAAATGTCGCAGAGAGCAATCAATTGCTGGGCTATTCGCTATCCACTAGTGGAATTGTTGTTCATGGCAATGCAAGAGGGCGAACGATTGGCTATCCAACAGCAAATCTTGCTCCGCTGGATCGAGTTATTTTACCAGCAGATGGTGTCTATGTGGTCGATGTAGAGCATGACGGACAGATGTATCGCGGAATGGCTAGCGTCGGGAAAAATGTCACTTTTGAAGGTGATGAACTTCGTTTTGAAGCCAATATTTTTGATTTTTCACAAGATATTTATGGTGATACTATTCGTATTTTTTGGTTGGATAAAATTCGAGATATGGTTAAATTCGATAATGTGGACGAACTAGTCAAGCAATTGCAAGCCGATAAGGAAATCGCAAGATATTGGTCTCCTAAAAATGAAAACCACTAAATCATGTATTAAGCTTCTTGTTTTTCCTAAAAAAATAGGAGAAAATTTGTAAAAATGCCTAGTAATCTTACATAAAATTTAGTATAATGATAACAGTTACAAATAATAAGAAGAGAAATGCATGGTTACACTATTTTTATCACCGAGTTGTACAAGTTGTCGCAAGGCGCGTGCATGGCTATCCAATCATGAAGTTCCTTTTGAGGAGCACAATATCATGACGAGTCCTTTATCTGCTCCAGAATTACAACATATCCTTTCTCTGACAGAGAATGGAACAGATGACATCATTTCAACTCGTTCAAAAATTTTTCAAAAATTAAATTTAGATGTTGAGAATTTATCAATTTCTGAATTACTTCGTTTAATCGAAGAAAATCCAAGTCTTTTGCGTCGCCCGATTATTTTAGAAGGTAAACGAATGCAAATTGGATTTAACGAAGATGAAATCCGTGCGTTTTTACCTCGCGGATATAGAAAACAGGAATTGCGCGATGCAACTCTAAGAGCTGAGATTGAATAATATGAATAAAAACTATCGTTACCCACTAGACATGTCGTGGAGCACTGAAGAGCTTGCTTCAGTGCTTTCTTTTTTGAATGATGTTGAGCAGGCTTATGAAGCGAAAATAGCAGCAGAGAAGATATTGGCGTCCTATCAACTCTTCAAAAAAATTGTTCCAAGCAAAGCTGAAGAAAAGCGGATTGGACGTGAATTTGAAATAGCAAGTGGCTATTCCTTATATCGAGCTGTTCAAGCTGCAAAACAAAAGGAGAAAGGAATGTTTTCTCTTGGAAAAGAAATTTAATTTTGCCAAACAAATTGTTCTGAATGTAGCTTCTTACATCAAAGAGCATTTGGATGATCAATTAGAAATCGAAACCAAATCCAGTCCGTCTGATTTGGTAACTCAAATGGACAAGGAAGTTCAGGATAATTTAGTAACCTGGATTTTAGAAGCTTATCCTACGGATCACATTTTAGCTGAGGAAAATGGACTGCGTCATTCTATTTCGGATGGCAATGTTTGGGTTATTGATCCTATTGATGGTACAAATAATTTTGTCGCACAAAAAGCTGATTTTGCTGTTGTATTAGCTTATTTTGAAAATGGGATTGGTCAATTTGGTGTCATTTATGATGTGATAGGAGACAAGTTGTACCATGGTGGTGGTCAATTTGATGTCTATTGCAATGAGCAGAAATTGTCCCCTTACCAAGATCGTCCCTTGAATCAATTTTTAATGGCATCAAATGCTGGTATTTTTGAGCGCAATGATTGGGGAATTGCTGATTTGGCGAAAGAAACCTTAGGAGTTCGAGTGTATGGAAGTGCTGCAATCAGCTTTAGTAAGGTTTTGTCAGGTCAACTTTTGACTTATATTTCCTATATTTGCCCTTGGGATTATGCCGCAGCTTCCATTATGGGAGATAAATTAGGATATACGACAGTGACATTTGATGGTAAGCAGCCTGATTTTGAAAGTCATCAGGGGATTATGATGATTCCAATGATGAAATTAGACGAAATTAAAAAATACATATATCGAAAGCGAGAGGATTAGATGCATTTTCCAAAAGGATTTAAAGAAAAATACTACAATCTTTTGGGAGAGGAGGCTCCCTCTTTTTTTCTAACTTTTGATGAGGAGCCGGTTTCCGCTTTTCGAGTAAATCCACTAAAAGAACATCAAAAACATTTTCTAAATCCTATCTCCAACACGAACTGGGGTTATTATGGCAAGATTTCTGGAAAATCAATAGAGCATGTTACAGGCTTGGTGTATTCTCAAGAACCTGCTGCGCAAATGGTTGCTCAAATTGCAGCACCGCGTCAAGATATGAAAGTGCTTGATTTGGCTGCAGCGCCGGGTGGTAAATCCACTCATTTGTTGTCATACTTGAATAATACAGGTGTGCTTGTTTCCAATGAAATCAATTCAAAACGTTCGAAGGTTTTAGTAGAAAATATTGAGCGTTTTGGAGCGAGAAATGTAGTGGTGACGAATGAATCTGCTGATAGGTTAAGCCAAGTTTTTCAGGGTTATTTTGATTTGATTGTCTTAGATGCACCTTGCTCTGGTGAAGGAATGTTTAGAAAGCAGCCGGAAGCAATGGAATATTGGAGTGAATCTTATCCGACTCAGTGTGCGCAGGTTCAGCGTGAGATATTGGAAAATACGGTAAAGATGTTGGCGACGAATGGCGAACTCATTTATTCCACTTGTACTTGGTCGCCAGAGGAAAACGAACAGATAGTGGATTGGTTGTTAGAAAATTATCCACTTGAATTAGTCGAAATTCCTAAAATCAATGGGATGATTGCAGGTATTAACTTTCCAGAAACTGCACGTATGTATCCTCACCGTTTCAAAGGTGAAGGTCAATTTGTTGCAAAATTTCGCCTTTGTAGTAAGCAATCAGCAAAAAAATTAAAAGTAAAAAAGTGCCATCTGACATCTGAGCAGAAGATGTTGTGGCAAGAGTTTCAAAGAGAACATCTAGCTATAGATCTGACTGGAGAATTACAGACTTTCGGTGATCATTTGTATCTGTTACCACTAGGGCTGCCAGATATGTCGAAATTAAAAATTGCTAGAAATGGCTTATATCTGGGAGTCTTTAAGAAAAAACGTTTTGAACCAAGTTTTGCTTTGGGCCTTGCTTTAAAATCAAACGAGGTGAAGCGAGTAATTGAAATTGATGAGGAGCAATTTAAAAAATATGTTGCTGGTGAAATAGTAAATCTCGATCAAAAATATGGAAATGGTTGGTACCAGATAATCGTTCAAGGCAATGGTCTAGGATTTGCAAAAGTAACTGGAAATACTCTGAAAAATTATTTTCCAAAAGGCCTCAGATTTCAATAAAAAATCTTTCCAAAATCATCTATATATGTTATAGTGAGATGAGATGCAAAGAAGTTAGAAAAATCATATATCAACAAGCGTTTTCGTATCTTAAAAGGAGATTATTTTGGTAAAGCATAAAAAAATACTTTTGTTTATTACTCTTATGTTTTGTAGTATCAATTTGTCAGCTTGTGCTTCCTGGATTAACCGTGGTGAATCAATAACAGCTGTAGGCTCAACTGCTTTGCAGCCTTTGATTGAAGCGGTTGTAGACAAATATACTGAAGAAAACCCGAAAAAAATTGTCAATGTGCAAGGTGGTGGATCAGGTACAGGATTATCACAAGTTCAATCAGGTGCAGTAGATATTGGAAATAGTGATTTGTTTGCAGAAGAAAAAGACGGAATCAAGGCTAAAACTTTGGTGGATCACCAAGTTGCTGTAGCGGGTACGGCGATTATTGCAAATAAAGGAATTAAGGTAAATAATTTATCAACAGATCAACTACGCAAAATTTTTACTGGTGAATATACGAACTGGAAACAAGTTGGCGGGCAGGATTTGGAAATTACAATTATCAATCGTGCGGTCGGTTCTGGTAGCCGTGCTGTTTTTGATAGTATTATTATGAAGGGCAAGGAAGCCAAGCAGGCGCAGGAGCAAGATTCTAACGGGATGGTCAAAACGATTGTGTCGCAGACTCCAGGTGCTATTTCTTACTTAGCTTTTTCTTATGTTGATACGAGTGTAAAAAGTTTAAATTTGAATGGCTATAAGCCCACAAAGAAAAATGTAACACTTAATAATTGGCCACTTTGGTCTTACGAACATATGTACACTAAGGGAGAACCCAATAAACTTGCTAAGAAATTTCTGGATTATATAATGACATCAGAAGTACAAAATAATATTGTGGGAAAAATGGGCTATATTCCTATCAATGATATGAAAGTGACTCGTAGTCTTGATGGAACAATTAGCTCAAAGTAACAGAAAGAGTATAGAATAACATGAACGAAGTAGCAAAAAAGATGCTGACAAAGTCAAAGAATTCTCGTTTGGAATCTTTTGGAAAAACCATTACCTTTCTTTGTATGAGTTTAATTGTCTTTGTCGTTGCAATGATTTTATTGTTTGTAGCAGAGAAAGGTCTTTCGACCTTCTTTGTTAATAAAGTAAATATCTTCAGTTTTCTTTTCGGAGCAACATGGAATCCATCTGGTAAGGAGTTTGGCGCTCTACCGATGATTCTTGGCTCTTTCCTCGTAACTCTTCTATCAGCGTTATTGGCGACACCATTTGCAATTGGAGCGGCTGTTTTTATGACGGAGGTTTCTCCTAAAGGTTCAAAAATTCTCCAACCGGCTATCGAACTTTTAGTCGGAATCCCATCGGTTGTATATGGTTTTATCGGCTTACAGGTTGTCGTTCCCTTTGTTCGTATTATGTTTGGTGGGACAGGTTTTGGAATTTTATCGGGGATTTTTGTTCTCTTTGTCATGATTTTACCGACGGTGACTTTTATGACAACAGATAGTTTACGGGCTGTACCGCGACATTATCGAGAAGCCAGTATGGCTATGGGAGCGACTCGCTGGCAAACTATTTGGCGCGTGACGTTAAAAGCAGCTCGATCCGGTATTTTTACAGCTATTGTCTTTGGAATGGCTCGTGCTTTTGGTGAGGCATTGGCGATTCAAATGGTTGTAGGAAATTCAGCTGTTATCCCAACCTCTTTGACGACACCTGCTGCAACTTTGACTTCTGTCTTAACAATGGGAATTGGCAATACTGTTATGGGAACCGTTAATAACAATGTCCTTTGGTCACTCGCTCTGGTTTTACTTTTGATGAGCTTAGCTTTCAATACTGTGATTAAGTTGATTACAAAGGAAAGAGGTAAGAAGAACTATGCACGCTAAAAAAATAGATAAATTGGCTACAGGTGTCCTCTATACCATTGCAGGAATCATTGTGAGCATTCTTGCCTCTTTAATTCTTTACATTCTAGTAAGAGGATTACCTCATGTCTCTTGGAAATTCTTGACTGGACAATCGTCTTCCTATCAAGCGGGTGGAGGAATTGGAATTCAGCTTTATAATTCGTTATTTCTGTTAGTTATTACTTTAATTATTTCCATTCCGTTATCAATGGGAGCAGGAATTTACTTATCTGAATATGCTAAGAAAGGGTTGGTAACAGATTTTGTCAGAACTTGTATTGAAATTTTATCATCTTTGCCTTCCGTTGTTGTCGGTCTCTTTGGATATTTGATTTTTGTTATTCAATTCCAATATGGTTTTTCAATCATTTCTGGTGCTCTGGCTTTAACTGTATTTAATTTGCCACAAATGACACGTAGTGTAGAAGATAGCTTACAGCATGTGCATCATACACAGCGTGAAGCGGGACTTGCTCTTGGCATTTCTCGTTGGGAAACAATTATTCATGTTGTAGTTCCAGAAGCATTACCAAGTATTGTGACAGGAGTTGTATTAGCTTCTGGACGAATTTTTGGTGAAGCAGCTGCACTTATCTATACAGCAGGTCAATCCGCCCCAGCCCTTGACTGGTCAAATTGGAACATTTTTAGTGTAACCAGCCCAATCTCTATTTTTCGTCAGGCTGAAACATTGGCTGTTCATATTTGGAAAGTCAATAGTGAAGGAACGATTCCTGATGCTGTGGAAGTGTCAGCTGGATCAGCAGCGGTACTTCTCATCTTTATTTTAATTTTCAACCTCGGTGCTCGTAAACTTGGAAGTTATCTGCATAAAAAATTAACATCTGCCTAAAAGGAGAAGAAATGACAGAGTATAACTGGAATGAAAAACATATTGTTACTTTTCCTGAAGAAGAAGTTGTGTTATCAACAAAAAATTTGCATGTTTACTATGGTAAAAATGAATCCATTAAAGGGGTTGATATGCAGTTTCAGAAAAATAAAATTACAGCTCTTATAGGACCTTCGGGTTCTGGGAAATCAACCTATCTTCGTAGCTTGAATCGAATGAATGATACGATTGACATCGCCAAAGTTACTGGTGAAATCTGGTATGAAGGGATTGATATCAATCGCTCAGACATCAATGTTTATGAAATGCGTAAGCATATCGGAATGGTTTTTCAAAGGCCAAATCCATTTGCCAAATCCATTTATCGTAATATTACTTTTGCGCATGAACGTGCTGGTGTCAAAGATAGGAAGATTTTAGATGAAATTGTTGAAACATCTCTAAAGCAGGCAGCTCTTTGGGAACAGGTAAAGGATGATCTTCATAAATCTGCTTTGATGTTATCAGGCGGTCAGCAGCAACGTCTCTGTATTGCTCGCGCTATTTCCGTGAAGCCAGAAATACTTTTAATGGATGAACCTGCTTCTGCGCTCGATCCAATTGCAACAGCGCAGTTAGAAGAAACAATGTTAGAGTTGAAGAAGAACTATACGATTATCATAGTAACTCACAGTATGCAACAGGCGGCACGTGCTAGTGACTATACTGGTTTCTTCTATCTTGGTGATTTAATCGAATATGATGAAACTGCCAAGATTTTCCAAAATGCTAAGTTGCAGTCTACCAATGATTATGTGTCTGGCCATTTTGGATAAGAAACTGTGATTAATTTAGAATTTATTAAAGGATTATCAGAATGACAGAACCTATTTTACAAATTAAGGACTTGTCGGTTTATTATAACAAAAAGAAAGCTCTCAATAGTGTATCATTAGATGTATTGCCTCATGAGATTACAGCTTTGATTGGTCCTTCTGGATCAGGAAAGTCAACCCTTTTAAAAGCAATCAATCGGATGGGAGATTTGAATCCAGAGGTTACAACGACAGGTACTGTAATTTACAATGGACATAATATTTATAGTCCGAGGACAGATACGGTAGAGCTTCGAAAAGAAATTGGAATGGTTTTTCAACAGCCCAATCCATTTCCAATGACGATTTATGAAAATGTTGTTTATGGTCTGCGAATCAATGGTGTTAGAGACAAAGAGGTGTTAGACGAAGTTGTTGAATCTTCACTCAAGAGTGCATCTATTTGGGATGAGGTGAAAGATCGTTTATATGATTCAGCCATTGGCTTGTCAGGTGGTCAGCAGCAACGTGTCTGTGTGGCGCGTGTCTTGGCAACGAGTCCAAAAATTATTCTTTTAGATGAGCCGACATCAGCACTTGATCCCGTTTCTGCCGGAAAAATTGAAGAAACACTGCATGGACTGAAAGATAAATATACGATGTTACTGGTGACGCGTTCGATGCAGCAAGCTAGCCGTATTTCAGACAAGACAGCGTTCTTCCTGGGTGGAGATTTAATTGAATTTAATACTACAAAAGAAATGTTTCTCAGTCCAATTCATAAAGAAACAGAAGATTACATTACAGGAAAATTTGGCTAGAAAGATGGATGCTACTTTTTGTTAGTTCAGCCAATCACGAGGAATATTAATCCTCTTTATATCTGACGAAAGGAAATTTTATGCTTAGAGTACAATTTGAAGAAGATTTAGCAAAACTTCATAACCAATTTTACGCGATGGGAAATGAAGTGTTATCACAGATTAACCGCACAGTTCGTGCATTTGTGACCCACGATCGTGAATTGGCAAAAGAGGTTATTGAAGAAGACGCAGAGGTCAATGAATATGAAGTAAAGTTGGAGAAAAAGTCTTTAGAAATCATTGCTTTGCAGCAGCCTGTTTCACAAGATTTACGAACCGTTATTACAGTTTTGAAGGCAAGTAGTGATGTGGAAAGAATGGGGGATCATGCTGTTTCCATTGCACAAGCGACGATCCGTATGAAAGGAGAAGTTCGCATCCAATCTGTTGAAGAAGAAATCAGCAAGATGGGGCGTGATGTTAAGAACTTTGTGGAAGCAGCACTTGAACTTTATCTTAATGGTGATGTGGATAAGGCTTATGAAGTTGCAGCTATGGATGAGAAAATTAATCAGTATTTTGATGATATTCGAGATTTGGCAACGCAAGAAATTAAGGCAAATCCAGATTTGATTGTTACAGGCCGTGATTATTTCCAAGTTATTTCATATCTGGAACGTATTGGTGATTATGCTAAAAATATCTGCGAATGGGTTGTTTACTTTGAAACAGGTAAAATCGTTGAAATGTAAATACTAACTGAAAAAATTTGAGAATAATTTCTCAGATTTTTTATTTTCTTCTTCCTTTTCCGAATAAGGATATGAGGAGGTTTTTTATGTATAGTATTTCATTTCAGGAAGATTCTTTATTGCCAAGAGAACGTTTGGTAGCAGAAGGTGCAGAACAATTGAGCAATCAAGAATTGTTATCCATTCTTATCCGCACTGGCAATAAAAAAGAAACTGTTTTTCAAGTTTCCCAACGAATTTTATCAACAATTTCTAGTTTAAATGATTTGCGTAATATGACACTACAAGAATTACAATCAATTTCTGGAATTGGGCGTATCAAGGCTATTGAATTGCAAGCCATGATTGAGTTGGGACAGCGAATTAATAAAGCAGAATTGATTATGCAAGAGCAAATTTTAAGTAGTCAAAAGTTAGCGAAAAAAATGCAACAGGAATTGGGGCATAAAAAACAGGAACATCTTGTTGCTTTATATCTAGACACTCAAAATAAAATCATTCATCAACAGACTATTTTTATCGGCAGTGTGTCACGTAGCATTGCGGAGCCGCGAGAAATTCTGCATTATGCCGTGAGGCATATGGCGACATCCGTTATTTTGGTGCACAATCATCCGTCAGGAGCTGTATTACCAAGCAGAAACGACGATGAAGTGACCAAACATGTAAAAGAAGCGTGTGAGCTAATGGGCTTCATCTTACTGGATCATCTCATCGTCGCTGAGAAAGATTATTATAGCTATCGAGAAGAAACGGAATTGATTTAGAGTTTATTGACAACATAGTCAAAGAGTAACCGATCTTTAGGACGTGTTTCAAATAAGAATTCTGGATGCCATTGAACTCCCAGATAAGCGATTTCATCAGTTGTAGTAATGGCTTCAATGGTATTATCTTTTGGATCATGGGCGATGACTTCGACATTTTCTGCTAAATCTTTAATACTTTGATGATGGAAAGAATTTATATGAGATACTTCACCATAAATCTTTTCCAAAACAGAACCAGGTTTGGTAACTAATTTTTGAGTAGTATACTCTGCAGAACTGTCTTGCCAATGATGTTCAATATCTTGATAAAGAGTTCCGCCCATTGCGACATTAAACAATTGTGTACCGCGGCAAACAGTAAAAATTGGTTTTTGCTGTTGGACCGCTTCATGGATTAAGGATAATTCAAACACATCACGCTCCAAATGATAATCATCACTATCAATCATTTTTTCTTCACCATAGAATTGTGGTGATACATTTTGTCCACCTGTTAGGATAAGTTTATCAATCATCTTGATGTAATGCTGAGCCATGTCTGCATCTCCAATTGGCAATATGACAGGAATTCCACCAACTTCTTTTACGCCTTCCACAAATCCTTTAGCAGCATAGCTCATGATGGCAAATTCGTCTTCAGGGTTGGGTCTTTCATTTCCAGTAATTCCGATAATGGGTTTCTTCATAAATAAATATCTGCTCTTTCTAATTATTTAATACCCTTTTTTCATAAAGTAGAGGAGTGTTTGCAGCTCACTTGTCAAGTCAACATATTGAACAACAACATCTTTTGGAACGGTTAAGTGAACCGGTGAGAAACTGAGAATACCTTTTACGCCAGCTTCTACAAGGATAGTTGCCACTTCTTGAGCTCTTGTACTTGGAACCGTCAAAATGGCGGTCTTTACATCTACATTTTTTAGTTTATCATTTACTTGTGAAATGCCATAAATAGGAATCCCGTCATTTGTAATCGTTCCAACTTCTGGATGATCATCTGTGTCAAATGCCATAACAATCTTCATTTTATTACGTTCATGGAAGCGGTAGTGGAGTAATGCGTGTCCCATATTACCGATACCGACTAACATCACATTGGTAATAGAATGATCATGAAGTAAATCAGCAAAAAAATTCATGAGTTTTTTTACATCATAACCATACCCACGACGACCTAATTCACCAAAGTAAGAAAAATCACGACGAACAGTTGCAGAATCAATCCCGATAGCATCTGCAATTTGTTTTGAATTGGCTTTTTCAATTTTTTCAGAATTAAATCGTTTAAAAATCCGATAATAAAGAGAGAGCCTTTTAGCAGTTGCGCGTGGAATGGTTGTATTTTTTTCAGATTTCACAAAATCACATCCTTTCAAAGACTATTTTATAGAAAGTTTGTGAAAAAATCAACTTATTTGATGGAAATAAAAAAGGAGTAGGACAAAAACCAAAACTTTCGATTTGTCACCCTACTCTATTTTTTATCTTTTTACAGTTCTAAAATGAACTGTTGAGCTATAGCTATTTTACTTAATGTTCTTGTTTGGTGAAAATACCACGTTCAACCAAACTATCCATTAGAAAATAAAATTTTTCTTGAATGATCTGATTGGTTTCTGATTTGAAAATGTTAACCAAGCGAAGACCAGATTTGTCTGTAATATTGATTTTCACACCTGAGAGCTCTTTGTTGATAATGATTTTTAACAAAAAACCATCACCACTATTTGGAACACTTTCTAATAAACGTGTTAATTCATAATTTCCAACTTTTGTTTCAGAAAAAGTGTTATCGCGCAAAGTAAATTTTTTTACGTTTTCTCCAAGAGAGTAGCTGTATGGGCAATCTTTTAAGTGAATAGTGGTCTGAAAAGCCATCTATTTATCCTCCTAAAATTTCTTTTAATATTGTGGTAAATTGGTGAACTTCTTCTGAAGTATTTTGTTCTGAAAAGCTAATGCGGATAGATTCCTTTAATCGCTCTGAATCACTACCATACAAAGCTTCAAGAACGTGACTTGGTTCAACTGTACCTGCTGTACAAGCAGATCCGGTTGAAATAGAAATTCCTGCCAAGTCTAAACGCATTAGTAATAAGTCATTAGCCTGTTTAGGAAAGCCAAGATTTATTACATAGGGAAGTGTATGAGAATCATTATTGACATAGTAGTCTATTCCGTCCAGTTCAGCGAGAAGCTGTTTTTTTAAGCTTTCCACATGACTTATATTTTCTGGATAGCCCTTAAGATTTTCTTTTAAAGCTGCAATCATTCCAGCTATAGCTGCTAAATTTTCAGTACCTGCACGTCTTTTATCTTCTTGATCTCCGCCATGTAAAAATTTATCAAATTTCATCTGATTGGCATACAAGAAACCAATGCCTTTAGGACCATGAAATTTATGAGCTGATGCACTCATAAAATCAATTCCTAGTTCTTCAGGATACACAGGTAATTTGCCCATAATTTGTACTGCATCCACATGATAAGCAGCGGGATGATGTTTCAAAACTTCAGCAATTTCTTTGATTGGAAGCAGGTAGCCAGTTTCATTGTTGGCATACATAGTGGAGACAAGTATAGTATCCTCTCTAAGAGCTTCTTTTATTTGCTGAGCTGTGATTTCTCCATTTTGGGGTTGGATATAAGTCGCTTCAAAGCCAAACTTATCTACCAGATATTCAATAGTTGCAAGCACAGAATGATGTTCGATAGCGGTGGTGATGATGTGCTTTCCTTGGTCTTGATGGGTTAAGGCATACCCTTTTATGGCTGTATTGTTACTTTCTGTCCCACCTGATGTAAAGATGATATGTTGACTTTTAGTATGAAGTAGGTCAGCAAGTTCTTGTCGGGCTTTGCGAAGAATTTTACTAGCAGCTCTGCCGTGGTTATGGATACTAGATGGATTGCCAAAGGTATTTTCCATAACCTGTGTCATAGCAGTCATAGCAGTCTTTGACATAGGAGTTGTTGCTGCATTATCGAAATAAATCAAGATTTCTCCTTATTTCTTTTTATTGTAAGCAAACAGTGGACTGACTGGTTTTCTTTTATGGATACGAACGATTGCGTCTCCAATTAGCTCGCTTGCAGTAATGTATTGAACATTTTTCGGAGTTTTTTCTTTCGTTGCAACTGAGTCAGTAACCAGGATTTCTTTGATAGGAGAGTTATCTAACTTTTCAGCGGCTCCCTCAACAAACAAACCATGACTAGAAACTGCATAAATTTCTGTTGCACCTTCGCGTTCAACAATTTTTGAGGCTTCAGCAAATGTACGACCAGTATTTAAAATATCATCAATAAGGATAGCTTTTTTCCCAGCTACATCTCCGATAATATAGCCTTCGTTACGGTGGGTATCGTCTTGAGCGTAGTCGATAATCGCAATCGGAGCATCTAAATGCTCTGCTAAGCTTCTAGCACGTTTAACACCAGAATTTTTTGGACTAACCACAACAACATCTTCACCAGACAAGCCCTTTTCACAGTAATGTTTGGCAAAGAGAGGGACAGTGTAAAGGTTATCAACGGGGATATCAAAGAAACCTTGAACTTGAACAGCATGCAAATCAAGGGTCAGAACACGATCAACTCCTGCCTTTACCAACATATTTGCTACCAGTTTTGCCGTAATTGGTTCACGAGGAGCAGCAGTGCGATCCTGGCGCGCATAGCCAAAATATGGCATCACGACATTGACAGAGTTAGCGCTAGCGCGATTGCAGGCATCCACCATGATGAGAAGTTCCATCAAATGATTATTGACAGGGAAACTCGTTGACTGAATGATAAATACATCAAAACCACGTACACTTTCTTCGATGTTAACTTGAATTTCACCATCTGAAAATTGACGTGAGGATAGTTTTCCAAGAGATACGCCAGCAGCTTGAGCAATTTTTTCGGCGATATCGTGATTGGAATTTAGTGCAAACAACTTCATCTGTGCTTTATCCGTCAGTATATCCATCATAACTTATATAAGACTCCTTTTTGATTTCTACACTCCATTTTATCAAAAAATAAGCAAAATTTCAGCTTTTTATTCATAAGTTTTGAGCAAATCTTGCAACTTTAGGTTTTGCATATTTATAATGGATATGATGAGCTTGTAAAAAGTAATTGAATTGTTCTTTTCCAATTTCAGCATCAGTCACTTCCAGCTCTAATTCGTAGTCTGTTTTGTCAAAATAATGATTTTCATCAAGTGCCATCAAGCCAATAGTAGTTTCTTTTTCATAGCGAATAGTTGTCAAGCTCCCTAGAACCTTTAATTTCTCGAGGTTGATAGCAGCTTGAGTCAGCAGGGTGCGTATTTTTCCTTCAGGTAGCACACATGTATTGATGAAAGTGTGAGACTCTTCTAAAGTGAGAAATTGATTGTATTCCATATTACCGACCTGCTGCGGAATTTTCAAAGTTAATTCGGCACGAGTTTCAAAAGTACGAATCCGAAGTGCCATTTTTGCATCTCGAATTGAAAAGTCGGCTGTGTCAATATAGTAGTTCATCTGCTTGGTAGCTTTTATCTCTGAAAACAGTGGTAACAGCTGTTGGTACTCATTTTTTGTCAGAAGCGTTTTGTATTCAATTTCCAAATGATTCATTTTCCAATCCTTTTCTTTTGTTTGAAAGCGATTTATGTTATAATAAGTATTGTGTTTATTTTATAAAAAATTAAGTAAAATGACAAGGTGAGTGTATGCAATTAGAGTGGGAAGAGTTTCTGGATCCTTATATTCAAGCGGTTGGTGAATTAAAGATCAAATTGCGTGGGATTCGTAAACAGTATCGAAAACAAAAAAAGCATTCTCCGATTGAGTTTGTGACAGGTCGTGTAAAACCGATAGAAAGTATCAAAGAAAAAATGGCTTTGCGCGGGATTAAAGAGGAAAATCTAGCGCAAGATATGCAAGATATAGCAGGTTTGCGGGTCATGGTTCAATTTGTGGATGATGTGGAAGAAGTTTTGGATGTTTTGCGAAAGCGGCATGATATGCGGATTGTTCAAGAGCGAGACTATATTAAAAACCGTAAGGCTAGTGGATATCGAAGTTATCATGTCATTATTGAATACCCGGTTGATACCATTGATGGCAACAAAACAGTTTTTGCAGAGATTCAAATCCGCACTTTGTCCATGAACTTTTGGGCAACAATTGAACATTCGCTGAATTATAAATATAAGGGTGAATTTCCAGATGAAATTAAGAAACGTCTGGAGATTACCGCAAAAATCGCCTATCAATTGGACGAAGAAATGGGGAAAATTCGTGATGATATTCAAGAAGCGCAAGCTTTATTTGACCCAATCAGTCGCAAATTGAATGACGGCGTAGGAAATAGTGACGATACAGATGAAGAATACAGATAAAAGAATAGGAATTATCAGTAATCGCAGACGGCAAAGCCAAGAAATTTGTCGCCAATTAAAACAAAAATTAAAGCAAAATCATTTTATTTTGAATGATAATAATCCTGACATTGTCATTTCAATCGGTGGCGACGGGATGCTTTTATCAGCTTTTCATAAGTATGAAGAGCAGTTGGATAAAGTTCGTTTTGTCGGTGTCCATACGGGACATTTGGGCTTTTATACGGATTATCGAGATTTTGAATTGGACAAATTAATTAATAACTTAAAATTAGATACTGGTGCGAAAGTGTCCTATCCGATTTTAAATGTTAAAATTTTCCATGGAAATAATGAAATTTGTATAAAGCGTGCATTAAACGAAGCGACAATCAAGCGTTCTGGACGAACAATGGTCGCCGATGTTATTATCAATCAAGTCCATTTTGAGCGCTTTCGTGGTGATGGCATTTCAGTATCAACTCCGACAGGAAGTACAGCTTACAATAAATCGTTAGGCGGAGCTGTTCTGCATCCAACGATTGAAGCTCTTCAGATTGCAGAAGTTGCAAGCTTAAATAATCGTGTGTTTCGAACCCTGGGCTCCTCAATTATCGTTCCTAAGAAAGATAAAATTGAAATCGTGCCGACTTGGAATGACCGACATGCGATTTCGATTGACAATCAGAATTTTATGATAAACAATATTTCTAAAATTGAATTTCAAATTGATCAACATAAGATTAACTTTCTTGCTACACCGAGTCATACGAGTTTCTGGAATCGTGTAAAAGATGCTTTTATTGGCGAGGTGGAGGAATGAGGTTTGAATTTACCGCAGATGAACATGTTAAAGTTAAGACCTTTTTAAAAAAGCACGAAATTTCCAAAAGTTTACTCGCAAAAATTAAGTTTTCTGGTGGAGATATTCACGTAAATGGTAAGAAGCAAAATGCCATTTATTTGTTAGATATTGGCGACAAAGTTGCCATCGATATTCCAGCTGAAGAAAGTTTTAGCAGTCTACGAGCAGTAGAAAGAGAATTAGAAATTGTCTATGAAGATGAACATTTTCTAATTTTGAATAAGCCATCTGGTATAGCAAGCATTCCTAGTGTGAATCATTCTAATACAATGGCAAATTTTGTAAAAGCTTATTACATTTCTAATCATTATGAAAATCAACAGATTCATATTGTGACACGTTTGGATAAAGATACAAGTGGTCTGATGCTGTTTGCAAAACATGGTTATGCTCATGCAAGACTGGACAAGCAGTTGCAAAAGAAAATCATTGAGAAACATTATTATGCTTTGGTCAAGGGTTCTGAACCGTTAAAGCCAGAAGGAGACATTGTTGCTCCCATCGCGCGAGAAGATAGCAGTATTATTACACGCTGTGTAGCGAAAAATGGGAAATATGCTCATACGAGCTATAAGGTTCTAGCGCAATATGGTGATGTTTATCTTGTCGATATTCATCTTCACACAGGACGGACACACCAGATTAGGGTACATTTTTCTTATATTGGCTTTCCGTTATTAGGAGATGATTTGTATGGTGGCAGCTTGACAGATGGCATGACACGACAAGCTCTTCATTGCCATTCATTGCGTTTTTACAATCCATTTCATGAGGAAGTTGTGAATAAATCGAGTCCTCTTCCGGAAGATTTCCAAGCAGTGATTCAAAAATTAAGCAATAAAAAGGAGTAAAACATGAAAATTTTTGAAACGATTCGTGAAGCACTTCAAGACAAAGAAGTAAAAATTGTTCTACCAGAAGGTGAAGAACCACGTATTCTTCAAGCGACAAAACGTTTGGTAAATGAAACAAGTATTACACCTGTTTTGTTAGGAAATCCTGAAAAAATTCGGATTTATCTTGAGATTGAAAGTGTGACAGATGGTTATGAGGTTATTGATCCTCAAAATTGTTCTTGCTTTGAAGAAATGGTGGCAGCTTTCGTTGAACGCCGTAAAGGAAAAATCACAGAAGACGAAGCTCGGAAACTCTTGAAAGAGGATGTCAATTATTTTGGTGTCATGCTCGTTTATCTTGGAAAAGTACAAGGGATGGTTTCTGGTGCAGTTCATTCTACTGCAAGCACAGTTCGCCCAGCCCTTCAAATTATTAAAACCCTTCCTTGGGTTTCTCGTACATCTGGTGCTTTTCTCATGGTTCGTGACGATGAACGTTATGTTTTCAGTGATTGTGCCATCAATATTGATCCAGACGCTAAAACATTAGCAGAAATTGCCATTAACTCAGCATTAACTGCACAAATCTTTGGTATTGATCCGAAAGTAGCGATGCTTAGTTATTCAACTAAAGGATCTGGATTTGGTGAAAAGGTTGATAAAGTCGTTGAAGCCACAAAACTAGCGCAGGAAATGCGACCTGACCTTGCCATTGATGGAGAATTACAATTTGACGCAGCTTTTGTACCTAAAACAGCAGAATTAAAGGCTCCTGGCAGCAATGTAGCTGGACAAGCGACTGTTTTCGTCTTTCCTAGTATCGAAGCTGGAAATATCAGCTATAAAATGGCAGAGCGTCTTGGCGGTTTTTCAGCAGTTGGTCCTATTTTGCAAGGGTTGAATCATCCAGTAAATGATCTTTCACGAGGATGTAATGCTGACGATGTTTATAAATTGACGTTAATTACTGCCAGCCAAGTAGTTGGTCATTATTAGATTAGAAGAATGACAAAGAATCCAGAGTTCACTTTCTGGGTTCTTGTTTTATTTTATGATATACTAAATTCATGTTAGATTTGAAGAAATACGGAATTGAAATGTGGGAGGATGAAAAAATTACATCCTTTCGCCAAAAGTTACTAATGTGGTATGATGAAAATAAACGTGATCTGCCTTGGCGGAGAAGCAACAATCCTTATCATATCTGGATTTCAGAAATTATGCTTCAGCAAACACGGGTAGACATGGTCATTCCTTACTATGAGCGCTTTTTGGATTGGTTTCCGACAGTCAAAGATTTGGCAATCGCACCAGAAGAACGCTTATTAAAAGCATGGGAGGGACTAGGATATTATTCGCGAGTGCGCAATATGCAAGAGGCGGCTCAGCAGATTGTGGCAGAGTTTGAGGGTGAGTTTCCTCACACTTACGAAGGAATTTTCAGTCTTAAAGGGATTGGTCCTTATACAGCAGGCGCTATCGCTAGTATTGCTTTTGGATTGCCAGAGCCAGCTGTTGATGGGAATGTGATGCGAGTTTTGAGTCGTTTGTTTGAGGTGAATTTAGACATTGGTATTCCAGCCAATCGGAAAGTTTTTCAAACTATGATGGAAATGTTGATCGATCCCGAAAGGCCAGGAGATTTTAACCAAGCTCTGATGGATTTGGGTTCAGATATTGAAGCACCGGTGAATCCTCGACCAGAAGATAGCCCTGTAAAGGAATTTAGTGCTGCTTACTTACATGGAACCATGGAGAAGTACCCTATCAAAGCTCCTAAGAAAAAACCAGTTCCAGTTTATTTATATGGTTTGATTATCCAAGATGCTCAAGGACAGTTTCTTTTGGAAAAAAATGAGACTAGCGGCCTTTTGGCCGGATTTTGGCATTTTCCTTTAATTGAAGTAGGTGAATTTCCTGATGATGAACAGTTATCGCTTTTTGAAATAGCTGAAAATCAAGTTTCATTTGACTTATCTCCCAAAGAAAGCTTTGAACAGGATTATGATGTAGTAGTGGATTGGCAGTCAGTACACTTCCCACAGATTCAGCATGTATTTAGTCATCGCAAGTGGCAGATCCGTTTACTTTATGGTCAGGTAGTAAATGCTACGGAAATGCCTAAACAGGAACAAGTTTTATGGTTGCATCCTGATGAATTTGACAACTATCCATTTGCTAAACCTCAGCAAAAGATGTGGCAAGCCTTTCAAAAAGGAAAATTAAAAGGAAATTAAATATTAAGAGACAGGGACGATATGATCCCTGCCTCGTTTGGTGATAGTAAAAAGTTACTGCTTAGTTAGTTTATAATATACTTTGAGGCTGGAAATTTTAATTCCAGCTTCATTTTTATAAGTGAGCGAATGTCTTGATTTCGTCAGCCGTCATAGAAGAGTCACAACGGACAGTCACCTGACCATTCTCTGTGTGTAAAAATCCTGGCACAGTTGGGATTCCATATTCGGAACGAAAAGCTTGGAGTTCTTCCAGTTCACTAGGTTCCTCACTGTTGATAAAGAAAATGTGTGCTTGGGTTTCAGCGACAACACTAGCTAGCGTAGTGGCGAATTTACGACAGTAAGGACATGTTTTTCGACCAATGAAAAATGTAGCTGTTTCCTTGTTTGCAATAGCTTTTCGAGCACGATTAACAGTAGTCATTTCTAAAACTTTGATATCTTGTGCAAATTTTTTCATAAAATAACCTCATTTCTTTTGCTCATTCCAGTATGCCATAAATATAAAAATAATGCAGAGATTTGAAATGAAAAGTAAAATATTGAAAGATGAATGAGACAAAGCGACAGCCTACTAGACTGTTGGAAGTTGTAAATAGAGAAAAGATTATTTTCTTTGGAATTATATACCTGTTTACACAATCACAAAGTTTAGTTGTAAAATTTACAAAAATCTTATTTTAAAATACTCCATATTGTGATTGGTGTAAACTACTATATAGTTCCCTTATTTTTTATTAGTCATTCTTTTTAAGTTTGAAAAGCGAATGGCATTTGTGGCTTGCAAAGCAGATTCAAAGCACTGTTCTTTATTATAAAAGCAGTCGAGTCTGAGACATGATCGTCCCAGACTCGAAATTTGAAGATTATAGAAGTGAGATTCCGAAACCAAAGGCTTCAGTTTTTCTGCTTATTGTACAAAGTCGTTGATTTCTGCTTCAATTGTATCAATTTTTGCTTGAGCGTCTTGGCTGGAATTCCCAACAACGGCAATATAGAATTTGATTTTTGGTTCTGTTCCTGAAGGACGTACAGCAATCCATGAACCATCAGTAAGCGTATATTTTAATACATCACTAGGGGGTGTTGTAAGGGCAGTGACTGTTCCATCAGTAGTAGTGGCAGTCTGAGCTTTGAAATCTTCTGTGACTGCAATAGCAGTAGCATTGAATTCTTTTGGTGCATTATCACGGAACTTACTCATTATTGCCTTGATTTGTTCAGCGCCATCAACGCCAGACAAGGTGACTGAAATTGTCTTTTCAGCATAATAACCATATTCTTTGTAGATTTCTTCGATTCCGTCTGCAAGAGTCAAGCCGCGAGAACGATAATAGGCAGCCAATTCTGCAACAACTAATACCGCTTGGATCGCATCTTTGTCACGTACAAATGGTTTAATCAAGTAGCCAAAGCTTTCTTCAAAGCCCATCATATAAGTGTGATTGTGTTTTTCTTCAAATTCTTGGATCTTTTCAGCGATAAATTTGAAACCAGTTAAGACGTTGAACATGGTTGCGCCGTAGCTTTCAGCAATCTTGGCTACAAGATCGGTAGATACAATAGATTTGCAAAGTGCTGCATTTGCAGGAAGTGTTCCAGCTGTCTTGTGAGCTTCCAAGATGTACTTAGCCATAATTGCACCAATTTGATTTCCTGAAAGATTGCGATAGCTACCATCTTTTTGGAGAACTTCAACACCAACACGGTCAGCATCTGGGTCTGTTGCGACAAGGACGTCCGCACCAACTTTGCGTCCCAATTCTTCAGCGAGAGAGAAAGCCGCCTGGTTTTCTGGGTTTGGTGATTTGACAGTAGAAAAGTCTGGATCTGGCACACATTGAGCTTCAACAACCTGAACAGAATCAAAACCAGCTTGGGCAAATGCTCGACGTGCTAACATTTCACCTGTACCGTGAAGCGGAGTGTAGACGATCTTCATGTCTTTGCCGTATTCTTTAATCAATTGTTGGTTGATGTTGACGTCTTTAACTTCCTTGAGATATTCGGCATCAATAGTTTCACCAATAACTTCAATCAAACCAGAAGCTTTTTCGGCTTCAACATCAGTTACTTCAATAGTAAATGGATTTTCAATGGCACGAATATAAGCTGTTAGAGCATCAGCATCATGAGGTGGCATTTGACCACCATCTTCGCCATAAACTTTATAGCCATTAAATGGAGCAGGGTTGTGGCTGGCTGTAATCATAATCCCGGCAAAAGCTTTTAAGTGACGAACTGCAAATGATAATTCTGGTGTCGGACGGAGACTTTCAAATACGTAAGATTTAATGCCATGTTTTGCTAAAACCGCAGCAGATTCAAAGGCAAACTCTGGTGAGAAATGGCGAGAGTCATAAGCAATAGCGACACCGCGTTTTTTGAAATCCTCACCTTTTTCATCAATCAAACGTGCTAAACCTTCAGTTGCCTGACGAACGACATAAATATTGATACGATTTGTACCTGCACCAATCAAGCCACGCATACCAGCGGTACCAAATTCAAGATTTGTATAAAAAGCATCTTCTTTTGTCTTTTCGTCCATCGAATCCAATTCTTTACGAAGGTAGTCTGGAAGTTCTGTAAAATTAAACCATTTTTTGAAATTATCTTGATAAGTCATTGTGAAGTCTCCTTTTATCAAATTTGGAAAGTTTATGAAAACATCTGAAAAATAGCAGCTAATTTTCTTTCCTTAGCGGAATGATGAACATTTTATTTTTCTTAGAATTCTAAACTTTTTATTATTTAACCGTTTTCATTATAGCATTTTTTCATAAAAAAATCACGTTTTCACGTGATTATTTTCTAACTTTTTCAAGTGCTGGGATAATGGTAACCGTCAAAACCGCAGAAATAATCATTTCAGCAATAGAATTGGTTGAAATGACAGAGGCAAGCAGCAACTGAATGTTTCCGTTATACACTTTGGAGAATAGTAGGAAAATCCCTCCTAAAACAAATATGGTATTTGTCAATGAACCAACTGTTCCTGCTAATATAAGTCCAGTCTTATTTTTAAGATATTTATAAACAAAATAAGGTGTGACTCCGATTAAAATTCGCGGAACGAGAGCGATGATAAGCGAATAAATATTCCCATTAGGAACAAATGGACTAAATAGATGACTTGTTGGCAAGAGGACAATTGTATTTGTAACTAAACTAATAATTCCCATTAAAGCACCTAAAAGTGCGCCAACTTTTGGTCCATAAAGGATACTAGCAATAATAACAGGAATATGAACAATCGTTGGTTTAATCGGGACGGGGAATAGGTTGAATATCACCGAACTCAATAGATGAATGACGAGCATAATAGCAAAAAAGATAGCAATTTGAGCAATATTAGATTGTTTTTTCATAAATCATTTCCTTTACTTTTTTTATAATCGTTTCTACAGAAGCAAGGGCGCCGATTCCGTGGTCACCACAAGCTAGGACAGTTTCTTTAGGCTGAATAATTTGCCAGCCGTATTTTTCTAGTTTAGATAGATTTTCTTGTGTGATTGGATTTTCATACATTTTTGTATTCATAGCAGGAGATAGCACTTTTTTGACTGTTATAGGCAAAGCGAGAGCAGTGCTTGTTATCATATTGTCTGCAAAGCCACTGGCTAATTTAGCGATGGTATTGGCAGAAGCGGGTGCCACTAAGAAGAGATCTGTTTGCTTAGCGATTTCAATGTGATTGACCTTGTTTGGCGCAGGCTCTTTCATGACATCTGAGTGAACTAGATTTTTTGACAAAACTTGCAAAGTCAAAGGTGTAATAAATTCAGTTGCAGCCTGTGTCATCAGTACCGTAACCGCAAAGTCTTCTTTAGTCAATTGACTAGTCAAGTCAGCAGCTTTATAGGCGGCAATACTTCCCGTGACAGCTAATGTGATATGTTTCATAGATTGTCCTTTGCATGAATATGTGTAAGCAATAGTTGAGCAATTTCTTCTTTAGTGGTTGCTTCTATTACAGAATCTTGTTTAACTAAGTAAGCATGATGTTGATGATTGGAAATATGATCCAAGTCATTTGCCACAATTATTTCAGCTTGATTTTTTATAAGGCTGGCACGAGCAACTGCCAATAATTTTTCCTTAGAAACATCAACTAAGAGTTTAAAACCAATTAGACGGATATTGGGATTCCATTTTTTTACTTGGCTGATAATTTTCGGCGTTTGTTTGAGGAAGAGAACCTGATAATCATCTTGTGATGAAATCTTCCCTTGGACGTTTGTTTTGTTCAAAAACTCTGTTAAATCCTGCGAAGCAGTGATTTGGTCAAATCCTGCCATATAAATAGGAGTATAGTCAGAAACGGCCATTGAATGAATTAAAACATCATGAGTTTTGACCAAAGGCTGCATTGTTGCCAGCAAATCTTGTACATTTTTAATAATTTGAATGGTTAAGTTCGGATGAGAAGCGGGTTTGACAGCACTCTGTGTAGTGACTAAGGTGACCTTATCGCCTCGTGCCAAAAAACTTTCCGCAATAAGTGCACTGAGTTTTCCTGTCGAGTGATTTGTAATAGAACGAACTTGATCAATTTTCTCGCTCGTTCCGCCAGAAGTAATCAATAGTTTCATAACTAAATTTTACACAAAAAAAGTTAATTCGTAAATAAAAAAGACTTTTCCGAACGTTTTTGAGAAGTTTAGCTTTAAAAGAATTTGTTTTCTTTATTTTTTGGTATAATAATCTTATCAAAACTGGAGGATTCCAAATGAAAACGGATATAGAAATTGCTCAGAGTGTTGACTTGCAGCCCATTGCTGATGTGGTGGAAAAAGTTGGAATTGATTATGATGATTTAGAACTTTATGGCAAATACAAAGCTAAATTGTCTTTTGATAAGATTCAGAAATTGCAAAAGAGTCCAGTTGGTAAGTTGATTTTGGTAACAGCGATTAATCCGACATCTGCCGGAGAAGGGAAATCGACAATTACCATTGGTTTAGCAGATGCTCTTAACAAAATCGGAAAGAAAACCATGATTGCGATTCGAGAACCGTCTCTTGGGCCAGTTATGGGAATTAAAGGCGGAGCTGCTGGAGGGGGTTATGCACAGGTTCTACCAATGGAGGACATCAACCTGCATTTTACAGGAGATATGCATGCGATTACTACCGCTAACAATGCTCTTTCTGCTCTGATTGACAATCATCTTCATCAAGGAAATGATTTAAGAATTGACCAACGGCGTATCATTTGGAAGCGCGTGGTAGATTTGAACGACCGTGCTTTGCGGCACGTTACTGTCGGTCTGGGGAGCCCAGTTAATGGAATTCCACGGGAAGATGGTTTTGATATTACGGTTGCATCTGAAATAATGGCTATTCTCTGCTTATCGACAAGTATTGAAGACTTGAAAGAACGTTTAGCTAGTATCGTTATTGGTTATCGTCATGATCGGACGCCTGTTTATGTTCGAGATTTGGAAGTAGAGGGAGCTCTTGCTCTTATTTTGAAAGATGCTATAAAGCCGAATCTAGTACAGACTATTTATGGAACTCCTGCATTTGTTCACGGCGGACCGTTTGCCAATATCGCTCATGGCTGTAATTCTGTTCTGGCGACAACAACAGCTCTGCATTTGGCGGACTACACAGTGACTGAAGCTGGTTTTGGCGCGGATCTAGGGGCTGAGAAATTCCTAGATATCAAGACACCAAACTTACCAACTTCACCGGATGCTGTCGTTATCGTAGCAACACTCCGTGCTCTTAAGATGAACGGAGGTGTAGCCAAGGATGCCTTGACCGAAGAAAATGTAGAAGCAGTGCGGGCTGGATTTGCCAACCTCAAACGTCATGTGGAAAATATCCGTAAATTTGGCATTCCAGCTGTTGTAGCAATCAATGAGTTTGTTTCTGATACAGAAGCTGAAATTGCTGAGCTGAAAGTACTTTGTGCTCAAATTGATGTACCTGTGGAATTAGCTAGTGTCTGGGCAGATGGTGCTGACGGTGGACTGGCTCTTGCGGAAGTTGTGGTCAAAACGATTGAAACGAGACCCGCCAAATACACTCGACTCTATGATAATAATCTGACAGTTGAAGAAAAAATCGAGAAAATTGTCAAGGAAATCTATCGTGGAACAAAAATTAATTTTGAAAAGAAAGCAAAAATTCAAATTTCTCAAATTGTCAAGAACGGCTGGGATAAGCTGCCAATTTGTATGGCCAAGACCCAGTACAGTTTTTCAGATAATCCAAATCTTCTGGGAGCGCCAGAAAACTTTGAAATCACTATCCGCGAAGTAGTTCCAAAATTGGGTGCAGGTTTTATTGTCGCCCTAACTGGTGATGTTATGACGATGCCCGGCTTGCCAAAACGACCTGCAGCACTCAACATGGACGTAGCAGCAGATGGTACAGTGATTGGACTGTTTTAAATAACAAGGTTCGCAAGAGCCTTTTATTTTTGAATTTGGTAAACTATGTATAGTTGTATAGGCTTAAATAAAAAGGTTGGAAGGAAAGAGTCGTTAGGATGAACATTAGATTAGCTCATAAATCTGATGTTGCATCCCTTGTAGCGCTCTACGCTCTTTATGTAGAAATACTGCTATTACATTTGAATGCCAGATTCCCAGCGCCGAAGAATTTACCGATCGTATTGAAAAGACTTTGAAAAAATATCCTTATCTAGTGGCAGAGGAAAATGGGGAAATTTTCGGTTATGCATATGTTTCGACTTATGATAATCGAGAGGCCTACAATTGGGCGGCTGAATTGTCAGTTTATGTAGCTAGTGAGAGTCGTGGTCGTGGGGAGGCAGCTCCCTCTATGATGATTATTGAACAGCAAGGCATTGTCCATTTTCTAGCTTGTATTGCCCTGCTGAATGATGCCAGTATTTCTTTCCATAAAAAACGTAGTTACCAGCAAGTGGATCATTTTCCCAAAATTGGTTACAAATTTGGTCAATGGCACGATAACAACGTGGTTGCAGAAGAGTTTGGGTAAACCAGCAGAACCGATTAAATTATTTAAAGATATGGGGCTTGAAAATGAATAGTGATATGAAAGCAGAAGATATTTTTCAAGATTTAAAAGAAGTAGCTAACAGTGATGATGCGGTTCACATGAAGGTGTATATGAAAAATCAGTTTGAATTTTTAGGAGTAAAGACACCTATTAGGCGGCAAATTTCTAAAATAGTTTTTAAGAAAAGTCACAAGTCTACGATAGATTGGAAATTTATCAATCAGGCTTGGGAAAATCCCTATCGTGAAATGCAATATGTGGTGCTGGATTATTTACAACTAAAACAAAAATCTTTGACCTCAAATGATTTGCCAAAGGTAAAGAAATTGGCACAAATAAAGCCTTGGTGGGACACGATTGACTTTTTGTGTCGCTCGGTAGGTTATATTTGTTTACACTATCCTGAGACAAAGAAAATAGTATTGGGTTGGAGTACGGATGAGGACATTTGGTTGCGCCGATTGGCTATCGAACACCAATTACTTCAAAAAGAGCAAACGGATGTTCTGCTGCTGGAGCAAATCCTTCTCAATAATCTGGGGCAGACAGAGTTTTTTATCAATAAAGCCATTGGCTGGGCGCTACGTGATTATTCAAAGACTAACCCTGATTGGGTGCGGGATTTTATCCAAACGCATAAAGAAGGTCTGACATCTCTCAGTATCAGGGAAGGAAGTAAGTACTTGTAAAGGTATATAAAGTCTCGATTTATTGATGAATGCTTTTGATAATAGTAAAACGCCCTAAATTATGTTTAGAGCGTTGCGTAATGTTAAATATTCTTTTGTTCTAAATGATGGATACGATTATATCTAGTATAATGGACGATAATAATGGTTAAAATAGCAGTGACTGTCCAGATAGCATATTGATGAATGAAGCGTGTGAGAACTCCAGTGAAAATAGCTCCTCCGATGAAACTGGCAACAATCATAGAGTAATTAACAGCCTGCCTTTGAATAATATGTCTACGCTCTTTAAAACGAATATACTCGTACCAAGCAGTGACCATTTTCCGATAATTTCCTGAGGTCATCATAATCATGTAGGGGTGAGACTCGACTTTTGAGCCTGTATAAGTTAACATGACCATTCCTGTAGAGGTTGCAAATAATATCACCCAGATAAAATAATGAGAGTGAAAGAACGGAAAGAGGAAAGTGATGAGAGTTAACGGTAAGATTCCCCAAGTACGCCAATGTGAACTTTGAGCCTGTTCTTTAAGTAGAATACCAAGGATAAAACCAAAAGTAAAGAAGACAAGTGAAAGAATGCGATAAGCCGTCTTTACGGTTGGACCATCCCAGTCGGCTACAATTAAAAGAATATTCCCTGTTTGGGTTGCGATTAGCGTACTAAATTGCATATGCGAGAAAACATCAAGGCAGCCACCTACAGCACCAAGTAAGAGAGCCATTATTCTCGTATCCTGAGGCATAAGGACAGGCTGTTTTGTTGTATCCATAATTTTTTATCCTCCTAAAATTATTTTACTCTTTTAAAATGTTAATTTCAAACGTGGAAGGAGCTGAGAATGTAATAGTTTTTCTTGACATAATTTGATAAGTATAGTAAGATTGGTTCATGCGATGAGTCGATAGGTGACGTAAGTCACATATTGAGCATGGGAGGTCATATACGCAGGAGCGGACCTTGATGAGTTGTGTGAACCTGCTCATCACACATAAGTGCCCTTAATCCCTACTTTTTAGTAGGGATTTTTTGTAAGTCTTTTCAATTCTTTAGAAAAGTAGTATAATACAAGCAATACACAAATTTTTTGAAAATTCAGAGAGGTATGTGATGGGATACACAGTTGCTGTGGTGGGTGCTACAGGTGCCGTTGGAGCTCAAATGATTAAAATGTTGGAAGAATCAAGTCTTCCAATTGAAAAAGTACGCTATTTGGCTTCAGTACGTTCAGCGGGGAAGAAACTGTCATTTAAAGATCAAGAAGTGGTGATTGAAGAAACAACTGAGGAAGCTTTTATTGGTGTTGATATTGCTCTCTTTTCAGCAGGTGGTTCAATCTCTGCTAAATACGCTCCTTATGCAGTAAAAGCAGGTGCAGTTGTAGTAGATAACACCTCTTATTTTCGGCAAAATCCTGATGTTCCATTAGTAGTTCCAGAAGTGAATGCGCATGCACTTGATAATCATAAGGGAATTATTGCTTGTCCAAATTGTTCAACAATCCAAATGATGATTGCGCTTGAGCCAGTTCGCCAGAAATGGGGGGTGGAGCGCATTATCGTATCTACCTATCAGGCTGTGTCTGGAGCTGGTATGGGAGCTATTCTAGAAACGCAACGGGAACTACGTGAAGTTTTAAACGATGGTATAATGCCAAAAGATTTGAAAGCAGAAATTCTTCCGGCAGGTGCTGACAAAAAGCACTATCCGATTGCCTTTAATGCTCTTCCTCAAATTGATGTCTTTACGGACAATGATTACACTTACGAAGAGATGAAGATGACCAATGAAACCAAAAAAATCATGGAAGATCCAACAATTGCAGTTTCTGCAACTTGTGTACGTATTCCAGTTCTTTCAGCGCACTCAGAGTCTGTCTATATCGAGACAAAAGAAGTAGCGCCTATCGCAGAAGTCAAGGCAGCTATCGCAGACTTCCCAGGAGCAGTATTAGAGGACGATGTTAGCCGTCAAATTTACCCTCAGGCTGTCAATGCTGTCGGAAAACGCGAGACATTCGTTGGACGGATTCGCAAAGATCTGGATAGTGAAAAAGGTATCCATATGTGGGTGGTTTCAGACAACCTGCTTAAAGGTGCTGCTTGGAACTCTGTTCAAATTGTTGAAACCCTGCATGAGCGTGGCTTAGTGCGTCCGACAGCGGAAGTTGTTTTTAAGATGAATTGAAGGATGAGATAGCATTCATATCATTGTATTTTGCAAGCTAGTTGGATGAGGACAAACTAAAAAGGCTGATCAGATTCAACGTCAGTTATTACCCAAAATAGAAGCTCTCTTTTCCGTAACAAACCCAGCTCCACTTAAAACTGTGCTAAATTATCAAGGCTTTGCAGTCGGCTCACTCCGCCTCCCACTGGTTGCTTGTACAGAGCAAGAAAAAGCCGTTATTCTTTCATTTTTTGAAGATTGAAGGAAGCATTTTAGGCTTGTAAAATGTTGGGAGCATTTACGATGAACTAGTGAATTTTTTATTACGGAGGACTTTAGCATTTAAATCTGCAAAAAGAAATGTTTGAAAAGACAAAACTAGGCTGAATGGAAACACTGATATTACAAGATTGTCATATTTTTTGTTATGACGAGATAAGGGTGGGATATTTAGTACAATAAAAATGGATAAATTGAAAGTTGATGAGAAGTTGGAACATATGAAGAAAAGAAAATTAAGAATCAATTCCATTGAAATTATAGTGATTTTAGGATTGTTAATTTGGCTACTCACAATATTTTTAAGAAAATATTATTCAATTAATTCAGTTGTTCCTATCTTTTGTGTGGAGGAGCATGGATTGCAACAGCTATGCTAAAACAGCCTTTTAGTGCAACATTCAGTGAAAATAAAGTCTCAATTATTGAATTTTCTAAAAAGACACTTATGTATAGTGGTTGTACTGATGTCTTTTATTAATGAGCTATTACCATTGATTAATACTAGTGCAGTATTTGACGTATACGATGTGCTTGCTACTGTATTAGCGGAAATCATAGCTTTTAGCATACCTGTCATTCTAAAAGAAAAGACTTTAATAGATTATCGTTGATTTTGGGAAGATTAAAAAACCAGTGTCGAACTGAACAAGGAATAAAAACACATCAGACAGACGGTAGAAATGAAACATTCTATCGTCTTTTCGTATTAGCCTTTACCATTTTCTCTTTTTTTCCAATAATTTAATAAATCTGCTAACTAAAAAGAATAGATTTTCGTTCTAATTATAAAAAATATTAAAAACTCTTGCAATCTTTTTTTTCTTATGTTACAATTATTAATGGTTTGAAAAAACTGCCTAAGACAGTAGGGGAGCTCGACTCATAAAAATCCTACCGAGGACAAAACGGATCATATAAAAGAAACGTATTGTACTTTCGTGTCTAGGTTTGGGCGCGTTTTTCTTTTGGAAAATCCCCAAGCAAAATAATTACGGAGGTGAAACACTAAATGAGTGAAGCAAGTATTGCAAAAAAAGCGGAACTAGTTGATGTAGTTGCTGAAAAAATGAAAGCAGCTGCAAGTATCGTTGTTGTTGATGCTCGTGGTCTTACAGTTGAACAAGACACAGTTCTTCGTCGTAATCTTCGTGGAAGCGAAGTTGAGTATAAAGTTATCAAAAACTCAATCTTACGTCGTGCAGCTGAAAAAGCTGGACTTGAAGGCCTTGCTGATGCTTTTGTTGGACCATCTGCTGTTGCATTTTCAAATGAAGATGTTGTAGCACCAGCAAAAATCATCAATGATTTTACTAAAGAAGCTGATGCACTTGAAATTAAAGGTGGAGCTATTGAAGGTGCTGTTGCATCTAAAGAAGAAATTGTTGCTCTTGCAACTCTTCCAAACCGCGAAGGACTTCTATCTATGCTACTATCTGTACTTCAAGCGCCAGTTCGCAACGTTGCTCTCGCAGTCAAAGCGGTTGCAGACAACAAAGAAGAAGCGGCTTAATGTTAAGTTGCGCGTAGCCTATGCTACAAACTAATAATAAAATAACGAAAATATATTTGGAGGAAATAACAATGGCATTGAACATTGAAAATATTATTGCTGAAATTAAAGAAGCTTCAATCCTTGAATTGAACGATCTTGTAAAAGCTATCGAAGAAGAATTTGGTGTAACTGCAGCTGCTCCTGTAGCTGTAGCTGCTGCTGGCGCTGGTGAAGCTGCTGCTGCAAAAGATTCATTTGACGTGGAATTGACTGCAGCAGGCGACAAGAAAGTTGGCGTTATCAAAGCTGTTCGTGAAATCACAGGTCTTGGTCTTAAAGAAGCTAAAGAACTTGTTGATGGAGCACCAACTGTTGTTAAAGAAGGTGTTGCAACTGCAGAAGCTGAAGAAATCAAAACTAAATTGGAAGAAGCTGGAGCTTCAGTTACTCTTAAATAAGAAGCACATAGCAATTTGAGAGTGGAATCCCGATTTACCAGTCTTTGATTGCGATAAGCAAATGAAAAAAACAGGTTAAATCATTTGATTCCCTGCTAAAAATCCCTGTCAAAATTTGTTTGGCAGGGATTTTTGTTTTTTTAAAGAATTATTTATCTCAAGCGAGAACTGTTTTCATAATTCTCGCTTTTTTGCGTTTAAGGAGGAAGCATGCAGAAGGAAATACAATCGTCATGTTACATCGTGATTTCCTATCTAGTCCGACAAATGGGGATACCAAGTTTATAAGGAACTCAAAGAACATTACGAGGAAGTGACTGGGGGACTCTTCTCGAAGAGAGAAATCACTAGTCAACTAGAAATTGCCCTCCAAGAGCACCGTGAAGTAGACTTTGAAGACCATGAAAGAGAAAGATTATCTGATTCTTCCTCTCATTCCCATGGCTGTGAGAGTGATTGCCTTGATTCTTTGGTGACCCCTAATCCTAGCAAGTGGGCTATTCTTGATGGATTAGCCTGTGCTATCCTTTTACAGAGGTCTACGGATTCTATCTTCTCTTTAAAGAACCCGAGCTTTATACAGCTTTTAGTAGATTGACAAGGAGACAAATGAAAGAGTGGGGGATATTTATGAGGAGTTTAATTTATATCAACTTGCTTAGGAAATTATTAAAAATTGGAACTTTTGTAATCTTCTGATTTGTACTTGAATCATTATTTTAATAGATGTATAATGTGTTTAAAGAAAAACAAAGAACTTCCTAAGAGACCGGAAACTATAACCAATCAATGCAATATTTGCAGTTAATAGATTAGAAACGATAATATGGAGAGGAGTGCTAGCCTCTCTATTTTTCCAGGAGGACATTATGAATAAAATTTTTCACTATCTGGATAAGAAAACGAAATTTTATACTGTCATCGGGGCACTGGCAAATGGAGGATTGGCTCTTGCTCAACCTTTAGTAGTATCTCGAGCTTTGTCCTTAAACCAAGGAGAACTAACCTATTTTAAGATAGTGCAATTTGCTCTTTTTGGTTTTACAGTCTACTTTGTCTTGTATAGCTTGATGCTCTTTTGCAATCACACGCATAACGTATTTCGACGTGAGATTCAGATGAATATGAGAGCAGATTTATTTGGTAAGTTAATGACAAATAAGGATTATAGTGAAGATGAAAAAATCACCATGCTCACACAGGATATGGAGTATTTGGGGGATAATTATTTAGAAAAGTACATTAACATAATTTGCTGGGGATTTGTTGCTTTACTAACAGCAATTTATATTATTACGCAAAATCTGTTACTGGGGAGTATTTTTGTCTTCTTTACTATCTTACGCCCTATTCCTCAATATTTAATGAACAAAAGGCTCAAACATACTGGTGACGATATGGCTCAAGGCAGAGTGGAGGTTCATAATCAGGTATCTGACAGCATCCGAGGGGCGCAGACTCTGCTTATGAATCAAGCGATTCTGGAAAATAGACAAAAATTATGGAATGTAAATTGGAAATATCAACGAGCTATCCAAAACTTTTGCTTCACCCATAATATCGTCTTCTTTTGTAATGGCTTTATGGTATTTCTGAGTCAGGTTTTACCGCTTGTGTTAGGTTTCTTCTTTGCCATGAATGGTCATAGGGTATCTGTCGCTAGTCTTGTCGCCATGTATATCGCAGCTGGTCAGTTGGTGAGTCCTATCCAGACAATCATGTATGATACAGTAGATATCCAAGGGGCAAAAACGACTGCGGACAAGATTTATGGAGTATTAGACAGTAAAGATGATAAACAACTGGCGAAAGATGATATGCAAGAACTTCGTGCCCTGCACATCCAAAATTTAAGTAAATCTTATGGTAGCAGACAGCTTTTTACCCATCTGAATTTGGACATCCAAACTGGTCAGAAAGTTTTAATCAAGGGACCGAGTGGCTGTGGGAAATCGACCTTGTTTCGGATAATTATTGGTGAGGAGCAGGCTGATGAAGGTCAGATTACTGGTGTGACAACAACTAATAACTATACATCTCATTTTGTATCTAGTGTTGGAATCATTAGCCAGCATCCTTTTCTTTTTAATGACACGATTCGATATAATTTGACTTTGGGACAATCCTTTTCTGATGATGAGTTGTGGACTGTTTTAAAACAAGTCAAGCTCGACAATGAATTAACAGAGGGGTTGGACTTTGTTGTCAGTAACAATGGTGACAATATTTCGGGTGGTCAGAGGGTTCGGATTGAACTGGCAAGATTTCTCTTGCGTAAAAAGGCTGTTCTATTAGCAGATGAGGTAACGGCTGCCTTGGACGAGAAAAACAGTCAGATGGTGCGTGAGCTATTATTTTCTCTACCTGTTATGATGCTAGAAATTGCTCATCATATTGACGATGAAAGTAGATATAATCAAATTATAGATTTAGGAAAATATTGAGCTATTTTTGATAGCTCTTTTTTTGTGATAGAAGCTCCAAGCTATATATAATACGCTTGAGCTAATTTATAGAAAGTATAGGGAAACTCCCCTTATAGTTTTAGTGAATTTTTGTTTTTTCATTGTCCACTATAAGGGGAGTATATCACATCACGGCGTGGGTGGGGTTATTTGTTTTCTTGAGAATTCCCTTTATTCATGATAAAATAAATAAGATAATACTAGTACTTGGAGAGAAAATGAACTATTATAATGTTGGAAAGATTGTGAATACGCAAGGTTTGCAAGGGGAAATGCGTGTACTATCGGTGACGGATTTTGCAGAGGAACGTTTTAAAAAGGGAAGTATGTTGGCCCTTTTTGATAAGAAAGATAATTTTGTCATGAATGTGGAAATTGCTAGTCATCGTAAGATGAAAAATTTTGATATTATCAAATTCAAAGGGATGTACCATATCAATGACATTGAAAAATATCGTGATTTTACTTTGAAAGTGGCTGAAGAAGATTTATCGGATTTAGATGAAGGTGAATTTTACTATCATGAAATTATTGGCTTGAATGTTTATGAACGGGATATTTTTATTGGAACAATTAAAGAAATTTTGCAGCCCGGTGCTAATGATGTCTGGGTGGTAAAGCGCAAAGGCAAGCGTGATTTACTATTGCCTTATATTCCGCCTGTTGTATTGAATATTGATCTTGAAAATAGTCGAGTAGATGTGGAAATTCCGGAAGGACTGGACGATGAAGATTGATATTTTGACCCTATTTCCGGAGATGTTTGCCCCTTTAGAGCATTCAATAGTTGGCAAGGCGCGCGAAAAAGGATTACTAGAGATTCACTATCATAATTTTCGAGAAAATGCAGAGAAATCGAGACACGTTGATGACGAGCCTTATGGGGGCGGTCAAGGAATGCTGCTCAGAGCGCAACCAATTTTTGATGCTTATGATGCGATTGAAAAAAAGCAGCCACGAGTCGTTTTGTTGGATCCTGCTGGTCGAACATTTAATCAAGCCTATGCGGAAGAACTTTCTCAAGAAGAAGAATTAATCTTTATCTGCGGGCATTATGAAGGTTATGATGAGCGGATTAAGAGTTTGGTGACAGACGAGGTCTCTCTTGGAGATTATGTTTTGACCGGTGGAGAGTTGGCTGCTATGACGATGATCGATGCAACGGTACGACTGATTCCTGAAGTTCTTGGTAAGGAAGTTAGTCATACTGATGACAGTTTTTCATCAGGTCTTTTAGAATATCCTCAATATACTCGTCCTTATGATTTTCGTGGAATGGTTGTGCCAGATATTTTGATGAGCGGTCATCATGAAAATATTCGAAAATGGCGTCTGTATGAGAGTTTGAAAAAGACTTATGAACGTCGTCCAGATTTATTAGAAAAATATGAATTAACAGCCGAAGAAGAAGGAATGCTAGAAGAGATTCATAGAGAAAAGAGCAATGATATAAAAGATTAAAAGTTTTCTAATTTAGAGGACTTTTTCTTATTGTTAAAAAAATAGATAAAAAATTCTTGACAGTTAATTTCTATCGTGGTATCATATTAACCGGTTAATAAACTGGTTAAGGAGTAGTTTATGAAATTAAAGAAATATTTATTTTCTATTTTTGTGGTAGGATTGACTTTGTTGTTGACAGCGTGTGGAACAAATACAAAAAAACAGAGTAAAGGTCTGAAAATTGTAACAAGTTTTTATCCGATTTATGCTATGGTCAAAGAAGTATCAGGCGATTTAAATGATGTTCGGATGATTCAATCAAGTAGCGGTATTCATTCCTTTGAACCATCAGCCAACGATGTAGCAGCTATCTATGATGCAGATGTCTTTGTTTATCATTCTCATACGTTAGAATCTTGGGCTGGAAGTTTAGATCCGAGTTTGAAAAAATCTAAAGTGAAGGTACTTGAAGCTTCAGAAGGGATGAAGCTGGAGCGTGTGCCGGGATTAGAAGATGTAGCCGCTGGTGAAGGAGTGGATGAAAAGACTCTTTACGATCCACACACGTGGTTAGACCCAGAAAAAGTGGCAGAAGAAGCACAGATTATCGCTGATAAACTTTCGAAGATTGATAGTAAAAATAAAGAAACCTATCAAAAAAACGCGAAAGAGCTGGCAGGTAAGGCAAAAGAATTAACTAAAAAATATCAACCGATTTTCAAAGCTGCAAGGCAAAAAACATTTGTGACTCAGCATACTGCCTTTTCTTATTTGGCGAAGCGATTTGGATTGAAGCAGTTGGGGATTGCCGGGATTTCTCCAGAGCAGGAACCAAGTCCGCGCCAATTGACGGAAATTGAAGAATTTGTCAAAACTTATAAAGTTAAAACCATTTTTGTGGAAAGTAATGCTTCATCAAAAGTTGCGAAAACTTTGGTCAAATCTACAGGCGTTAAACTAAAACAATTAAACCCTTTGGAAGCTGATCCGCAAAATAATAATACTTATCTTGAAAATCTAGAAGCCAATCTAGCGACATTGGCAAAAGAATTGAAAAAATGAGGAGAATCATGAAGAAAAAATATCTTATCGGTTCTGTTGCAGTTGTTGTCTTAAGTTTATGTAGCTATGAGCTGGGGCGTCATCAGACAGTATCTAGCAAGGAAAATAACCGTGTTGCTTATGTAAATGGAAAATCTAAAGCAAACAAGGGCAAGCAAGCAGAGAATTTGTCGCCTGATGAAGTGAGCGCAAAAGAAGGAATCAATGCGGAACAGATTGTTGTCAAAATTACAGACCAAGGTTACGTAACTTCTCACGGTGATCATTATCATTATTATAATGGGAAAGTCCCTTATGATGCGATTATCAGTGAAGAGCTGATTATGCGGGATCCAAACTATACCTTGCAGCAGTCTGATATTATCAACGAAGTGAAAGATGGCTACATTATCAAGGTAAATGGGAAATATTACCTTTACTTGAAAGATCCAAATCATACCAGTAATGTTCGTACAAAAGAAGAAATTGCTCGCCAAAGGGCAGAATATAGTGGCAAAGGCCATAAGGGAGCGAAAGGTGGTGCTGTAACAACAGCTGTCAAAGAAGCTCGTGCGCAAGGTCGTTATACGACGGATGATGGCTATGTCTTCAATCCGACAGATGTGATAGAAGATACTGGAGATGGCTTCATCGTACCGCATGGTAATCATTTCCACTTTGTGCCTAAGAAAGATTTGTCTCCTAGTGAGTTAGCTGCTGCTCAGAGCTATTGGGACAACAAACACAAATCTGGCGGTACGACATCAACTCCGAGTCCAAGTCCAACGCCATCAAGACCATCAAATGGCGGAACTACACTACCTTCTATTCATTACCAACCATCAACGCCGGGAACACAGACCCATCAGGGCAATAATTATCATGCGCAGCCATCACAACCAAGTCATCAGAATACTCCATCTGCTCATCAAGAAATCATCAATCTGTTAAAACAACTGTACTTGATGCCGTTAAACCAACGTCATGTGGAATCTGATGGTTTGATATTTGACCCAGCACAGATTACTAAAAAATCTTCTAGTGGGGTGGCAGTGCCACATGGTAATCATTATCATTTCATTTACTATAGTCAAATGTCGCCACTAGAAGAAAAAATTTCGCGGATGATTGTTCCTGGTACGGACTATTCAGAAGCGAAAAAGCTAGCTGGTCAAAGTAATCAACAGACAAACCCAAGTAAACCGAACCAAGATACGGGCAAGGACCAAACACAGCCAAACAAACCTAATGATGGCAAGCAAACTGAGCCAAGCAAAGAGCCTGAAAATCCAAAAGAAGAACCATCTGAGACAGAAGTGACGGATGAACAGATTCAAACCTTTATCAATAAGGCTGAAAGTTTGATGAGTAAGGTGACAAATGCTAGTCAAAAGGCAAGCTTTGAAGAGCAACTCGCTGGTATCAAATCTGGCTTCACTCTTGGAACAGAAGAAAAAGCAACAGTGCTTCAAAAAGTGAAAGATTTGTTGTCTGAAATCGTCAAGGCGGTTGATCCGGAAACACAAGCGGGACTGACAAAGAAAAATGCTGAAATCGTTGCTGCTTTCAAGAAAGTCTTAACACCAATTCGTCAAACGCTTGAAAGCAAAGGGGATAAAGCACAACTGGCAATGGTTGAAGACCTCATGCAACAGGCTGCCAATCCGAATGTGGATAAGCTTGCCTTATTGGATAAGGTTTTGAAATTGTCAAGTGAGGTACAGCACCCTGAACGCGCAGGCAAAGCAAATTCGCAAATTGCTTATACGGCTGATGAAGTAGCATTAGCTAAAGCTGCAGGTCGTTATGCAACATCAGACGGCTATATCTTTGATCCACATGATTTGACGGAAGACCAAGGCGATGGCTATACAGCTCCGCACATGAATCACAGTCATTATATTCCTAAGAGCGATTTGTCCAAGTCAGAAAGACAGGCGGCAGAAGCTTATATGAAGAATAAAAAGCCTCAAAAATCTGAAGATAACCAAACGAATCCAAATAAGGAAACAGCTTTGTCTATTTACAATCGTGTAACCCCAGCTAAAAAGGTGCCGGTTGAAGCGATGCCTTATAACACAGCCTATGTTGTAGACATGAAAAACGGTCAGCTCATTATTCCGCATTATGACCATTATCATAATATCTCTCTTTCTTGGTTTGATCAAGGACTTTACAAAGCACCTGACGGCTACAGCATGGAAGATTTCCTTGCGACCGTGAAATATTACGTCACTCATCCAGAAGACCGTCCGCATTCTGACAATGGTTTTGGTAATTCTAGTCAGCATGGTAAGAAAAATCAATCAGATAACGGAAAGAACTATGCACCAAATGAAGAGCCAAAAGAGAACGAAGACAAGTCTGCAAATAAAAAATCGGATGCTCAAAAGGAAAAATCTGAGGAAACAGAAGAGCAGCCAACTGTTGATCCTGAAGAAGCGGCAGAAGATGCAAGAGCAAAAAGCTACGGTTTATCAGTACAAGAATTTAAAAAGAAACTGATTAAAATTGCTTTCAAATATAATGTTAGCTTAGAAAATCTCAGCTATCAACCAGCCAATAAAACAGTTAGCTTTACAGATGCTTCAGGTACAACAAAAATTGTCAATATCCTCACAGCTGAAGTGGTTTCTTAATATGCACCCCTCAAGAGTTGAAAACTTGTTTTTCAGCTCTTTTGCTTATTCTATGTTTATAGAGGGAGATTTTATCGTGTTCGCTGGGCAGCTAGGATAAATTAAAAGCGATTCATTCCGTCCGAGGGTCAGCTTGTTTCAACTAAAAGTGGTTCGCTCCATCCGAGGGTCGGATTGCTTCAACTAAAAGTGGTTCGCTCTATCCGAGGGTCGGATTACTTCAACTAAAAGTGATTCGCTCCATCCGAGGGTCGGATTACTTCAACTAAAAGTGGTTTGCTTCGTTCGAGGGTCGGATTGCTTCAACTAAAAGTGGTTTGCTCCATCCGAGGGTCAGCTTGTTTCAACTAAAAGTAGTTCACTCTGTCCGAGGGTCGGACGATCTTCTATAAATTGACAAATCTATCATTTTTGAGGAATTACTTTACTGGTGGTATAATAGGTCATAGAGAAAGAAAAAAGGGATACACGTAATGAAAGATAGACCAGATTTTACAACGATGAAAACCTATCAAGAGTTTTCACACTATTATTGGTATCGTACAGAATTAGCAGATATTTGTAAACAATTGGGATTGGAGTATTCAGGTGTCAAAACAGAGCTAGAAGAGGAAATCAAACAGTATTTTGCAGGGAATGTTGTTCAGAAGAAAGTTCCTTTAAAAACCAAGAAAAAGCAAGGCATAGAGCTTACTTTAGACACGCCCTTGTTATCCTGTGGTTTTGCCTTTAATACCCGCTTTCGGGAGTTTTTCGCCCAGCAGACAGGTGTTAGTTCATTCAAGTTTACAGCGGACATGGCGGCAGCTTGGCGGAAGGTAAAAGCAGAAAAGGATGGCGAGTTTACACTGCGAGATATGTTAGCAATTTATCAAGGTCAATCAACTTACGCTAAGTATGACAATACCAGCTGTCAATGGAATCAATTTGTCAAAGATTTCTGTGCTGATAAAAATAATGCTGCTTTCCAACAAAAACTTAAAGTTGCAGCTATTCTTTGGCAGAAAGTGAAACATTCAACTGCTTCTAAAGTCTATCACCAGCAGCTAGTAAAGAACTATTGGGATGATATTTTTATGTATCTGAAAGGGAAATAGGAGGTAGTACTTGTCCATTTGCGAAAAAACAGTCACGAGGCTGTTTTTTTGGTATAATAGAGAGTATGAATCAATCAGAAAAAATTTCAAATTATCAATTACTTTTAGCACAGCTTGAAGCATTACTTGAGGGTGAAAGCAATGCTTTAGCTAATCTGTCAAACAGCTCTGCTTTGCTAAATCAAACCTTGCCACATTCCGTTTTTACCGGCTTTTATCTTTATGACGGAAATGAGTTGGTTTTAGGACCTTTTCAAGGTGGTGTATCCTGTGTGCACATTGCGCTAGGAAAAGGAGTCTGCGGAGAAGCTGCCGCCAAACGGCAGACGGTGATCGTTGAAGATGTTACTCAGTATGGTAACTACATTTCCTGTGATAGCAGGGCACGTAGTGAGATTGTGGTGCCTATGGTAAAGGATGGTCGCTTAGTAGGAGTTTTAGATTTGGATTCTCATCTGCTGGGGGACTATGATGAGATTGATCGGGAATATTTAGAAAATTTTGTAGCCATCTTGCTAGAGAAAACAAATTGGAATTTTGAGATGTTTGGAGACAAAGCCTAATGTATCAAGCTTTATATCGGAAATACAGAAGTCAAACTTTCGGTCAGTTAGTTGGGCAGAAAGTTGTAGCAACAACTTTACGGCAGGCAGTTGAACAGGATAAAATCAGCCATGCTTATCTCTTTTCAGGTCCTAGAGGAACAGGAAAGACCAGCGTAGCCAAGATTTTTGCCAAAGCCATGAATTGCCCTCATCAAAAGAATGGTGAACCTTGTAATGAGTGCTATATTTGTCAAGCTATAACAGAAGGAAGCCTAGAGGATGTTATTGAGATTGATGCAGCTTCCAATAATGGTGTGGATGAAATCCGAGATATTCGCGACAAATCTACTTATGCTCCTAGTCTAGCAAAACATAAAGTTTATATCATTGACGAGGTTCATATGCTCTCAACTGGAGCTTTTAACGCTCTTCTCAAGACTTTGGAAGAACCGACAGAAAATGTGGTTTTTATCTTAGCAACGACAGAATTGCACAAGATACCAGCTACTATTCTGTCACGGGTGCAACGCTTTGAGTTCAAGTCAATTAAGACCAAGGATATTGTTGCTCATATTGAATGGATTTTGCAGCAGGAAAATATTGGATTTGAAAATGATGCGATGCAGGTTATCGCCAGACGGGCAGAAGGTGGGATGCGGGATGCCTTATCTATCTTGGATCAAGCTCTCAGTCTCACTCAAGACAATCAGCTGACAACAGCTATTTCAGAAGAAATTACTGGCTCTATTAGTCTAGGCGCACTAGATGCTTATGTGACAGCTGTGTTGACGCATGATACATCAGCAGCATTAGAAAACCTTGATGTGATTTTTGATAGTGGCAAAAATATGGCTCGTTTTGTCACTGACCTGTTACAATATCTTAGAGATTTGCTCATTGTTAAAACGGGTGGTGAAAATACCCATATAAGTGAAATCTTTTTAGGTAATCTCAATACACCACAAGAAAGATTGTTTGAGCTGATTGAGATTGCAACGAAAAGCCTTTCGGAAATTAAGAATAGCTTGCAACCCAAGATCTACACAGAAATGATGACCATTCGACTGGCAGAAGGGCAAGAAAAAGCAGAATTACCATCCAATCTAGTAAGCGAGATAGAAACACTAAAAGATGAAATTAGCCAGCTTAAGGGTCAATTGGCAAGTTTACAGTCAAGTTCTGCACCTAGCAATCCGGTACAGGGAACACAATCAGCCAAAACAAGCAAAGGATACCGAGTAGATCGTCATAAAGTAAATGCGATTCTGCAAGAGGCAGTTGAAAATCCTAGTCTGGCTCGGAGTAATTTAACTAAGTTGCAAAATGCTTGGGGAGAAATTATTGAAAGTTTAGCTGGTGCAGATAAAGCACTTTTAGTTGGTTCTCAACCTGTTGCGGCTAATGAAAACCATGCAATTCTTGCATTTGAGTCGAGCTTTAATGCAGAACAAACCATGAAACGGGAAAATCTCAATACAATGTTTGGGAATTTACTCAGCAATGTGGCTGGATTTTCTCCGGATATCTTAGCTATTTCGATGACCGACTGGACAGAGATTCGGGCTGAATTTTCCGCTAAGGCGCGTGGAGAAAATGTCAATTCAACAGAAGAGACAAAGGAAACCATCATTCCAGAAGGTTTTGCTTTCTTAGAAGAAAAAATTAGCATTCAAGAGGACTGAATTTAGATTTTTCTATTTTTTCATGCTATAATAGAATTATGACAAGACAACAATTTCTTACAACAGCTTTTTTCACAGCAATTGAAACCTATTTTTTTAACGAAGCAATGATGTCAGGACACTATTTATTTGCTGTTTTTTGGGCATTTCTAGTCATTCGCAATTTACAAGTGAGCTACGTCATGGGAAAAATAGTAGACGAAATCGATAAACATATCAAACGAAAAAAATAAAAAGAAAGGTTGAGGTAAAATTCCTTGACCTTTTTTCTTCTGTTTGATTTAAAAAATCTGCACATGGTAGAATAAAAGGAATTGATTTTGTTCCGAAAAAAGAAGGAGAAAGTTGATGGTTACTCAACCTTCTCCTTCTTTTATTTACCAACTTGTTAAAGAAACCTCACCGCTGTTTAGCCACATTTCTTGTCCGGTATCTAATTGGATCAATAGCTGCCCGGTATCTGATATTTCCTTGGCAACTCCTTTGTATTCTTTGTCATTCTGGCAAAAAGTGATTGTCCGACCTAAGATAAGAGAATGCTGTTTGTAAAGGTAAATCAGCTCGTCTGGATCACAATCATAAAAATCTTTCCAAATTTCAGCAATGAGTTCATTGCGCGTGATAGGTTGCTTTTCGTGGAAGAGAGAGTTAGCTTTATTTTTTAACTCTTTAGGAAAATTAGAGATTGCAAAATTGATACCCACTCCAATAATCACATCAGTGACTAAGCCGGTTTCGACAGAAGTAATAGCTTCAGTTAAAATGCCGGCTATTTTCTTGCCTTTGTAATAAATGTCATTCACCCATTTAATTTCCATCTCCATTAAAGTGAGATCTTTGATGGCCTTGTAAATGGCTCCGGCAGTCAGGATAGTATAGGCAGGAATTTGTTTAAAAGGCAGATTGGGCTTCAAGTGAAGCGTCATATAAATTCCTCCTTGTTCTGGAGCAAAATAACTTCTGCCAAAGCGTCCACGACCAGCTGTCTGAGAAGAAGCAAGATAGAGCGTATTGGCAGGCTTACCAGCTTCAATACCAGCTTTGGCATCCAACTGAGTGGATTGGCAGTTTGGATTGAAGGAAACGTGGATGGGAGCAGCTTCTTCTATTTTTTTAGTAATCAGCAAGTCACCAGAGATGAGTTTATAACCTTTATTTTTTATGGATTCAATACGAATCCCTTCTTTTTCCAAACGCTGAATAGCTTTCCAGATAGAAGTACGTGAAATCCCTAACTTTTGTGCTAATTTTTCACCACTGACATAGTCAGACTCTTGGCTAAGAATGTCAAATAAAATTTCGTATGTTTTCATGTCTATAAGCTGCTCTTTCTTAGGGTTAGTTTGGTGGCGAGTGTTACCATACGTGGAATGGTTGAGCTAGGATGTTGAAATTTCTCATGCAGCAGTTGTAGTCCTTGTCTACCCATTTCCTCTGTAAAGACAGTAACCGTGCTGAGTGGTGGATAGACGTACTTGGCAATAGACGTATCATTAAAAGCAATTACATTAACACGATCTGGCACAGGAATATCTGCTTCTTGCAGTGCTCGAAGTGCACCCACAGCTAAAGCATCACTTGCTATGAAAAATGCAGTCGGAAGTTGTTTGCCTAAATTTTCAATCAATTCTTTCATCATAGAATAACCTGATTCAGATGAAAAGTTTCCTATTTTGACATATTTTTCTTGATAGAGTTGTTTTTTAGTTAGGTAATGTTTAAATGCTAGCAAGCGTGGATCGGATAGAGTAGTGGTTTTGTCAGAAGTTTGTTCTTGACCAATCAGCAATCCAATTTGTTGGTGTTGCTTTTCTAAAAAGTGATTAAGAACAGCTATAACAGAATTTTCAAAGTCTGTCGTGACGCAGCTATGTCCATAGGCAAGCGTATTGCTATCAATAAAGACAAGTTTATCTGTGTAGAGTTCTAGTTCTTTAATTTTTTGAGTGCTAAATTTTCCAATCGCGATGATGCCATCAACTTGATCGAGATGATTTAATTCTTCATTATTGAAAAAGCGCATAACATCATAGGCCAATTCTTGAGCTTTTTTCTCTACCCCAATACGGATGGCATAATAGTAGAGGTCATCTAGTTCTTCCTCTTCGGTGTACCATTCTACAATCGCAATTCTACGACTGTGGGAATTGCGATTGCTTCCTCGTTTTATTTTTTTATACTGTAGTTCTTCTGCAATGTCAAATATTTTTTGGCGCGTCTCATCGCTGACAGACATGGATTTGTCATGATTTAAAACGCGTGACACAGTTGCTGGAGAGACACCAGCTATGTTTGCAATATCTTTAATGGTTGCCATTATTTTCCCTATTCTCTCTAACGAATAAGTATATTATACCTTAAAAATTAGTAAAATACAAAAAATATTTAGTAAAAACCTAGAAGCTTTTGTTATCGAATTTTATCTTTAAAGACCTTTAAATATCAGTAATTAAATTTGGTAAAAATTTACTAAAATACTTGAAATTTTACTAATGATGTTTTATAATAAAGATACTAAAACGGTTACAAAACTATACAAAAAGGAGATCTCTTATGTCAACTACTATGTCTATTCAACAATTGCGTTCAGATTTTGCAACAGTTTTTGGAGCAGAAGCAGAGCACACATTTTTTTCACCAGGCCGCATTAACCTAATTGGTGAACATACAGACTACAATGGTGGTCACGTCTTTCCTGCGGCTATTTCACTAGGAACTTACGGAGCGGCGCGCAAACGTGACGATAAGACACTTCGTTTTTATTCTGCGAACTTTGAAGACCAAGGGATTATTGAGGTGCCTTTAGAAAATCTTCGTTTTGAAAAAACGCATAATTGGACAAATTATCCAAAAGGGGTACTTCATTTCTTACAAAAGGCAGGGCATGTCATTGATAAAGGAATGGATATCTATGTCTCTGGGAATATTCCAAATGGTTCAGGTCTCTCTTCGTCAGCTTCATTGGAACTATTGACAGGAATTATTGTAGAGAAACTGTTTGATTTAAAATTGGAACGCTTAGATTTAGTAAAAATCGGTAAACAAACGGAAAATGAATTTATTGGTGTGAATTCAGGAATCATGGATCAATTTGCTATTGGCATGGGAGCTGATCAACGAGCGATTTATCTGGATACCAATACACTTGAATATGACTTAGTACCTCTTGAACTTAAGGATAATGTGGTTGTTATCATGAATACAAATAAGCGCCGTGAACTAGCAGATTCCAAATATAATGAACGACGTGCTGAGTGTGAAAAAGCTGTTGAAGAACTTAACCGTAAGCTGTCTATCGCAACCTTAGGCGAGTTGGATGAGTGGTCCTTTGACGAGTATAGCTATCTGATAGAGGACGAAAATCGTCTTAAACGGGCTCGTCATGCCGTCTTGGAAAATCAACGTACTTTGCAAGCGCGGGCAGCTTTGCAAGCAGGCGATCTTGACAAGTTTGGTCGTCTGATGAATGCGTCCCACGTTTCATTGGAGCGTGACTATGAAGTGACTGGTCTAGAGCTGGACACCTTGGTTCACACGGCCTGGGAGCAAGAAGGTGTTCTGGGGGCTCGTATGACCGGAGCAGGCTTCGGTGGTTGCGCCATTGCTTTGGTTCAAAAAGATGCAGTCCCAGCTTTTAAAGAAGCAGTTGGCAAAAGCTATGAGGAAGTAGTTGGATACGCTCCAAGCTTCTATATCGCTGAAGTTGCATCGGGGACACGAGTTTTAGACTAGGAGAGAAGTAAATGGAAGCTGTATTATTTGATTTGGATGGCTTATTAGCTGATACTGAGATCATTTCTCTAAAAGTTTATCAAGAATTGCTTGAAGATTTTGGAATTCCTTTCACAGAAGAAACATATTCTAGAGAATACAGTGGACATAGGGAAGAGGAGAATGTTCAACGATTTTTGGATACCTATGATTTACCTTGGAACTTTGACCAGACCTTGGATAAAGTTTATGAACTAGAAGCTCGAATATTAGCCAAAGGTGTAAATTTAAAAAAAGGTGCTAAAAATTTGCTTGCTTTTTTGCAAAGAGAAGGTATTCTAATCGCCTTAGCAACTTCAAGTGTTGAATCTAGAGCTAGAATTATCTTGGATAGTAATGGTATACTGTCCCTATTTGACCATCTAGTTTTTGCAAAAGATGTAAAGCGAAGCAAACCTTACCCTGATATATTTTTAAAGGCCTGTAGTGATTTGAATGTTTTACCAGAGAATTGCTTAGTACTAGAGGATAGTGAAGCAGGGATTGAGGCAGCGTATAGAGCTGGGATACCAGTCATTTGTATTCCAGACTTAAAAATACCAGCGCAGTCTTTCTTAAATAAAACAGAACAAGTTTTTCAGGATTTAGATGCTGTCAGAGACTATTTAGAATGTAAGAAGGAGAGTCAATGAGTCAGGGAGTTCTAGATGCATTTATCACAGAAGTCATTTCTGAAAGTTCATTTGAGGAAATGGATCGAATCTACCTGACCAATCGTGTTTTGGCACGAGTGGGAGATGGTGTTTTAGAAGTTGAGACTGAGTTGGATGACTTGATTGACATCAAGGACCAGCTGGTTGAGGAGGCAGTTAGATTAGAGACGATTGAGGATAGTCAGACTGCGCGTGAAATCCTTGGTGCTGAACTTATGGACTTGATTACCCCTGCCCCTAGCCAGCTCAATCGGGACTTCTGGACGACTTATGCCTCCAATCCCGAGCAAGCTGTAGCTGATTTTTACCAGCTTAGTCAAAAAAATGATTACATCAAGATCAAGGCTATTGCTAAAAACATTGCTTTCAAAGCACCGACCGCCTATGGAGATTTGGAAATCACCATCAATCTTTCTAAACCAGAAAAAGATCCCAAAGAGATTGCAGCAGCTAAGAAGGCCAAAACGAGCCATTATCCAGTCTGTCAGCTTTGTTTTGAAAATGAAGGGTATCAAGGTCGACTAGATCATCCAGCACGATCTAATCATAGAATTATCCGTTTTGACTTAGTCGGACAAGAATGGGGCTTTCAGTATTCGCCCTATGCTTATTTTAATGAGCATTGCATTTTTTTAGATAGCAAGCATACTCCTATGACTATCAGTCGTGCTACTTTTGAGCGCCTTTTGGACATTGTAGAAATTTTTCCGAGCTATTTTGCAGGTTCTAATGCTGACCTTCCTATCGTGGGAGGATCTATTCTCACACATGATCATTATCAAGGGGGAAGGCATACTTTTCCTATGGAAAAAGCAAATCTGGACAAAGTTTTCACCTTTGTAGGATTTGAAACCGTAGAGGCTGGTATTGTCAACTGGCCTATGTCGGTTTTGCGGTTGAAATCAACTGATAAAGCTGCATTGATAGAGTTGTCGGATACGATTTTACAGAAATGGCGTGCATACTCTGATCCGACTGTTCAGATTTTAGCTGAGTCAAATGGTGAACAACATCACACTATTACTCCTATTGCTCGGCGAAAAAAGGGCAAGTTTGAATTAGATTTGGTTCTTCGAGATAATCAAACATCCAAAGAGCATCCGGATGGTATTTATCATCCTCATCAAGATGTTCAGCATATCAAGAAAGAAAACATTGGTTTGATTGAGGTCATGGGCTTAGCGATTCTTCCACCTCGTTTGAAAAATGAATTAAAAGAAGTTGAAGAATTTCTTTTGGGACAAAGAGAAGAAGTGGCTCCTTATCATCAGGCATGGGCTGACCAGTTAAAAGCTCATCATCCAGATGCAACACTAGAATCAGCGCAAACAATCGTGCGCGCTTCAGTCGGTCGGATTTTTAAACGCGTCTTGGAAGATGCGGGTGTTTACAAGCGAACAAAAGAGGGGCAAGCGGCTTTTATGCGCTTCATTGAGTCTATAGGTCTTGTAAAATAATGCTCATTTTATGATAAAATATAAAAATTTAGGGTGAATTGGCTTATGTTAAGATAATGATAGAAACAACTTGAAAACAGTCTTTGACAATATTGAGAGTTACAATGTTTGATACTAAAATCCAGTGGGAAGTTTGCTGGATTTTTCTTTGCGGAAATTTGCAATTGAAATGCATTCTTTTCAGCTAGCATTTGAAAAACTCTCATCTTCATGTTACAATTAAGAGAGCAAATTAAATACATAGAGGTAATATTGTGGCTTTTGGTGATAATGGACAACGGAAAAAAACAGGATTCGAAAAATTGACTTTGATTGTAGTTGTTATCATGTTGTTGGTAACTGTTGGAGCGATCTTTGCAAGTGCGCTTGGTGCTCTGAGTAATTTCTAGTCCTCGAACGCTTGAAAGAGCGTTTTTTTAAAGTGAAAATCGAGAAAAGAGAAAAATATGAGTATGTTTTTAGATACAGCTAAGATTAAAGTCAAGGCTGGAAATGGCGGTGATGGTATGGTAGCATTTCGCCGTGAAAAGTATGTCCCCAATGGCGGTCCTTGGGGTGGCGACGGCGGTCGTGGTGGCAACGTCATTTTTGTCGTAGATGAAGGGCTTCGTACCCTGATGGATTTTCGTTATAATCGTCATTTTAAAGCTCAGTCTGGTGAGAAAGGAATGACCAAAGGAATGCACGGTCGTGGTGCGGAAGATTTGATTGTTCATGTGCCGCAAGGGACGACGGTTCGTGATGCCGAAACAGGAAAAATTCTAACAGATTTGATTGAAAATGGTCAAAAATTTATCGTGGCGCACGGCGGTCGCGGCGGTCGCGGCAATATCCGCTTTGCAACACCTAAAAACCCAGCACCAGAAATTTCTGAAAATGGTGAGCCAGGTCAAGAACGTGAGCTACAGTTGGAGTTGAAAATTCTAGCAGATGTTGGTTTAGTTGGCTTCCCGTCTGTTGGGAAATCAACTCTGCTAAGTGTTATCACATCCGCTAAACCGAAAATTGGAGCGTATCATTTCACGACAATTGTACCTAATCTTGGAATGGTTCGAACGCAATCTGGTGAATCATTTGCTGTGGCAGATTTGCCTGGATTGATTGAAGGTGCAAGTCAAGGAGTAGGATTGGGGACACAGTTTCTTCGCCATATTGAACGAACGCGTGTCATCTTGCACGTCATTGATATGTCAGCTAGTGAAGGGCGTAATCCTTACGAAGATTATCTTGCAATTAATAAGGAATTGGAATCGTACAATCTTCGTTTGATGGAGCGTCCGCAGATTATTGTCGCTAATAAAATGGACATGCCTAATAGTGCAGAAAATTTGAAGACATTTAAGAAAAAATTAGCAGAAAATTATGATGAATTTGATGAACTGCCACAGATTTTCCCAATTTCAAGTTTGACCAAACAAGGATTATCAATGCTGTTAGATGCGACTGCAGAATTACTAGATAAAACTCCTGAATTTTTACTTTATGATGAGTCTGAAATGGAAGAGGAAGCTTATTATGGCTTTGATGAGGATGCTCCTGCCTTTGACATCTCACGTGATGACGATGCAGCTTGGGTACTTTCAGGTGATAAATTAGAAAAACTTTTTGTTATGACGAACTTTGACCGTGAGGAAGCAGTCATGAAATTTGCCCGTCAATTGCGTGGTATGGGTGTAGATGAAGCCTTGCGAGCTCGTGGCGCAAAAGATGGGGACCTGGTTCGTATCGGCAACTTTGAATTTGAATTTGTGGATTAGAAAGGAGTGATACTGTGGGTGATAAACCGATATCCTTTCGTGATGAAAATGGTAATTTTGTTTCTGCAGCAGATGTCTGGAATGAAGAAAAGCTCGAAAAACTTTTTAACAAACTCAATCCGAACCGAAAGTTTCGTTTGGAGCGTGAGAAATTAGCACAAAAGAAAAAAGAATAGGACTTGCTCATTTTTGAGCTAAGTCCTATTTTTCAGTTTGTAGCAATTTCATTCAATAAATCTTGTGCAGTTGTTGTCGGATTGACGCGAACACGGTTGAGGGTTAAAAGTCCGTCATTAAGAGAAGCCAGTCCGTTGTTGGTTGTCAATCCCATTTTATAACCAAGGCTTTCAGCAATCTGTGTCGTTGTTTGAGTATAACGCCCTGAAGGATATGCAACCGTTGTCGTATTTTGTGAAAGGTTATTGTCTAGGTATTGTTTGGAAGCTTGTAATTCTGTCGTTTGTGTCTCTGCATTTGCAAGGGATAAATCCGGATGGTTAACCGTATGATCTTCAAAAGACATTCCCTTTTTTTTCATTTCTCTGATTTGCTGCAGAGTTAGCATATCTTCGCGCCCATTTTCGACAAAGCCAGTAATGACATTGTTTGTTGCTTTCATTTGATATTTTTGAAGCAATGGAAAGGCGTTTGTATAGAAATCCCTCAGACTATCATCGAAAGTCAACCAAACGACTTTTTTATTTTCCGGAAGGACATTTTCAGTCAAAACTTTATATGCTTCTTCTGGAGTAAGAGTATAATAACCAGCATCTTTTAAGGCTTTTAAATGACTTTCAAATGTTTCTGGTGAGACAATTAAACCTGCATTTGCTGCTTCAGAAGGATCCATATTATGAATCGCATGATACATCAAAATAGGAAATTTAACCGGTTGATCCTGTTTCACCCATTTGATTTTAGTCTTTTTGTGACTAGAGTCCATTGTCTTTTTAGCTGTTGATTGTGAGGAAGAAGATTTATTTACTGTTGAACCAGCAGATTTTGTTTGGTTATTAGCGAGGTTTACTCCAGAGTGTTTCCACATGAATGTCCCTGCGATTACTAGAATGACCAATAAGATGAGACTAATAATAGTGCGCCGTTGTCTCCTTTTACGAATACGATTTCGTGCAGAACGATTACCAGAATGTTTTCCCATTGTAGAACTCCTTTGATTATTAAATCACTAATTTTATTGTATCATAATTCTTAGCGTCAGTTTATAAAATTTTAAAGAATAATTTATTATTTTTATAAAAAATATAAGAATTTGCTCAGTAGAAAAAAATAAGTTTATTTGCTATAATGAAAAACATAAAAATCGCAAGGAGTGCCTATGTCTATTAAAATTGCTTTACTTGGTTTTGGAACAGTTGCTAGTGGTGTTCCATTTTTATTAAAAGAAAATAATGAGAAGATTGTGCAAGCAGCTCATTCAGAAATTGAAATCACGAAAGTATTGGTGAAAGATATTGCTGAAAAAGAGCGCTCGTTAGCAGCTGGGAATCATTTTAATTTTGTTACGACAATTGACGAAATTTTAAATGATAAGGAAGTAAGTATTGTTGTTGAGTTGATGGGGCGTATCGAACCAGCAAAAAACTTTATTACACGTGCATTAGAGGCGGGTAAGCATGTTGTTACCGCAAATAAAGATTTGTTAGCAGTTCATGGTGCGGAGTTGCTTGAAATTGCTAATAAAAATAAGGTGGCTCTTTACTATGAAGCAGCGGTAGCAGGAGGGATTCCGATTTTACGCACACTTGTTAATTCTTTAGCATCTGATAAAATTACGCGTATTCTCGGTGTGGTCAATGGGACGTCTAACTTCATGCTGACTAAAATGCTAGAAGAAGGTTGGTCTTATGAAGCAGCGTTATCTGAAGCGCAACAACTTGGATTTGCAGAAAGTGATCCAACCAATGATGTCGATGGCATTGATGCTGCTTATAAAATGACTATTTTGAGTCAATTCGCCTTTGGCATGACAGTTAAATTTGAAGATGTTGCTCATCAAGGCATTCGCAAGATTACACCAGAGGATGTAACAGTTGCGCAGCAATTAGGCTATGTTGTCAAATTAGTTGGTTCTATTGAAGAAACAAAATCAGGTCTTGCTGCAGAAGTCACACCGACTTTTTTACCAAAATCTCATCCTCTTGCTAGTGTGAATGGTGTGATGAACGCAGTCTTTGTGGAATCTATCGGGATTGGTGAGTCGATGTATTATGGTCCAGGTGCTGGACAAAAACCTACAGCAACAAGTGTTGTTGCGGATATCATTCGGATTGTTCGCCGGATCAACGAGAGAACTGTTGGAAAAGCTTTTAATGAGTTTCAACGTGAACGAGTCCTTGCAAAACCAGAAGATGTTAAGAGTTCTTACTACTTTTCAATATTGACACCGGATTCGAAAGGTCAAGTTTTACGTTTGGCAGAAATTTTTAATACTGAGGATGTTTCCTTGCAGCAAATCTTACAGCAAGGAACAGACGGAAATACTGAACACGTTGTGATTATTACCCATGCTGTCAACAAAACACAACTAGAAAATGTCACTCGAAAGTTGCAGGCAACTTCTGGTTTTAAATTATTGAATACGTTCAAAGTATTAGGAGAATAAAATGAAGATTATTGTACCTGCAACGAGTGCTAATATCGGTCCGGGATTTGATTCGGTTGGTGTAGCTGTCAGTAAATATCTGATCATTGAAGTTTTAGGAAAAAGTGACCAGTGGATTATTGAGCACGATTTAGGGCGGCGCATTCCTTCAAATGAACGGAATTTGTTGATTAAAGTAGCGCGTCGAATTGCTCCAGCCATCCGACCTCATCATTTAAAAATGACGACTAATATTCCTTTGGCGCGTGGTTTGGGATCTTCTAGCTCTGTTATTGTTGCAGGGATTGAACTAGTCAATCAATTAGCAAATTTGCAGTTGTCAAATGCTGAAAAATTGAATCTTGCGACCAAAATTGAAGGACACCCAGATAATGTGGCACCTGCTATTTATGGTAATTTGACGATTTCTAGTTATGTAAACGGAGAAGTTTCAACAGTTGTGACGAAATTTCCAGAAGTAAGCCTTATTGCCTACATCCCAAATTATGAATTGCGCACAAAAGATAGCCGTGGCGTTCTTCCAAAAGAGTTATCTTATCAAGAAGCTGTTGCTGCAAGCTCGATAGCAAATGTGGCAATTGCTGCTTTAATGAAGGGAGACATGGTAGTAGCGGGACAAGCTATTGAGTCCGATCGCTTCCATGAGCACTTTCGCCAAGGCTTGATTAAGGAATTTCCCAAAATCAAGATGATGGCAAAAGAAAATGGTGCGTATGCGACTTATCTATCAGGAGCAGGACCTACTGTGATGATTCTAGTACCAAAAGAGCGCTCGAATACACTAAAAGAGAAGATAGAAGAGCAACAATTTAAAGGACAAGTTTTTGAACTTCAGGTTGATTGCAAAGGCGTTCGAGTAGAAAAATAAGAAAAGGTAAAGAGTTGACATGACCTGCATCCCAAAAAGTTGGACAGAAACTTTAACGATTGGGGGTGCAGGTTAACATTAGTGCAACTCTTTTTATATTTCTACAACTAATTTCCTCTTGTCTAATTATTTAAAATTATGCTATAATAAAATTAGAATATATAAAGGGGTGTAATTATGAATAAACTTGATTTGCAGGCACTTGCGGATGAGTTGGGATTGCAGTTTGATGAAACATCAACCGTTATTTTTGGACAGAAAGATGGTTATACTTTCTATATTGAACAAATGAATCAAAAAAATCAATACCGTATTTGTTGTTCGGTAAAAAATGGCGAAGCGTTGCCTTCTTTGGAAGAATTTAAAGAGTTGACGAAGTCTTCTAAGGCATTGAAAACCTATCAAGTTAATTTGTATAAATCAAGCTTTGATATTAAAGTAGGTATGACCAAAGGAAAAACACGTGAGCATATTCGTCAGGGCTTACAAGATATTATCTCTTTTTTGAAAGAAAGAAATTTTACAAATGTGTGCGAGCAGACAGGAAAAGCAGGACAAGTGGATGTTTATCAGGTAGGAGGAAATTTGTTGCTTCTTTCACCAGAAGCCTTTCAGGAATTAAGTTCGGATTTGTCTATCGCCAATCAAGCTTATGATCATCAAAAAGAAAGTATCTTAGCAGGTACAGTAGGGGCATTTCTGGGAAGCTTGATAGGGGGAATTGTTACCTTAGTGATTGCTCAACTTGGTTGTGTAGCTGTTGTCTCAGGAATTGTCATGGGAGTTTGTACAGTAAAAGGGTACGAATTGTTAGGTAAAAAGTTGTCTAAAGTTGGTATCGCGATTAGTGTTGTTTTTATGCTTATCATGATGTTGGTTGCGCACCAATTTGACTATGCAATTCAGCTTGCAAAAGCAGAAAGAGCAGATGTTTTTACCGCTTTTACTTATCTGACAAATTATATCTTAAATGGCAATGAAGTACATATCTCTTATTGGACAAATCTTGGTTTGCTATTATTGTTCACAGGTGCTGGGGCTGTGGGTACGATTATCAGTGCTCTTTCCGCACAATCACAGAAATATCTTACAAGAAAATTAGGGTAAGTTTAAATGTTTTAAGGCTTGGATTTTTATCTGAGCTTTTTTAGATTTAACTTACAAACTATTGAATATTTGCTATGGTTATTCGTCAAAATATTTAGCATGTTATTTTTACTTAGTCTAATTGAATTGTCGTCTCAACTATGCTACAATCAAGCTATGATCTTCAATAAATTAGGTAGAAAAAAATTTGTAAATCAATATTTACTGAAAAAGATGATTGCTTTTCGACGGAATAGTTTTATTAAAATTACGCAAAAAACCTTGGTATCACTATTTCCTTTTTTCTTGCTGACAACGATAACAATGGTTTTGTCAGAGTCGGTTTTTTCAGTAAATGGCTATATTAACAACCTATTCAACGTTCGCTCTTGGTTTCCGTATTTTTCGACAATTGGATTGGTTTTGACAAACTGTACTGCTTTGATAGGTGGGCTGTCGGGCCCGTTAGCGACTTATTTTAGCGCGAAATATACGGCTGGTCACTATGGACGTAGCACAGGAACGGCAGGAATTACTGCTTTTATTTTTAGCTTGTTAATTCATTCGCGAAAGTTATTCTCCGCACTTTTAAAAGATGGTGCCTTGATGAGAATTAGCCTTCCTGTCAATATCAATTTAATAGTTGCCATATTGATGGGTTATATAGTAGGGCAAATCTTTCGCTTTTCGAGTCCAAGTGATGATCAAATTGTGGATAAATATTTTGTTTATCGTCCAAAAACAGTTCGTCCCATTCTTTCTTCCTTGTCTCTAGCACTTATTTACAATTTCTTTCTGTTCTTAGGTAATCGTTATAATGTATTTTCGACCATTTCTAATTTTTTCTCAAACTTAATTGTTAATCGAAATAATATCTTCGTGATTGAAATGAACACTGCCTTACGGACTTTTAGTGCTTGGATTGGAAATAGCAATCTCTTTAACAATATTCCTTTTGTCAATGATTCGTTTGCATTAGATAATCTTAATTATGCTTTAAAACAACATACGACGAGAGGAATTCCTTATCCCTTTTCCTCAACAAATCTTTATGATGCCTATGGTATCTTTGCAGGACTTGGTGGAGGATTGGCACTCTTGGTTGCTATTTTATGGAAATCTCGTAGCGACAAAGATCGTGATGTTAGTTTGAAAAGTATTTTCCCTTCTCTTTTTAATCATGGCGCTGCCTTCATGGTTGGCATTCCTATATTTTTCAACTTTCTTTTTTTGATTCCTTTTATTCTTGTACCCATGATAAATGTCTTTATAGCCAGTATTTTTCTTTATTTCAGACTAATGCCACCAGCTGTGTATCCGGTTCCTAGCGGAGCACCGAGTGTACTATATGCTTTCATTGGGACAGGAGGAAGTTTGCGAGCTCTAGCAGTTGGTATTTTCATTTTTATCATTGATGTTATGATATATCTTCCATTTGTTACATTTAATGATCAGATTCATGATGAACTTCGTCGAGTAGATCCAAAAGGAGGTAAGCATGACTAAACAAGTAAAACTTGTTTTGCTAACGGTTTTAATTTTCCTCATTGTTTTAGCAGTCCCCTCTTATAGTTGGACAAGAAAAAATATCGATGAAATTGCTAAATTTTATAATGCTCGTTTGTCGCCAATCATTATGATACCGGGAAGTTCTGCTACAGAAAATCGATTCGATAGTTTGGTTCAAAAACTAAATCAAAGACGTCGTGGGGTTAAGCATAGTTTACTTAAAGTGAAAGTATGGAACGATGGACGGATTACTTATAGCGGTTCGATTGCTGCTAATGACAATGAACCGATTATTGTTATTGGATTTGAAAATAATAAAGATGGTTATAGTAATATCAAAAAGCAAGCTAAAATGGTTAATGCTGCGTTTGAGGACTTGCAAGGAAAATATAATTTCAATAATTTTAAAGGATTGGGGCATTCTAATGGCGGTTTGATTTATACAGCATTTATCGAGAATTATCTTGGAGATTATGATGTGAATCTAAAAAAGTTAATGACAATCGGAACGCCTTATAATTTTACTGAAACAAATATTAATAACAAAACAGAAATGTTAGCTGACTTTATTAAGAATCGTAAAAATATTCCTAGGACCTTAGCGATGTACTCCGTAGCAGGGACTATTACTTATGATTCGGATGAATTGGTTCCTGATACAAGTGTAAGTGCTGGTAAGTATATCTATCAAGGACAAGCAGCTCACTATACAGAAACTACCGTCACAGGAGAAGATGCACAACACTCTGACTTGCCAACCAATGATGAAGTTGTGTCGTTAATCCAAGAACGCCTTACGGACAAAGAAAACAAGAGGAACCAAAAAAATTAGTGGTTTAATGGTAATATCAACTTTTGGGGGTCAGTACAGCTTCGTTCTCTTTTTGGAGAATTGAGTGCTTTTAGACTATTTTATCCCAATACTCCATCAAATATCTTTTTGCTCTCCTCAAACATGTGCTTTTCGGCGTAAAGTCTCAGAACTTTCTTAACAATTACCTGAGATGTTTTTTAATACTTTTTGAGTAGCTAACCTCATTTTAGAACTTTCAGTGGAGAGAATAGAGAATGCGTAAAAACTATTGCCTAGTATGTGTCCCAAATTGGGAGAATTGAATAAATAATATTGAGAGAACGCAAAAAAAGCGTTCTCTCTTTTGTTTTTCTCAAAACCAATTTTAGGAGCTGTTCTGTTATGAATATGAATCAGAAAAAATTACGTGCTAAACAAAGACAATCAAAGAATATGGTGATTGTAGAACTCATGGAATTGACAGGGTGGTCACGTGATCGTGTTATTGCTTCACTTGGCTATCTTGAAGCTACTAGAATGATAAAATTTCCTGAACAAGGTGGAATCATGCTGAGAGCAGGTGAGGTGAAATAATGGCATACGGAAGAATTTCTTTAGAACAAGCTCTAAACAGTGATAATTTTTATCAACTGCCTAAAGTAATTATTGGTACTAAGTTTTACAGCAAACTAAAAGCAGAAGCCAAATTATTATTCATGCTTTGTAGAGATCGTTTGAGTGTCTCACTTGACAGCACCCGAAAAGGAGATTTGAGGTTTGTGGATGAAGCAGGAGATATCTTTATCTATTACTCCATTGAAGAACTTGCTGAAGATCTTGGTTGTGGTAGAGCGAAAGTTATTAAACTAAAAAAAGAGTTGATCAAATATAGCTTAATTGATGAAGTTAGACAAGGATTAAACAAGGCTAATCGTATCTATGTGAAGAATGTTATTACTGATATTCAAATTCTAAACATGACTTTTGAAGAAGCACAACCCCTCTTAAACCCAGTAAAATCAACGGAAGTCTCAAAATCGAACTTCCAGAAGTTCGAAAATGGAACTTCAAGAAGTACCAAAAACGAACTTCAAGAAGTCTCAAAATCGGACTCAACTTATATTAAAGAGAGTAAGACTAAAAAGAATAAGAATAAAATAATTCTTTCTGAGGATGAGGAGGAATCTCCTTCTCGAAATTTGGAAGAAAAGAACCTAGAATTACTTTCTCGAAAAGTGGATAAAGCGACTCGTTATGATAAGGAGTACATTTGGAATCTGGTTCATGAACAGTTATTAAAAGATAACTTTACAGAGACCACAGTAAGCTATATATTGTTAAATTTTGAAGAGCGTTATCAATATGCTTTAGACAATATGAGATATGCTAGCTCCTCGGAGAGGATTGCTGAATATGTCTTTAATGGACTACTAGCAGAATGGAATAATATTGTAAGAAAACGGGAGGGGATAAACTAATGGCACTTTTTGGAAATAATAGAGAGTCACAAAGAATGGCTGCAATGCGAGAAACTCAAAAACCAGCAGAAGAGCTAGAGATGTTGATTGAGTATTATGATAAAACAACAGAAACGATTTCAATTACATTCAACCCAGAAGAATTACAACAATTGGTTGGCAATTCCTTATCAACTGGAGCCAGTATGAATTTTACAAATGTACAACCACCTTTTGTAATCAATCCAAGGTGGGTTAAAAAAGTGACTCTTGCAAAAAGGCAGTAGATTCAAGAGGAAGTCTATGACACTGATTGCATACATTTTTAGATTTTTGACCTAAGCAAGTCATTAAACTACTTAAAGTTCTTTGACAACTGAATAGACCGACTGTCCCGATTAGCATGGCTATAGCGTAAAAAGAAGAAGGAGGGGCGGTGTTACTACCAGAAAAGGATATCTGGTGCTAGCCATTAAAACAAAAGTACATGACTGTATATCATGCCTAAAAGGGTAGTCATAAGGTACTTTAAGAGTAAGGGTTCCTAGACTTAAACCCTGCGTAAAAAACACGGCAAAGACTTATTTTAGAGTCTTTCAGCATGGCTGTCAATTCAGCCTTTCATTCAAACCAAGAAGGAGAGACCTCTATGAATGAAATTAAAAGTCAATATGATACTGAGGTAACTATCTCAGATCTAAAAACACTAGGGTTACATGGTAACGTAACCGCCTATCTTGAAACGGGTGAGACGCTCTTTTTAAGAGCTAAATATGGCATTATTAAGCGTCAAGCTATTGTTAATGGCCAACGTCAAGTTGTTGATGTTGTAGTTCCTTATGCGGATATTTACAAGAAAATCAGAACTGTTTCACGTAAACATTTACTGATTGCTCGTAAAGCAAGGCGTTTAGGAAGACCAATATTGATACTCACGGGCAAAGGTTACCATCGCCCTCAAAAAATAAAGAATAAATTTAAAAAGAAAAAGGAGATCATTTAATATGGATTTAGTAAGAACAGTTGTTGGAGCACTTGGAGTTGTTGGAACAGTTCGTGGACTTTTTGGTATTTGGCAAGGCTGGGAAGACTTCTCAGTCGGAAAGAAAAACGATAATGTACAACAACAAGAACGTGGCCAATCAGGTATGCTCTATGGTGGCATGCTGGCTGCTGGTGCTTCAGGTATCGCAGCGGGAATTGTTGCCGCATTGAGTGGACTCCACTTCTAAGGGGGGATTTGGTGAATGCAAGTGAATTAACAAAATCTTTAGCAGGCTATAATTCAACGGTTAATGATACAGCCAATGCTATTGCTAGTGCTACCCGTCCTCTTGCAATTATAATCATTTCAATTTTCTTTTTGATTGAAATGGACTCCTGGTGGAAGACCATGAAACAAGAAGGAGGAGGGTTAACGTCTGAGTTATGGATGGAAATTGCCTTTAAATATATTATTGCTTATATGCTAGTCATGATGACAGGACGGATTTTTGGTGCTATACTAGAGATAAGCAATATTGCAATCAAAATGATTAACCATGTTGTACCAGCTTCATCTGTGGATTTCAATTCTGAATTAGGTCATATTAAGGGCTGGTTTATCAAGAATGTTATCACTTTTATTGGTGGTGGTACTCAATTTGTTGCTAAATTATCAACGAAACTGATTGTGATGATGCGTTTCTTCCAAATGTATCTTTTAAAAGCTATTGGGCCTTTATTAGTGGCTTTCTTTGTTTCAGATATTACTCGTCCAACAGCTATCAATATTTTAAAATATTTTGGAGCAGTTGCTTTTCAAGGTGTATTAGTCTTTATCGTTCTTAGACTTTATCCAGCTCTTGTCACTAGTGACTTGTTGTCTATCAATATGTCTGGAACTTGGGAAAGCTGGGTTACAGCTTTTACATCCATTGCTAAAGGAATTATTTTTATCTTCCTGTTGTGGGGAAGTCAACGTCAGGCAAAATCACTTCTAGGAGTGATGTAATCAAATGAGGAGGTAAAAAGGATGGCGGAGAATAAAGAATTGTCAAAAATAACCATTCATGCACACGATGAAGAAGAAGCTCACCGTTTGGTCTCTGCTGTATTTCAACAAGAACATAACCATAGTCAAACTCAGGAGGCAACTAAACCTAATTCTTCAAGTAAGTTTATGGTGGCAGTCAAGACCATTGGCTATGTGCTTCTGGTTGCTGGAGAATGGCTGTTAAAAATGATTCTTTTCCTCCTGATGACTCCTATATATTTATGGTATTTTATACGTAATTGGATTGGTTCTGCAGTTGTTATCTTGGTTGGTTACTTTATAATAGCTTTAGCTTATTATAATTTTACTGGGCAGAATAGCCTAGTATCAAATGGTGATACGATTACAGCTACTCTATTTAGTGAAACCAAAGGAATGATTCTTTTAATTGTAATTACTGTCTTTGCAGCATTGGCAACATTTGGAGAGATTCGAGATGGTCTTGACTAATATTAGAAAAGAAATAATTTAGCACTTTACAACTCTGTAAGGTGCTTTTTGTATGACGAGGAGTGATGGAGTGAATAATAAACTTGGATCAGAATTTCTTAGGAAATTTGATAACTATGAACGGCCAATTCTATTTGGTCGTACCAAGCGCCAGCTTGTTTTTTTGTTGGGAATTTGTTTTGGAGCAGGATTGAGTATCCTGCTTTATTTCTTACACTTTCCAAAATTTGTGACTTATGTTTTATTAGCAGTCATTGTGACACCCTTTATTCTTTATGGAACGAAAAAAGACGTAGAGCTAAAAGAAATTTTTAGATTTAAGTTCACTATCCAGGAGCGTGTGTTTATGACTGACTACCAGAAAGGAGAAAGCTATACAAAACATGATTTTAAACCTAAAAAAGGGGTCAAAGAAGTTAACCAAGGCTGAAAAAGAACGTCGTGGGCGTCTCAGACGCTTGGTAAACCCCAGTACACAAAATTCTATCTATTTTGCTAACCTTTTTGAGGATGGCTTAATGAATATTGCAGGAAATGAGTGGTCACGAACTTACCGCTTAGGTGATACGGCTTATAATTCTGCCAATACTGAAGATAAAGTAGAAGTGATTGACACAAATGCTGAAGCAATCAATAGTCTGGATGTTGGTAATACCTATCAGTTGCTCGTTATCAATAGACGGATTGAAACGAACGCTCTTGATAAGGTCTTGTATGAGGAAGAAGATGATGCTTATGATGATTATCGTCAAGAATATAATCAGATTATCCAAAATCGTTTTTCTTCTGACCGTCGGAATTTCAAACTTGAAAAATATGTAACACTTTCAACACAAAGTTATGAACGCCAACAGGCAGACTTGCAACTGCACGAGTTGGCCGATACTATCCATGATCAATTTGCGGAAATGGAAATTACATTTGACGAATTGAACGGATTAGACCGTCTTCATATTTTTAATTGGTTTCTTCATCATGAAAGTGTCTTTCCTTACACTTATAAAGATATGGCTCTTTCAGGTTTGTTTGCCAAGGATTTTATTGCTCCTAGCTACATGAAATTCATTGAAGACCGCATAAAGATTGAGCAGAAACAAGCCCGTATAATGTTTGTTCGCCACTACCCAACTTGGTTAACTGACAAACTGATTAAAAAAATAACGGATGTAGGGGTAGAGATGGCGCTTACTGTTCAGGCAACGCCTTATGAACCTGGGGATTTTACTCAAAAATTGACGAACCAACAATCTATTGTCAAAATTGAAATGGTCAAAGATCAACGCCAAGGAGCTATGCAAGGACTTGATCCTGAGCTTGCTACTTCAGGAGTAGCTAGGGAAACAAGTGAAACGACTCGTAAATGGCGAGAAGAGATCACGGAACACGACCAAAAGGCCTTTTCTGGAATGATTGCTGTCTATGTGGTAGCAGATACTTTGGAGGAATTGAATCTAAATAGCGATAAGATTAAAGCAGCAGGTCGTCAGCTAGGAGTGCGTTTTGAAGATTGTTATCGATACCAAGAACAAGCGCTTAATACAGTACTTCCAATTGGGCACACTTTCTTAAATGTTAAGAGTGAGTTTGTACGTCCAATGACTACTAATAACCTAGCTACTCAAATTCCTTTTACAAACGTTGATTTGCAGTCTGATAGCCCTCGAGCTCTTTATTATGGTCAAAATCAACTTTCTCATAATGCTATTACCCTAAACCGTAAAGAACTCAATGCTGCTAATGGTGTTTGTATCGGTTCGTCTGGTTCTGGTAAAGGGATGACCATTAAAACAACTGAAGTCATTCCAACTATTCTTAAATTTCCTGAAGATCGTATTATCATAGTGGATCCTGAAGGAGAGTACACAAAGATTGGCCATGAGTTCAATGGTCAAGTCATTGATATTTCCACAAAGTCCGCTACTCATATCAATCTGTTGGATTTGACGAACACGGATGAACAATTATTCAATGAGGACGGAACAGAAATTGATTTGATTGCTGATAAGGCAAACCTTTTGATGGGATTATTCGAGTCTGTTTTGAAAGAAGTCACGGATGATCATATTACCATTATTGATCGTGTGACAACAGAGGTTTACAAGCGTTATGACCACCCAACTCTAAAGGAATGGCAAGATGTCCTAGAAGAACAGCCAGAAGAAGCAGCTAAGGAATTGGCCACAAAAGCTGAAATTTATACCCGAGGCAGTCTCAATCTATTTGCACATGAGACCAATGTTGACCTTACTAATCATCTAGTTGTCTTTAATCTAAAAGGCCTATCTAAGAAATTGAAACCTTTTGCTTTGATGGTTCTTCATGATTATATTTGGCAACAAGTTATTGATTGTCAAGGTATCCTGACTATTCGTCTTTTCTGGGATGAATTACATCTGACCTTCCGTAATCCAACGGATGCTGCTTTCTTTGCGGAATTGTGGGCACGTATTCGGAAGTATGGTGGTATCCCTACAGGTATTACTCAAAATATTGGAACAATCATTAGTTATGAGGAAGGTCGTAACCTTCTTTCTAATAGTGAGTTTATGATTTTGTTGAAACATCGTAAGCAAGACTTGCAGAGTCTTAGTCAAGTGATTGATATCCCTGAAGCACTGATTAAGTACATTAAGCATCCAAAAGAAAAAGGATCTGGTTTAATCGTTGCGGGATCAACTATTGTCCCATTTGAAAATAAAATCCCTAAAGGAACTAAACTATATAACTTAGCAGAAACAGATGCCTAAGTGAGGTGATGGGATGACAGAAGAGAAGCAGTCAACTTGGGTAGAACAAAAGATTGCCCAACGTAGACGTATCAAAGAACAAGTTAACCAACGTATTCAAGAAAATCAAACTCAAAACAAACCCCATAAAGGCGTTAAACAAGCCCGTCGTTATCAACGTGAAGCCAAACAAGAGGTCAGTTCAGCTAAGCAAGAGTATCGTGTCATTAAAAAGACACAAGCTGAAAGTTTAAAAGCCTCTAAGGAAAAGTTAGATCAGGCACGTGAAAAGTACAAAGTCTTTAAGAAAGTTCACAAAGCAGCGGTTAAACGAAATGGTGGATCCAGGACTAAAAAGGTGACTCGTAAAGGGTATCAAACCACCCGAAGTACTGCTGAAAGTACGGTTAGAGACAATGATACTCTGGGAGATATTGCTTCTTCTCGTCAAAAGATTAGACATAATCAAGCAACCGTTCGACAAAGCAAGAAGATAGCTAAATACTCCTATAATCTTGGTAAATCAATGGTAGGAGGTGCTTATAATCTTGGAAATCGTGGTTATAATTTCGCAAGAGGTAGAGGGTTCACCAGAACTCTTAAAAATGAACGCTGGGAAACCAAAGTAGCTAATCGATTAAAGAAGATAAGAGGCCGTTTAGCACGTTCTAAACTAGGAAAGACGGCTAAAACTACTTCAAGGGTTTTTAACGTATTTACGAAACCAGCACGTACTATTTTGAAAAATCCACTATCTTTAAAGGCTTATATTACTATGTTTGTGCTATTCTTGATTTTAGCTATTTTTACAGGTGGAAACCCACCAACGGCTATGGAACAGGATGAATTTGAACTCAATCAGTCATGGTTGTATCTATCAAAGATTGATCGTGAAAAATCGACGGATAAGGTTGATTATTGGACAAACATTGATGATATTGTTTTTTATATGAATTATAGATATGGGGATTATAAATTAGATGATAGGTGGATAACCAGTAATCAAGTAGGAAGTGATGTCTCGAAAACATATAAGAATGCCTTGACCAGTATCTGGAATCATTTAAATAGTGATACTGATCATCTTAAAGAAATGGCTGATTTGTATGGAAAAGATAGTAAAATAGCATGGATGATTCTCTCAAAAGATGAACGGAAAGAATATGAGGAGCTATTATCAGAGTCTAAAGAATTGGGACGCTATAGCGTTTATCAGGAATTAGACAACCCATTCTATACAGATAAAGACGAGGCCCATTATAATAGCCCCTTGCGCATTATCAAACGTTTTGGCTATATCAGTAAAAGCAAAATCTATTATGGGTCAGTTCTTCAGGCTAATGCAGGGCAGCAACTTTTGGCGGTTATGTCTGGAACTGTTAAGGTTTCAGGCACTGATATAACGATTGAAACCAAGGAATCTAAGTTTACTTATAAAGATGTGTCAGGTATCCGTTTCAAGACAGGAGATACCATTGAACAAGGTACGTTCATTGGAACTGTTAAGAGCAGTACTGGTCAAGAAGTTTATTACCAGAAACAAGAAGAAAAGGCGACAAAAAAACAAAAAGCCAAATGGACGTACGTGAACGTTGGTTTTTACTTTCGACTGGTGAACTACACACAGACTACCTCTGTCATGACTAATCTTGATATTTCAGGAGATTTAGCCCAACGCTCTAGAGCCGTTCGGGATCACATTAAAAAGAAAATTCCGAATGCGACAGATAATGGAATAGCTGCTGTGCTTGGAAATTTTGCGACAGAAAGTAACATCAAGGCTAAACGAGCAGAAAGTGATTATTTAAGTCCACCGATTGGGGCAACTGCTTCTTCCTGGGATGATGAAAATTGGCTCAATATGGGCTTTGCTCAAGGAGCCAGTGTCGGCTCTTTAGTCATTCACCGCGGCTTAGGACTTGGCATGTGGACAGATACTTCGGATGGAGCAATTCGAAATACACTTCTTAGAAACTATGCAAAGTCAAAAGGGAAGAAGTGGTATGACCTGGAGCTGCAGATTGACTTCATGCTAGAAGGAGATAATCCTTATTATATTCACATTTTAAAATCTATTTTAACGAGTAATGAGAATGTCGCTACCTTAACCACCCGTTTCTTAAACCAATGGGAGGGCAATGCTGGGGATAAGCTCGCCCAACGTCAAAATAATGCGAAACAAATGCTGATGTATTTCAAACAAACCATTAAGGGAAGTGGAACTCTAGCTTCTTCTTGGAATTTTCCGGAAGAGTATCGAAGCCAAATCAAACAGCCGCCATCAACGGCAGCCATGACAACTCAAGCAGGCAATGGCTATCCAGTTGGGCAATGTACCTGGTACGCTTATAATCGTTTAGTAGAATTAGGAAAAATTACAGATTTATCTGGTAGTTATGGCTACTTAGGAAATGGGCAAAATTGGGTCATGTCTCTTATTGGAAAAGGTTGGAAACTTTCTGCGACTCCAGTTGAAGGAGCAGTCGTCTCTACTGCTGGGGGATTTGATGGTACGTTGCCACAATATGGGCATGTTGGCATAGTAGAGGTTGTCAATGCTGATGGTAGTTTCTTAGTCAGCGAGCTCAATTACGCAGGAAATCAATCGCAAATCCATTGGCGAGTATGTCGTCCAGCAGCGTACTATACCTTTGCAACAAGATGACAAAATAGAAAGGAACGAATATTGATGAAAATGTTAGATATGGACAAATTGAAACGGGTAAAAGTCATTGGGCTTGTTGTTGGTGCTGTTTTATTATTACTTATTGGATATGGTATAGGGGCTAGTGGTAAAAATACTAGCTCTAATCCTTCTAGTAAAGAAAATAAGACGACCACAATCAAGTCAGAAAAAACAAAAGAATTAACCCAAAAGCAGGTAAAAAATTTTTTAGTCTCGTATTATACGAAAAAAGATCTTAGTGAAAACCGTAACCGATACAAAGAATATATGACGGATGCCATGTATAATCAAGAGACTTCAACTGAAGATGAAGCAACTAATCAAGCTTATAAAGGCTACGTGGTAGATTATATCTTTAAAGAAGCGGAAATTTACATTGATACAAAGAATAAGGTTGCTATTGCTAAAGTTCGTTACACCAATACTTTATTAGCAAAGAAAAATAATTATGAAAAAGCTCAAAAGAATGTGTCAAATGAATCCACTCTTCGTTTGACCTATGTGCAACAAAATAATAAATTGTTGGTCAATAAAAAGGAATCAATATTGCTGGTATCTAATACTGAGTCAAACAGTGATTATCCTAATTATGGTACAGCAACAAGTAACAACGGCACAACTGCAAATTCAGACAAAACAAAGTAAAGGAGGAAGAAAATGGCTAAAAAACAAACGAGTGCAGATCTTAAGAAACGCTTGGAAACGGGAGAGGAAGCACTCCGAAAACTTCAATTACAGGCTGATGATATCGCTCAAAAAGTCAAGATTCAAGTCCAAAAGAATCGAAATTTAGAGGCAGAGTATATCACCCTTTTGCTTCAAGAAAACAACAAGTCTAGAGGCGACCTGGAAAAGCTGATCGCTTCTAGTCCATTAGGAGGAAATTAAACATGTTTATTGTTAAGGATTTAGAAACTGACACAGAGGATCGATTTGAAACACGAGATCAGCTGTTAGCTTTCCTAGATATTGCTAGTGCTCGTGTACGCCAAGCTAAAAGCAAAGAGGAGAAAATTTTAGAACACTTTGACCAGGATGGTAAACAACTTGAAAAAACAACTATATCTCTCCCCATTGAAACGGATGCGGATGCTTATTTAATCAACTTTGGAAAGCTTAAAGATAAATCAGGCTTTCCATTTCCCAGGCGTCCTTCAGTCAGTGGTTCAATCAGTTCGTCTGAGAAATCCTCTAAGGAAGAAGTGCCTGTAAAAAAGACTAAACAAGAGGCAAAAAAACCTCTCTCAATACCATATAAGCAAGAAATACCGAGACAGACAGCAGTGGCTAGAGCAAAGCGACCTTCCTTGATTGTTTTTCTCTTTCTGTTATGGAGTCTTGGGGTAGCAGCGTTAGGTTCTGGTCTTTACCAGGAGAGGCAAACTACACAATCTTTGACTAATCGGGTATCGCAGCTGGAGACTTTGCAAAAGAAGATACCTGCCATTGATGCTTTCAGCCGTTTCTTCTTACCCAATTATTTCACGGGTAATCAAAAATATTTTTCAGAATATCTTTCAACAAATCTCCAGAAGAAAAGTCTGGATTCCCAAACAGGTACTCTCCAATCTGTAATTTTGGAAGGTATCACATATAGAAAAAAAGGCTATCAGGTTAGTTATGTGCTCTCTGTCAAAAAGAATGGTGACACAAGAGAAACTTTGCGCCTGGCGTTTACGGTTAAGGTTAATCCTAAAGCAGCTCATGGTTATGAAGTAATATCAGCGCCTAAAAGCAGTAACTATCCAAAATAGTTTGGCCGTCTTTTTCTTAAAAGCCTATAAATAAAGTATTTAAGACAGTATATTAAAAGTAAAGGAAAAATTATCATGAAAAAAACATCATTTATTGCACTTGTTACACTATCTAGCTTGGTTCTTAGTCAGGCAGCAGTTTTTGCGGACGAAGGTTCAGCTCCCGTTGATTCAACAGCCAGTGTCGTTGTCACACCTACACATCCTTCATCAACTCCCTCAAAGACTAATCCTACACCTACCATCCCACCTGTTGACAATACAGCAACGCCAAATGTAACACCCCCTAATTCTGATACGTCGACTAGTACAGCACCAACAACTCCAAGTACTACAGAACCAAGTAAGGATGATGCGGTATTACCAAAGGATTCTTCTTCAACTGTAAAACCTAGTACAGATAAGCAAGACACAACACCATCCCCCTCTAAAGATACCACACAAAAACCATCTTCCCAGCCAAGTCAAACCGATACGGCTAGTGCAGGTACAACAGCTACAGATAATAAGACAGTGACTGTTCCAACGGTTGATGGCGGAAAAACAACCTTAACTCCAAGTGTAGATGTACCAACTAATAAACCTAACGTATCTGCGCAAACAGCTGTTGATGCAGGTGCTAGTCAAGTTGGTACGACTTCACAAGTGACAGGTCAAATTGTTCAGAATGTGACTCCAGCTGCTCCAGTTTACACTAATACGGGTTATCAAATTGTCTCAACCGTGAATAGTCAGGTAGTTGTAGCTTATGCGGACGGTTCCAGAGCTACAGTCAGTCCAGAAGAAGTTGGAGGGACAGTTAATGCAGATAAAACTATTTCAGTCACTGATCAGGCAGGAGAAAAGAAAACCCTTCCTCATACAGGTGAGAAAGCAGGAGTGTTAATGATGACACTAGGTCTTGGCATTCTGGCTTTAGTTGTGGCGGTTCTTTTTAAAAGAGAAACACTCAAACGTTAATAAATTGCTGGCAGCGGTAAGCAGTTACTTGCTGCTTTTTGATTAGGAAAGGAAATTGAATGGAACAGGAACAAACTCTATATAAAATTAAAGATGTTAGCAAGCTAACCGGGGAATTATTCCTCAAAATTTTGTTTTATATGACTGAGACGATTCAAGACCGTATCCAGACTTATCAAACTAATAAAACTTTTGTAGGAGAAACCAATTGGAATAAATTTATGGCCACGGATGCCCCAAAGGAAATTAAGCAGTTTCGCAGTGAAGAGATGAATTTGGAACGGTTAAAAGAATATTTAAATGATTATCAAATTGGTTTCAGTGTGAGAGAAATGCCAGATAGTACTATGACTCTAGCTTTTGAAACTAAAAATAAGGCCATGGTAGAGCAGGCCTTTAGTGATACACTTGAGGCAGTTGTTGAACCTGATAAGTTGGCCAAGGTCAGTCAAAAACTGGTAAAGACACCAGAAAATATGAATGTTAAAGAACGGTTAGCTTATTACCAGGAACAAAGTAGAGCTGCTATCCAAGCTAAACAGGCCACTCAAGTGACTAAAGTAGCAAAGAAAGAATCCATCAAAGAAGAGGTGAAAGCATGACTGAAGAGAGAAAGCAGCGCGCCTTTAAACCTTACTTAGTCTTGGGGGGAATCTTCTTCTATTTAGGACACTTTATAACGAAACTATTCCTGATGGCTCCTGACACTATTAGCATGTCAGACCCTCTGGGAATAGGACGATTTCAATGGATGATACAGCATCCATTTGCTAATGGTATTATTGATCTGCAGCCAACATTGATTTCTCTAGGAGTTGGCGGCTTGGGCTTTTTAGTTGCTATATTTCTTTATCTGAGGGTAGAAGATACTGGTACCTATCGCTCCAGAGAAGAACATGGTACAGCCCGTTTGGCGACGACTACGGAGCTGATGGGGTTACGTGATGAACTACCAGAAAATAATATGATTTTGTCACAACATGCCCAGATGGGACTTTATAACAAACGACTCCCGTATAGTAAGCAGGTTAATAAAAATGTGGGGATTGTTGGTTCGTCAGGGCGAGGTAAAACTAGAAATGTGTTTAAACCCAATATTTTACAGAGCAATATCTCATTTATGATGACAGACCCAAAAGGCCTGACAATTCATGAAACGGGAAATCATTTGCTTAGAAAAGGCTATAAATTAAAAATATTTGATTTAATCACCTTCTTAAACTCAGATCGCTTTAACGTCTTTCATTATATGGATTCTGAGTTGGATATTGATAGAGTAACAACATCAATCATTGAGGGAACGAACGTATCTACCAATACAGGAGAGAATTTCTGGATGCAAGCCGAAACTCTCCTTATTCGGGCTTTAATTGGTTACTTGTATTTTGATGGCTTGATTTTAAAAAAGTATATGCCAAATATTCCGATGGTGGCGGATATGTTACGGTCTTTAAAACGAGAAGACCCTGATGTTTCAAGCCCGATTGAAGAAATGTTTGCAGCTTTGGAAAGAGATTTACCAGGAAACTATGCTTGTAAACAATTTGATTTGTTTATGGCTAACTTTGGGGGACAAACTTTTATGTCTGTTTTAGCAGTAACATCCGCTCGTTTTGCGGTATTTGACCATGACGCTATAAGGAATATTGTAAGTGATGATACGATGGAAATTGAGAAATGGCAACTTGAAAAGACTGCTGTATTTATCTCCATTCCAGAGACAGATAAGTCTTACAACTTCCTGGCTAATCTTTTCTTTACAACAGTATTGAAGGTGGCTCCAAAGGTTGCTGACGAGATTATCAAAGGTGAACGTGAAGGCCTTGGTTATGATGATTTAATTCATCTGAAATTAAGATTTGATGAATTTGCCCAGCTTGGTGTTGTTCCTAATTTTACAGAGTCACAAGCATCTGTCCGTTCTAGAGAAATCTCCATAGACTTTGTAGTGCAAGCTAGATCGCAGGTAGAAGGACTATACGGTAAACATAAAGCTGATACGATATTTAATAACTGCGGTAGTTTGATTTATTTAGGGACAAATGATGGAGACACCATGAAATATTTATCAATGCGTTCTGGAGATCAAACGATTAACACTAAAAATCAGTCTGTTACTTACAGCCAACAAGGATCTTCTAGTGAAAGCACTCAATCACTTGGTCGCACACTCTTTAAACCGGATGAAATTGCTCGTATCCCACTTGATGAAACGCTGGTCTTTATTGATACCTTTAATGTTTACCGAGATAAGAAATTTGTTCTGGAGTCTCATCCGTTTTATGATGAACTATCAGAACATCCAAATGATGGGAAATGGTATAAATACAAACGTTACATGTCTGATATTGACGAATGGGAAGAAAATGTTGCTAAAGAGTACCAAATTGAGGAAACACCTGCTGGTATTGATGAATTTATCTCACAATACCCTGCTGCTTAAAGAATGCAAGTAAAGCTACCTGGTTAGGTAGCTTTTACTGATGGAGGAAAAAACATGACAACAACACTAAATCCAACCCATTATGGGATGGGCTTTTTTGAAGAGGCAGAAAGAACATTACCGTCTTATGCGCTTGTTGAAGCTGTACGACAACTTGTTCTTAATCAAGAAATCAAAGAAGATACTCCTAGAGCTATGATTGAAACTTTACTAGTTTCAAGGAGTCTAAAAGAGTTAACCTATCATGACTTTTTAAAAATTGCTCCTAGCCTCTTTTATTATGAACGTCATCAGATGAAACCATTAGAAGTCAATCTCTTAGAACCAAGTCGTGCTATCTATGAACAAATAAAATCAGAGGCAGAACACTATTTTGATACTTCAATAAAGAAAGGAATCAGAAATGGCAACAGTTGAAGAATTAAAGAAAATGTCTATCCTTGATGTTGCCCAAGCTTTAGGGATGGAAATGAAGCGTCAATCAGGCAATACTTACTATTGGACAGAACATGATTCATTCAAAATCAATACCAATCGTAATATTTGGCATTGGTTTTCTCGAGATAAAGGGGGAAATGTCTTTAGTCTTGTTCAAGAAATTAAAGGGGTCTCTTTCAAAGAAGCTAAACATTTTTTGGAAACAGGAGAATTTGCAAAGGTTGTTATTGATGAAAAACCACCTGAACCTTTTCGATATATTTTAGAGCCTTATGAACATCCTAATTTTGACCTAGGGCGAGAATATCTCAGAAAGGAAAGGGGATTGTCTGAAGAAACAATTGATGCTTTTCTAAACCAGGGAAACCTAGCTGAAGCAACTCGTAAAAAGGGAGATTATTTTGAACCAGTTATTGTCTTTAAATCTAGGAATGTTGATGGCAAAATAATTGGAGCAAGCCTACAAGGAATAGTTGAAAATTGGGTTCAGTATCCTGAAAGAGGGCGCTTAAAACAGGTTATGACACGTTCTGATGGTATGTCAGGCTTTAGCTTTGATATTGGAACACCTAATCGTCTTATCTTCCTAGAGGCACCTATTGACCTTATGAGCTATTATGAGTTGCACAAGGATAGTTTAGAGAATGTTAGGCTAGTTGCAATGGATGGTGTCAAAAAGAGCGTTATAAGTCGTTATACGGCTGATTTACTAACAGATGGTAGATTTAGTCAGGAACGGTCACAAAAGGACATCCTCAACGCTTTAGATAACATTTTGAAGACAACAAGCACTTTTGAAGATAATCCCAATCTTATTACTCTTGCCGTTGATAATGATGAGGCAGGATTGAAGTTTATTGAAAAACTGAAAGAAGATAACATTCCTTTTCAAATCGATCTTGCCCCAAAAAGTGATGGCGTTAAGAAAATGGACTGGAATGAGTATTTGCAGAAAGAAAAAGCAGGCGAAAAAACGATGGCAGAAGAGAATGATTATAAGGAGTTTCAGATTCCTTTTTTTAATACAGAAATACTAGATCGTTATGTTGAAGAAGTTATGCAACATTATACTGATGATATTAGTACAGCAGAGTATCTTTTCCCAGATGGTCGGATGGTCAGTTCTTGGGAATATGGTGCAAGAGGCGATGACCATCGAGCGATTCGTAACTACTTTGATGTAATGGGGCGACCAGAGTTAGATATTTTGAATGACCATCCAAAGGATTTCTGGAATTTGGTTCATAATGGTCTAGGAGCCGTTCGTCTCGTACCAGAGACCCAAACGGCTTTACTCTTAGAAGGTCAATCACTAACTACTATTCAGAAAGAAATACTTCAAAGCAGTTCATTAAAGATAGAGGTATATCAGGAAGGTCAAACGATTACATCAACTTATCTAAAGAGACTTGGAGTTTTGTCAGTGGAAGAAATGGATGCTACTATGCAACAACCAACAGTTAGCTTAGAAGAATTGTATCAATCAGAATTTCTAGCTGGTAAACCAGATGTGATGGAGTATTTACAAGAAGAGAATGCTAGTTCTGAAGAAGTTCAATCCGTTATTTCTTATTTGAAAACACTTGATACAGAGCGGTGGGAATGGATCACACCAGTTCAATATTATTTAGATGAATTGCGTCAAGAACAACATCTAAAACAATTAGAAAAAGAGAAACTAGAGTATGGAGAAGAATTGTTTTCAATCTATCATTCTCCAGAATTTAATACGAAACCATTTGTGGTTGACTGGCTCAAGGAGCAGAATGCGACTGCCAGTGAGGTGCAACACGTTCTTGATTTTATACCGACAGTCTATCAAGAAGACTGGTATAATCCAGATGTCTGGAAATCTGAATTAGATGCTGAATTGTCTAGTTTTCGAGATAAAGCAAAACAAGTTCCTGATGTTAAACTAGATAGTACAGAACAAGAGAAAGAAACTAACCTATCAATGGAACAACAAAAAGCTCTTGACCGAAGTCAAGAGCCATCTAACACTGGGGGCGAATTGTTCAATCGCAATTTCAGTTCTTTAGAAACCGAAGTTTCAGGGATAGCACTGCAACCCGAAGAGTCAAAGACTCAACCTGATTTTCCTGCCAATGTTCACTTACATTTTAACATTGACAGGACAACAAAGTCAAGGTTTAAATTACGCAGTGGCTATCACTATCCTGAAGAGAAGGACGTACGTATACTGAACAGCTATTCAGATAGTTTACAAAGTTCAGCCCAACATTATTTGAACGATTTTGCAGACCAGAAAATTATTTACGCTTTCAGTGAAGAGGAGCAAGTCCGCTTTTTAGAAGTCGACTTTGAAAAGCGACATTGGATGCACTTAACTGGTATCATGCCCGTTTATGACGAACATCTACCTTCAGTTGCAGAGAAATTCATTGATGAAATCGCTTCTGGTCACACTACATTTAAAAATGTGACACTTGGTCAAGGATTTAATGACAAGATAAAAGTTCTGCCAATGCTGTCTGAATTGCTGGAAGCTAAAGCCTTTACTTTTAATGATTTAAGCACTGTACAAAAATTTCAACGTCTGGAACTGGAAAAAGGTATCAAACCTGAAAATAAGGATCTGATATTAGCATTGAAGACCGATGATCAATCAACCTTTCCTGCCTCGCTTATGAAGCTCTCTCAGAAGATTTATAAAACAATTGAACCTGATCAAAAGGTCGTTTTAGGAGTGTTTGCGAAAAAGGACAATGAAATTAGAACCTTATCTGTCAATCGAGATTATATTACTGACGGGGGTAAAGAAATGCTGATGACCTTACAAGAAAACAGAGCTATAGACCAGATGAAAGCTGAAGAGAAGAAGCAAAGACAGGCACAAAAAATTGAGATTGTTCAAGACTCAGATGCGGATGGCTTATCTGATGAGGTGGAGTACGGCCAAGGAACAGATCCTTTCGGCCCTAATGTTAAAGATACGCAAATAGAAAATATTTCTCAACCAGAAATGGATACTAGAAGTGTATCAGAAATGATTGCTGCTAATGATACTAGGACTCTTGCACAACATATGAAAGAAGGAGTGAAGCAGTATTTTGACTCTGACCAATATAAGACATTTTTAACGGCTATGAGCCATTTTAATAACTACTCACCTCGTAATATTCAATTACTGTTAGCGCAAAATCCTAAGATAAGCAAGGTTGCTTCTGCCAATTGTTGGAGTGAAGAATTTGGTAGATATATCAATAAAGGCGCAAAAGCTTTGAGGGTTTGGGCACCCTCAACAGTGACTCAAAAAGATCCTAAGACAGGTCAATCGATGCTTGATAAAAACGGAAATGAAATCAAGGTTACTCGTTTTAGATTAGTACCTGTTTTTGATGTTTCACAGACTAACGGAAAGGAACTTCCAAAAGCAATCTATGAATTGGAGGGGACACATGAAGACTATGCTAACCTTTACCGTGCAGCTAAAACTGTTTCATTGGACAAAGGCGTTAGCTTTAAGATTGACTCTAATTGGAGTCAAAAAGGGAATGGCTATTACTCGCCAAAAGCTAATGAAATTGTGATTAAAGGAGGGATGTCTGAGCAACAAACCCTTAAAACAATTTTTCATGAAATGGCACATAGTGACCTTCATAATCCAGAAAATATATCGGAAAATGCAATGAAAAGAAGTACAGCTGAACTTCAAGCGGAGTCTGTTGCGTACGTGGTTGCTAATCATTATGGACTGGATACAAGTGAGTATAGTTTTGCTTACCTGGCAGGTTGGTCAAGAGATCCTAAAGCACTTTCAGATTTAGAGGAACAACTTTCTATTGTCCAAAATGAAGCTAAAAGTTTAATTAGTCGTCTAGACACTGTTCTAGAAAAACAAGTCACCAAGACAGTAGCCCAATCGAAATTCATGGAACAGATGAATCATTTTAAGAAACAGTCACAAGAAAAACTAGCAGCTAAACAGAAAGAGAGGGAACAAGAAGAACCGCCAAAAAAATCACAAGCTCGCCAAGAGCTGAACGAACCTTAGAGCCTGTTCAATCTTTAATGGCAGACCTCAATCGAAAACGAAAAGGAGATAAACATGGACAACGTAGAGATGATACTGATGAGTAATTATTATCACATTTATCCTAATGGAAACCAGACACGAAACGAAAATTTTATTAGTCTTCCTCGTAAAGGAGCTATTCATAAATTGGAGGAAGATTTTAACTTTTTGTTAGAAGTCGACTCAGATTTAGTTACTGCTTATCAGGAAACCATTGTTACTTTAGAGGAAATGACAAACGAAGAATATGAAGCCTTAAAAGGCACACTTGTTTAGTCAAAAAATAATACAAGAAGGGTACGCTAGTACCAGAAAGGGGCTTGGGGATTCCCCCAAAAGTTTCAAATGTTCACCAGTCAAAAGGGAGCGAGTTGCTCCTTTTTAACTGGTTGATAGATTTGGAAAAAGGCAGTTGTATATACAAATGCTATGCTTGCCGGTATAAAAGAAATGTGATTGGTAGGTCAGAAATAAGTTAGAAAGGAATAGAGATATGATAGAAACAGATACACGAAGAAGTCGCCCCATTCAAAAGCTATTTTGGGTGGATAAAGACGAAAATCAGAAAATTAAAGCGCAGATGGCTAGTGCTGGAATTGATAATTTTTCAGTCTATGCTCGGCTGATGTTGTTGCATGGAGAAGTCAAGGTGGTTGACTTCTCAGCACTAGACAAGTTACGTCAGGAAATCAATCGTATTGGAGTAAATGTCAATCAAATTGCCAAATATGCCAATACCAATGAGACCATTAGTCAAGAAGATTTGTCCCAAGTTTTTGAGGAACTAAAGACTGTTGAAGCTCTTGTTCATCAGACAGTCAAGGCAGCAGAGAAAGGAATTATCAGCTATGGTTGTGACTAAAGTTCTTCAGATAAAGAATGTTAATAAACTTCATCAGGCGGTTAAGTACATTCTAAATGATGCTAAAACATTAGAACTAAGTCAGGACTCTAACAACACTTTTCCCGTAACATTAAAAGATGGTCAACTATACCAACAACTCATATCAGGACATTTAATAGCCAATCCAAAATATGCAGCAGATGAAATAATCTTGACCAAAAAGTTAGCTGACCAACGTTTAGGACGGACAGAAAAATCAGACTTAATTACGGGTAAAGGTGTCTTAGCACACCACATCATTCAATCTTTTTCACCCGATGACAATCTCACTCCAGAAGAAATTCATGAGATTGGGCGAAAGACTGTGTTAGAGTTGACAGGTGGTCACTACGAGATGGTCATGGCAACTCATGTAGACAAAAATCACATTCATAACCACATCATTTTTACTACGACTAATAGCACTACTTTAAGAAAGTTTCGCTGGCAAAAAGGGACGAAGCATGCTCTAGAAAAAATCTCAGACAAGCATGCGGAGATTGCAGGTGCTAAAATCATTGATAAGGAGAAACCGTTTGACCATACTCGCTATGAAGCCTATCAGAAAAAGAATGTATTTAAACTGGAGATAAAGTCACGTTTGGAATTTCTCTTGAAACAGTCAACGACATTGGAGGATTTTAAGGAGAAAGCCAAGGCTCTTGATTTAGCCGTAGATTTCTCAGGGAAGTATGTGAAATATAGATTATTGGATAGCCAGCAGGAACGTAATACCAGAGATAGTACTTTATCCAAAAAAGGACGTTATTCTCTTGAAAGCATCACTGAACGAGTCACAAAGAATGAAGTTGTGCTCCCGCTAGAAGATATTAAATCAGCCTATCATTTGGAACAAACGGAGAAAGCGGATGACTTTGAAACACGTTTGACGATTGAGACTTGGCAGGTGGCGGAAGAAACTCGTTCAGGAATTTATCTTAATATTGATTATGGGGTGCGCAATCACGGAACTATTAAAATTCCTTACCGTCAGGTAGAGAAAAAAGAGGACGGTAATTTTGAAATTTTTATCAAGCGAAGTGACTTCTTTTACTTTCTCAATCCTGATAAATCAGAAAACGATCGTTTTGTTCGAGGTGATACGCTGGTAAAACAATTGGCCTATGATAGCGGAGAATATATTCTCAAAAAGAACCCTGCTATTTCCAAATTGGATCAGTTAGTTAAAGAATTTGAGTTCTTAGCAGATCATCACATTACAGATAGCGAGCAGTTTCAAGAAACCGCTACTCGTTTCATGAAACAATTAGATGAAACGGATACCATCTTAGAAAAAATTGACCAAAGAATGGATCGTCTTAATAAAATTTCAGCAGCTCTCCATGAAGTACAGGCTGAAGATGGGACACGTCGTCAAACAGCTTTGGCAGTCTTAGCGGAGTTAGGTATTTCTCCCGATAGTAAGGTGGCAGTTTTTGACAAAGAATTAGTGGAACTAACCGTTGAACGAAATGCGCTTAAAGAAAAGGTCGAGAACTTGACACGTGACTATAAGGCTTATGAAGAGGTGAAAGAAAATGTTAAGTATCGCAGTGATAAGTCGAATACACTTTAGGACAATGAGGTATGCCCTATTGACCTAATGGTCAGTTGTTGATTTTAAAGGCCGGAACAAGCGGACAATAGAGTTCGGCAAAAAGGGGGTAAGAAAATGACAAAAATTGGCTATGCACGAGTCAGTACCCAAGACCAAAATCTAGAGCGACAGTTTGAGCAGCTGAAGGACTGTGATAAGGTTTTTCAGGAGGCAATTAGTGGAGCAACTAGAGAACGTCCTCAGCTGCAGGCACTGCTGGAATATGTCCGAGAAGGAGATATAGTTGTGGTGACAGAACTAGAACGGTTAGGGAGAAATAACAAGGAGCTAACCGAAATTATGGCAACTATCCGAAGAAAAGGAGCAACGTTAGAAGTTCTGAACTTGCCTACGCTTCGAGGGATTGAAGATGATAACCTGAGACGACTCCTGAACAATCTTATTCTGGAGCTTTACAAGTATCAGGCACAGGCAGAGCGAGAGCGGATAAAAGAGCGGCAGAAGCAAGGAATTGTACTTGCCAAGGCACAGGGGAAATACAAGGGGAGGAAGGCGCTCTATACAACAGATGATGAACGTCTGCAACATGCCTTTGAACTGTATCAGAAAGGTTATACGGATAAAGACGTGGCGAGATTGACAGGTATCAACGAGCGAACGTTTAGGCGGTATCGGGAGAAGTATAAGATAAAAAGATAATTATAAAAATAGGTATTAAAATCATTATTAAAATATTGATAAAAATAGCTATTTTTATGTTGATTTTTATATTGATTTATATTATAATAAATGTATGAAATGGCAGGGAGGAGTACAATGAATATTTTTGATGCTTATGAATTTGATCATCTAGCTAAAGATGTTGCAAAAAATGGTACTTTAGAAGAATGTCTAAAATTACTTGATATTGTTTACTTTGAAGGAAGTCAGAGAGAAGGAAATGAAGGCAGAGATGTCTTTGAATTTACCAAAAGTCGTACCATAGCCATAGAAGTCCTATTTAAGGAAAGAACGATACGTTTTTGGGGTTGGATAGGAGACAGAGGAACTGGCGATTACTTATGGAATTATGTATTTGAAGAGTATAAAGTGTTATTTGCTAAGATTTTAGATTTACTTTTAGCAAAATATTTCTCATCATCCGAAGTAGTTACCTGTGAAGTTGTGGGATGTAGTAAATCAGATACTATAGGTCGCTGGTTGGAAAATAAAGATGAGAGTAAATAAAGAAAGAGGTTATCTTTTATGAAGCTAATGAGTTTTGTAGCTATAAAAGGAGGTGTTGGGAAAACTACTCTAGCCCTCCTCAATGGTCAGTATCTAGCGAGTAAAGGCTATAAGGTCTTATTTATAGACCTTGACCACCAGTGCAACCTGACACACTTCTATGATGTCTATGAGGACACGTCAACTGTTGCCAATATTTTTGCAGGTTCAGATGATGTCACTATCTTATCTGTTGCTCCGAACATTGACCTGATTGCAGGATCAATGAAACTAGATGAATCAGAAAGGAAACTAGAGACCAACCCCAATCAGAATATGTTCCTGTATGACTGGCTAGATGATAACTATGAATCAAAAAGACTTGACCGATATGATTATGTTATTTTAGATTGCCGTCCTGATTTTGGAATTGCGACTAGAAACGCCATCGCAGTCAGTCATGTGCTTTTCAGTCCAATTATTCCCAGCGACTTTGCTTTTGAGTCAAAGGATAATTTAGAAGTTCGACTAGAGCAATATCGCAAGACTGAGATTGTTCGTCCTAGTCGTGAATCATTGATTACAGCTCAACTGTATTTCTTGCCAAACATGATTAAGCATAACACAGCTAAATCAAAAGAGCTGTTATCAGCACTTAAAGATGAGGATTTTGTAATGGATGCCATTCCTCAAAAAGAATTGTTTAATCGTGCCACCAAAAATGAGACGGTTATTGATATGATGGCTAAACCAACTTTAATGAGTGAACATCGGTCATTCTTTTCAGCCCTAGAAAAAACACTTCAGGAACTTCAACGAGTAACTGATGAGGCTTAATTTTAATCATTATTTATATCACTATTTTTATATCTATAAAAATCACTATCTAAAAGAGGTATGTCATGGCTTTTGAATCTAAGAAAGATAAAATCAGCAAAGTTCTTCAAGAAAATTTGAAAGAACCTCAACCACAAAAGAGACGAGGGAGAAAAGCAGGTCGTCCGTCAGGAAAGACTAAGTTTCCTTATCAGTTTACCTTAAAGCCACAAAATCGGGAAAAACTGGATAGAATTGCGGAAGCAGCAGGATATAGTGGAGCATCCACTTTCCTTGATGAATGGATTGAGAAATACGAAGAATAGTTATCATGTTTTTTATCACTATTAAAATCATGATATAAATTAATATAATTATATTGCCCTTTTCTGATTAGGGGGGCATTTTTCTTTATCTCAATTTGCGGTATAATAAATTTTTATGCTAGTAGAAGAGGTGAGTAGATGGATCTATCAGTCTTAGATGAGAGGGATTTTTTCGTTGCTTTACAAGAAAATAACCGCAAGACATTCCTCAAAATGATTGAAAAATATGAGAGCTATATTGCCCCTATCATGAGAACCCAAGGCTTCAAGAGAATCAATCAGAAAGAGCGCACTGTTATTTTTTCTTTTGGGGAGATGACTTTTTCACGGAGTAGGTGGAAGAAAGGAGATGTTGTCAGGATACCTGTTGATGAAAAGTTAGGACTTAAACCACGTGCTAGGTTCTCACAAGAACTCCTTTATCAGCTAACCACACTCTCTAACTTTATGCCGTATCGTAAAGTGGCATCGGTGATGGAATTGCTGAAGAATATTTATATCACAAAAAATAGCGTTCAACGAGCGCTAGAGACAGCAGGGAAACTCCTGAAAGAGCGGGACGAGTACCGAGTATTAGCAGTTCCTGAAGAGAAAAAGAGAATCAAACCAGAGATTCTATACGTAGAAGGAGATGGTGTTTGGGTGAAACAATCTCATCCTGAAACGGAGACCAAGTCCGTTGAATTAAGTCATTTTGTCGTTCATACTGGTAGCAAGAGAGGAAAAAGGAACGTTTTAAAAAATAAGATGGAAGTGGTTTCGACACAATACTATAAGGCGAAAGACAAACTCATTGACTTAATCTATAATCACTTTGAGATTACACCTAAAACACTCATTATCACCAATTCAGATGGCGGTCATGGTTATTCACCACATATTTTTCAAGACCTAGCAAGTGCTTTTAAACCCAAAGCTCATTTTCATTTTTGGGATGCTTTTCATGTGCATCAGGCTTTGAAAATCAACTTAACTCCTTTATCAGCAGAATTGACAGAAGAGGCTTTTAAGGCTATTAAGAAACGAGATAAAAGTAGGCTAAAGACTGTTTTAGATACTGCAGAATCTTTGATTGATTCGGATAACAAATTTGAGACCTTTGGTCGTTTCAAGAGGCAGCTGCTTAGAAATTTTCAGTACACGGTTACACCTGAACAGATGGGATTGAGTTCCAGGGGTATTGGGATTATGGAAAGTCAACACCGTAAAATTGCCTATCGAATGAAGAATAGAGGGATGTATTGGAGTAAAAAGGGAGCAGATACAATGAGTCGTACGATTCTTTTGAACCATACTGGCGAGCTAAGAGATCTCTTCTTTGGCAATTGGCGGACGGAGTACGAGAAAATACAAGAGATAGATGACACACAAAGAGAGCGTCTTACTACTTTTAGAAAAGTACATCATGCTTTGCCGGATGTTCGTCCTTCTCGAAGAGTTAAGAGTTATTTGTATAAGAAGTAGATTATAAAAACACTAAATCCCTTAAGATTTAGCGCTTTTGTGTACAATTTTAACATGAAATGCTTGCATTATTTGTAGGATATGGTATAATACAGCTATAGAAAAACACGAAGAAAAGGCGCTGAGTGCGACAACACTCAAACGCCCACCGATTAAACAAGATGGGCTTGTTAATCAGTTTAGAAATATTGTAACATCAAAAGAGCAATAAATCAAGACTGAAACAGGAAAAAAGTCCAAACGTTTCGGTCTTGATTGTCGTTCTCTTGATGATTTTTCATTTTCTCCCAAAAACAGACACATTCCTATTGCCTAAAATCTCTTGACAAATCTTTCAATCTATTTTATACTTAATGCAATTAAATACAACTTTAATCATGTCCTGTGAGGCATAAAAGTAATCATTAAAATGGATTAGTGCGCTAATCTGCTATTTTACTGTAAACTTTTGGCTCGGGATTTCCTGAGCTTTTTGATTTATAGGCTGTATTCAATTAATAAATGTAGTCTGTGAGCTACAATTAAGGAGGATGTGCATGTCTTTAGACAAAAATAATAAGCGAGCATTAGTTGCTGCAATTGTTGCATCAGGAACGGACGACTTAAACGTCATGTTCTTAGCTTTTTCGATGTCATCTATTATTTCAGAATTAGGTGTTACTGGAGCGCAAGGAGGCTGGATTGCAACAATTACCAATCTAGGAATGTTGGTTGGAGGCCTGCTCTTTGGTATACTGGCAGATCGCTATCACAAGTTTAAAGTTTTCAAGTGGACGATTGTTATTTTTTCATTAGCAACAGGGTTGATTTACTTTACACAAAATATTTATTATCTATATCTCATGCGTTTTATCGCTGGGATAGGCGTTGGTGGAGAGTATGGAGTTGCCATCGCGATTATGGCAGGTATTGTTCCTATTGGAAAAATGGGGCGCATTTCATCTCTGAATGGAATTGCAGGGCAAATCGGTTCTATTACTTCAGCGCTTTTAGCAGGTTGGTTGGCACCGGCACTTGGCTGGAAAGGTCTTTTCCTCTTTGGGCTTGCTCCTATTGCTTTGGTTTTGTGGATGATGCTAGCGATTGATGATGATCATATCCGAGATAATGGCAATGTGACATTAAAAGCAGAAGGACGCCAGTCTGTTAAAATGAGTGAATTATTTAAAACACCATCTCTAACGGCTCAGACAGTAGCGCTTATGGTTATGACGACGGTACAAATTGCTGGTTATTTTGGTATGATGAACTGGCTTCCGACCATTATCCAGACAAGTTTGCATATTTCTGTAAAAGATTCCTCACTTTGGATGGTTTCAACGATTTTAGGGATGTGTCTGGGAATGCTCACCTTCGGTCAAATCCTTGATAAATGGGGACCGAGATTCGTTTATTCAATCTTTCTTCTAGCATCCTCCATGTGTGTTTACCTCTTCCAATTTGCCAATTCAATGCCTGCCATGATTATCGGCGGTGCGATTGTTGGTTTTTTTGTAAATGGAATGTTTGCGGGTTATGGTGCGATGATTACGAGATTGTATCCAGCTCATATTCGCTCCACGGCTAATAATGTCATCTTAAATGTTGGCCGAGCAATTGGAGGATTTTCATCTGTGATTATTGGGAAAATTTTAGATATCTCGAGCGTTTCAATGGTCATGATTTTCCTAGCAAGCCTTTATTTGATTAGCTTTGCTGCCTTGTGGACGATTAAGAATTTAAAAGCAGAACGTTACTCACTATTAGGAGAAGAATTGGTTGCAGAAGAAATATAACAATAGTATTAGCATAATTAGGAGACTGAGCTTAGGTCCGGTCTCTTTTTTCGGGCAAGCAAAATATATGGAAGTAGTTATTGAGTAGTATTTTGCTCATTTTTTAAGAAAGGCTGTAATGTGCAAACATTACAGCCTTTCAACGTTTTTTCCTGCTATTGCTATTTCACGATATAATAAAATCAAGTAAGTACAGGAGGAAATGGAATGAATTTTAAACAGCTATCTTATTTGGCTCTGTAATTTCTGTAGTGGGTAAAACTACTTTAGGAATTATGGAACCGATTTTGATGATTCATTTATCAAATTGAACTTCATCCAACAGATACTCAATGAATTTATCCCCCATTTTAGATAAGCAAGCTTTTTCATGTTTAATATAAACCAGCTCAATAGGGTCATCAATATCTAGCGGAATGGAAACAATATTGTCACCGTTGAGATTGCTGTTGAGAATACCAGTTGCGATAGTGTAGCCGTCAAGACCAATCAAAAGATTGAAAAGGGTTGCTCGGTCACTGACAACGATGGATTTTTTATGGTGTTCTTGGGATAGGATTTCTTCTGAAAAGTAAAAGGAATTGTGGGTTCCTTGATCGTAACTGAGGTAAGGAAAATCTTCTAAGTCTGATAATTGAACCAGTTTCTTCTTGGCTAGAGGATTGCTCTTGCTAACAAAGATATGGGGCTGTGCGGTAAAGAGATGAGTGGCAATCAAGTGATTGTCATCTAGCATTTTAGAGAGGACATCGCGGTTGTAGCTGTTGAGAAAAAGAACACCAATCTCGCTACGGAAATTTTTGACGTCGTCAATGATTTCCCAAGTTCGGGTTTCCCGCAGGAAGAGCTCATACTTTTCCATATCACTCTTCTTGAGTAGAGAAACGAAAGCATTGACCACAAAGGCATAGTGTTGGGAGGAAACGCTGAAAAGTTCTCGGTTAGCAATGGGATTTTTATAACGTTCTTCCAGCAGCTGGGTTTGCTCCACTACCTGACGAGCATAGGAGAGAAATTCCATGCCGTCCTTGGTCAGAGTAATGCCTTTGGGATTGCGGATGAAAATTTCAATACCCATTTCATTTTCCAAATCACGCACAGCATTAGACAGACTGGGTTGGGTGATAAATAACTGTTTGGCAGCTTCGTTCATACTGCCCGTTTCGACGATTTTAATAATATAGTGCAATTGTTGAATTCTCATAAGCTTATTTTATCATATTGGAATTGACAAAACACATTTGAAGTTGTAAAATAGATTAAATTTAACCTTTAAGAAAGTCCAGCGAGGCTTCCAAGGTTTCGGGTGAAGGAAGAGTGAGAAAACCGACTCTTTATTTTCGTGAGGCCTTGTGTATATGCAAGGTCTTTTTTAATAAAGAAATGAGGTAGAAATGACAAGCAGCTCATGCGAGAAGAGACTCGGAAAAATCATGTTGGAAAAGATGACCATTGTGCACCAAGAGAAAATTGCTCCACGAATTTTTGCTATGGATTTACGAGGAGAAATGGTTGGCCAGATGCAGGTTGGACAATTTCTGCATATCCGAGTTCCAGATGATACAAAGCTTCTACGTCGTCCTATTTCGATTTCAGAGATTAACAGAGAACGGAAAATCTGTCGGATTATTTACAGGATAGAGGGAGCAGGTACAGAACTCTTCTCTCGGTTGGAAAAAGGTTTTCAGTTAGACGTCATGGGGCCTCAGGGAAATGGTTTTGATTTATCTGGTTTAGGTATTGCAGATACAGCTCTAATTATAGGAGGTGGAATTGGTGTTCCCCCCTTGCTACAAGTGGCAAAAGAATTACATAGCAAGGGAGTGAAGGTCACTTCAGTTCTTGGATTTGCAACAAAAGCAGTTGTCATTTTGGAAGAAGAAATGAAAAAATACAGTCGTGTCCTGATAACAACAGATGATGGTTCTTATGGTCGCAAAGGCTATGTTTCCTCCATTGTGAATGAGTTATCAGAAGATTTTACTGCGGTATATGCTTGTGGAGCTTCTGGTATGCTCAGATATGTGAATGAAACATTTTGCAGTCATCCGCGAGCTTACATTTCTATGGAATCACGAATGGCGTGTGGAATGGGGGCTTGTTATGCTTGTGTACTTCATGTTGTTGGTGAGGACCAAGCAGTCAATAAGCGGGTTTGTGAAGACGGTCCAGTTTTTGAGACTGGTACAATCGTGATGTAGGAGGTTGATATGTCTAACAGTCGTTTAGCAATTTCTCTTCCTGGCTTGGAACTGAAAAATCCAATTATTCCAGCTTCGGGGTGTTTTGGTTTTGGTCAGGAATATGCCAAATATTATGACCTCAATGTACTTGGCTCCATAATGATTAAGGCGACCACGCAGTACCCTCGTTTTGGCAATCCGACGCCACGAGTGGCAGAAACACCAGCTGGTATGCTCAATGCTATTGGACTACAAAACCCTGGGGTAGATGTGGTGTTGACAGAAAAACTTCCTTGGCTGGCTCACCATTATCCTAGTCTTCCGATTATTGCTAATGTTGCGGGATTTTCTAACGAAGAATATGCTTTTGTTGCAGAAAAAATATCTAAAGCTCCAAACGTCAAGGCTATTGAACTTAATATTTCCTGTCCCAATGTTGATCATGGTAATAGGGGCTTGCTAATTGGTCAGGTGCCAGATTTAGCATATCAGGCTGCTAAGGCAGCGGTAGACGTGTCGGAAGTGCCAGTCTATGTAAAATTGACACCTAGTGTAGCAGATATTACACAAATAGCGAAAGCAGTTGAAGATGCAGGAGTTTCTGGTTTAACCATGATTAACACTTTAGTTGGAATGCGATTTGATTCAAAGAGCAGAAAGCCGATTATTGCAAACGGAACAGGTGGCATGTCGGGGCCGGCAATTTTTCCAGTTGCCTTGAAGTTAATTCGTCAGGTAGCACAATCTAGTAGTTTACCAATCATTGGTATGGGTGGAGTAAACTCAGCAGAAGCGGCCATTGAAATGTTTATCGCAGGAGCTTCAGCGATTGGTGTTGGGACAGCAAATTTTACAAACCCTTATGCGTGTCCTAATATTATTGAGGATCTACCTAAAGTCATGGATAAATACGGTATTGAAAGTTTAGAAAGCTTGCGAACAGAAATTAGAAAAAACTTGTTGTAGCCTCATTTTTTGCTTGACAATAGACGGAGTAAATTATAAAATAATTGAAATGGAACCTTTAAAGAAGTCCAGAGAGGCTACTAAGGCTGATACGGTTTAAAGCGGCAGTAAACTGTCAATTTTCGTGTAACCTTGCCTCAGGCAAGGTTTTTCTATAGCTCTTAAGAAGTTTGTACGAAGTGTGCTTAAAAGTTTCGGCGGGGATTTAAGACGATGGGTAAAGCTTTCGTTAGGAAGTGTCAGTGACTTTACTTCTATTGAAATTAAGCGGTCAGGATTAGCAAACGAAACCGTAGTACAGACAGTATTTCAAGTTATTAAGACCCTGTGTCCAAAGGTTAAAACGACAAACTGCCTATAAATTAAATAAGGAGATGAACCTATGTGTGAAGAACGTCCTATTATTGCTCTTGATTTTCCCTCTTTTGATGATGTTAAAACCTTTCTGGAACATTTTCCAAAAGATGAAAAGCTTTATGTCAAAATTGGTATGGAATTTTTTTATGCTATTGGTCCAGAAATCGTTCACTATTTGAAAGGTTTGGAACACAGCATTTTCCTAGATTTGAAATTGCATGACATTCCCAATACGGTGCGCTCGGCTATGTCTGTTTTAGGAACTTTTGGAGTAGATATGGTCACTGTGCATGCAGCAGGTGGTGTCGAGATGATGCGGGAAGCTAAAAAAGTTTTGGGAGATAAAGCAAAATTAGTGGCTGTAACTCAGTTGACTTCTACTAGCGAAGCCGATATGCGAGACTGCCAAAATATCCAAACAACTGTTTCAGAATCGGTTGTCAATTATGCTTGCAAAGCTAAAGAGGCCGGCTTGGACGGAGTTGTGTGTTCAGCTCAGGAAGTTAAGCTGATTAAAGCGGCGACGTCAGAAGATTTTCTGTGCGTTACTCCAGGTATTCGACCAGCTGGTTCTGAAATTGGGGATCAAAAACGGGTCATGACACCGCAAGAAGCACATCAAATTGGTAGTGACTATATTGTGGTTGGACGTCCCATTACACGAGCTGCAGATCCAGTAGCTGCTTATCGCGCTATTAAGACGGAATGGATAGATGGCTAGAAAAGTATATCAAGCAATCATTGACAGACCCATCGGTTATCAAGATAGTTTTGGAAATCGTTATCCTATCAATTATGGTTATATTCCGAATTTGTTTGCTGAGGATGGCGAAGAGCAAGATGTTTACATTGTGTCGGAAAAGGTACGAGAACCGTTAGAATACTTTGAAGGAGAATTGGTTGCTGTTATTCATCGACAAGATGATGTTGAAGATAAATGGGTGTTAACTTTATCTAGCGAGATCGTCACTTTAGAAGACATAAAAGAAAAGACTTATTTTTTGGAACAATATTTTGATTCCACTATTGAATTATTATAAAGGAGAAATCATGACTTTAGCAAAAGATATTGCGCGTGACTTACTGAAAATTGAGGCTGTTTACTTGAAGCCGGAAGAGCCTTTCACTTGGGCTAGTGGCATCAAGTCTCCAATCTACACAGATAATCGTGTGACCTTGGCCTATCCAGAAACGCGGACTTTGATTGAAAATGGTTTTATTGAGAAAATCAAAGCTGAATTTCCAGAAGTAGAAGTGATCGCTGGGACAGCAACAGCAGGTATTCCTCATGGTGCTATCATTGCTGATAAGATGACTTTACCATTTGCCTATATTCGTAGCAAACCAAAAGATCATGGTGCTGGGAATCAAATTGAAGGTCGAGTAAAAGCAGGTCAGAAAATGGTCGTGATTGAGGATTTGATTTCAACTGGAGGGTCGGTTCTGGATGCGGTGGCTGCTGCTAAGCGTGAGGGGGCTGACGTCCTTGGAGTGGTAGCTATTTTTACTTATGAATTGCCTAGGGCAGAAAAGAATTTCTCAGATGCGGGTGTTCGATTGGTAACGTTATCGAACTACACTGAATTAATCAAGCTGGCGGAACAAGAAGGCTATGTTTCGGCAGAAGGCTTAGCTCTACTTGAGAAATTTAAACATGATCAAGAAAATTGGCAGGGATATTGATGAGGAAGTCCTTTCCCACGAAATGAGAGACTATTAACTTTTTCGTCAAATAAATTTGCAGCGAGATTTAATTTCTAAGCTTATTTTTCTTCTTTTAACGATATTTGTTTATACACCACTCATGAGTTTTGGTATTTTAATTGACTTTTTTGTTCTGAGGATTCTGGGTCCAATTAGAGGTTAAGCAGCAATCTGATGATTGTTGTTTTTTTAAATAGAGAAACAAATTAGATTTTGATATAATGGTCCTATGCTAAAAATGTACTCTTTTTTCTTTGGAATCTTGCAAAAAATCATGTTCATTATGGGCTTGCATTGGTTTTTTACTGCTATTATTCATCTAGGGACAATTTCTAGTCTTGCTTTGATTGGAGCAGTCATACTAGTATTTCTAGCTTATCGTTATCTAGAAAATTTAAAAAAATGCTACCACTACATGATGAGACACAAAGTTGCTATTATGATAGCAGTGATTGTATTTCAGTTGGCAATGCTTTTGTCTGCTCAGTTGCTGATTCGGCGAGATGCAGCAGTTGTTTTCAATGGTGCTTTCAAGTACTCAAAAGAGACTTCTATTTCCAGTTATTTGACACGCAATCCTAATAACTTGTTTCTCTTTTTGTATGAGCGCTTTTTTTATAATATCTTTGGAAGCTCAGCTTTATGGATTTTGCAGGGATTAAATATATTTTATGCCGATATAACGGCACTCATTTTGTACAAGGGAATGAAAAAATATGTGAGTGAGTCTGCTGCTGATGTGACATTTAGTTTGTATGTCTTGCTAGTTGGCTTTTCACCTTATTTTTATTCGATGTACACGGATATATGGCCTCTTCCGCTCATTGCTTTACAAATATTCTTACTTTTTGATTTATTTGGGCTTCGATGGCAGGATAAGAGGGTACTCTTCATAAAGACAATCGGATTAGGTTTGATAAGTGGTCTTGCAGTGCTGATACGACCAACTGTGTTGATTGTTATTATGGCAGGTTTTATTTTGCTGTTGTTCAAAAAGGAATGGAAGAAATTTATCCTAATCTTTTTCACCTTTCTCCTATCGTTTGGCGTAACTTCTATCGGCGGAAACTATCTGAAAGCGACGCAAACAGAAGTGACATTGATACAAGAGAAAGGATTGTCTAAAAGTCCTCTGCTCTTTATTGACTTAGGGTTGACTTTTATTGGACACGATCAAGAAGACATGAAAGAGGGCTTGCTTCAATACATTGATGTGGATCAGAGAGAACAGTATAATAATGGAATGTTTAAGCAAGAAAATGTAAAAAAAGAAATCAAACGACGCTTAAAAGAATATTCGTTTTTGGGATTTCTCAATCATCTTTACTATAAGCATTCATTAACTGTTTCAGAAGGAACTTTAGGTTGGTTATATCGAGATGTGGAATATGAAAAAACGCCTTATATCTCCCCTCTTTATCCTTATACAAAAAAGAATCTTGTGGCACAGTTTATCAGAACTTATTTTTTGAGTGTGGATAAGAGTGAGTATCGCTATTATGAGATTGTGAAGCAAGTTGTTTGGATTGTGATGAGTGTAGGGATTATTTTTGCCTTATGGAAATATCATGCAGATGATAAATTGAATGGTATCAGTCTTGCAGTTTTTGGAGGTTTGTTGTTTTTGCTAATTTTTGAAGGTGGAAAGACGCGGTATTTGATACAATTTTTACCCCAAATCATCATGTTATCTGCATTAGGTTTGACTGAATATTTACCGGATTGGTTAAAAAGCAAGAAAGGAGAAAAGATAGAATGAGAAAATCATTTTATACTTGGTTGATGACAGAGCGCAATCCCAAAAGTACAGAGCCGAAGGCAATACTAGCTGATTTAGTTTTTCATGAATCAACTTTTCCTAAGCATACGGATGATTTTGATGAAATTAGCCGCTATTTAGAAGAACATGCTGATTTTTCCTTTAATCTTAGTGATTTTGATGCAATCTGGGAAGAATATCAAGCACATTAGTTCGGGAAAAAGATAGAATTTTCCGAGTTACTTTGCTATAATAAAGTAAATAATGTGAAGAAAGAGGTTCTTTGTTTGCAAGAACATTCAGTAGAAATCATCCTACAGCATCCAGATGATACATTTCATCTTTTTGGTTCTAATGAACGTCATTTGCGTTTAATGGAACAGGAGTTGCGGGTGACGATTCATGCGCGGACAGAAATTGTCCAGATTATTGGTGAGGAGATGGCCTGTGAAGAAGCCCGTCAGATTATTCAGGCTCTGCTAGTCTTAGTTAACCGTGGAATGACGATTGGAACGCCAGATGTAGTGACAGCTATTACAATGGTCAAAAATGGTGAAATTGATAAGTTTGTGGCTCTATATGAAGAAGAGATTATTAAAGATTCTTATGGTAAACCCATTCGAGTTAAGACTTTAGGGCAGAAAATTTATGTTGATAGTATTAAGAACCATGATGTTGTCTTTGGGATTGGACCAGCAGGAACAGGTAAGACTTTTCTTGCTGTGACTTTGGCTGTGACAGCTCTGAAGCGAGGGCAGGTTAAACGGATTATATTGACTCGTCCGGCGGTTGAAGCTGGTGAGAGTCTAGGATTTTTACCAGGGGATCTAAAAGAAAAAGTAGACCCTTATCTACGACCAGTTTACGATGCATTGTATCAGATTTTAGGCAAGGATCAAACAACGCGCCTTATGGAGCGAGAAATCATAGAGATAGCCCCCTTGGCTTACATGCGTGGACGAACATTAGATGACGCTTTTGTCATCTTAGATGAAGCGCAAAATACGACTATTATGCAGATGAAGATGTTTCTGACACGACTTGGTTTTAATTCTAAGATGATTGTCAATGGGGACATTAGCCAGATTGACTTGCCGAAGAATAGTAAATCAGGTCTCATTGATGCGACAGAGAAATTGAAACATATCAAGCAGATTGATTTTGTTTATTTATCTGCAAAAGATGTTGTCCGCCATCCTGTAGTAGCGGAAATTATCAAGGCTTATGAACATTCTACTGAAGTGACACATAGTCATTTTTCTAAAGAAGAACATTCAAGTTTGGCTAGTTCCGAAATCGTTGGCGACCCAATCAAGGAGAAGGAATTAGAAGATGATGAAGGAAAAGCTCTTGGCTAATCTGGACAAGTTTCACACGACTGATCTTGGGAAAGTCCGTCTGCAAAAGCATCTGCTTTTGAGAGAGGAAAATCCAGTTTTATGGGCTAAGGGTTTTATCCAAAGGTCTGAGACAAAGATTAGTCATAAAGGAAAGAACTTCTATGTGTCTGATAATCATATTGTGTTGACTATCAATGCATCGTCTTATACCATCATTACAGGACACAAAGAGTAGGGATTTTAAAAGATGATTGAACAATTATCTAGGCATTATAGCTGTAGGATACTAGCAGAAAAGGATATTCCAAGTATTTTATCTTTATATGAAAGCAATCCTCTGTATTTTCAGCATTGTCCACCAGCTCCAAATTTGGAAAGTGTAAAAGAAGACATGGCTCGTCTGCCTGAAGGCAAGGCTAAGGTTGATAAATTTTATGTTGGCTTTTGGGATAGCTCTAACCTTGTAGCTGTTATGGATTTTGTCTATGCCTATCCTGATGAGGAGACAGTTTTTATTGGTCTATTTATGGTTGATCGGATCTATCAAGGGAAAGGTATTGGCAGCCAGATTGTGACAGAAGCGCTAACCTATTTTGCTAAAAACTTTCGAAAAGCACGTTTGGCTTATGTCAAGGGGAATCCGCAATCTCAGCATTTTTGGAAAAAGCAGGGCTTCAAACCAATTGGAAGTGAGGTCAAACAAGAACTCTATACGGTTGTTATCGTTGAACAGAGCTTAAGAGGTTAGAAATGGCATCAAGTAAAAACTATTTGGAATTTGTTTTGGAGCAATTATCAGGATTAGATGATGTGACTTACCGTTCTATGATGGGAGAGTATATTCTTTACTTCCGTGGTAAGATTATTGGTGGTATTTATGATAATCGCTTTTTAGTTAAGCCAGTTCAAGCAGTCTTAGATAAGATTGCCCAACCCTCGTATGAGTTTCCATACGAAGGCGCCAAAGAAATGATTTTAGTGGAAGACCTTGAAAATAAGGTGTTTCTAGAAGATTTAATTTTAGCCATGTATGATCAATTGCCGCTACCTAAACCTAAAAAGAAAAAATAAATGGAATGAAGCAAAGAGGTGGATTTGAAACCTCTTTTCTTATAGTTATACGACTTAAAATGATAAGTAAAAAAGAGTCTGGGACAATAGCGTCTCAGACTCAAATTATTTTTATAATAAATGAGCAGTGTAGTAGGTGATTGTTCAAAAAAACTGCTTAAAAGGTGGTGTATAGGACCTGCGAAGCAAGTTGGCATATCCTTTTATTTTCAAAACTTATACTAAATCAGCGATATCAGTGTAGTCACGATTGAGCCCTTCTGCAACTGGTCGGCTAGTGAGATAACCTTTATAAGTAGTCACTCCTTGTTGTAGCCCCCAATCATCTGTAATAGCTTGTTCAAACCCTTTGTCCGCCAAAGCTTCAATGTAAGGAAGTGTTACATTTGTCAAAGCAAGAGTTGATGTGCGAGCAACAGCACCAGGTATGTTGGCAACGGCATAGTGAAGTACACCATGTTTTTCATAGACAGGTTCATCGTGAGTAGTTACACGATCAGCAGTTGCAACAACCCCACCTTGGTCAACGGCTACGTCAACGATGACAGAACCAGGTCGCATTTTACTGACCATTTCATCAGTAACAAGCTTGGGAGCTTTGGCACCAGGGATTAACACCGCTCCAATCACTACATCGGCCTCTTTGACACTTTCAGCAATATTGAAAGAATTAGACATAAGGGTCTGAATTTGATGACCAAAAAGATTTTCTAGTTCGGATAGGCGTTTAGCGCTGATATCTAGAATAGTGACTTGAGACCCTAAGCCGAGAGCGATTCGAGCGGCATGGGTTCCGACCACACCACCTCCGATGATAGTGACTTTTCCTTTTGGAACACCTGGAACACCACCCAGTAATACACCAGAACCACCTTCTTGTTTGGTTAGAAAGTGAGCACCAATCTGTACAGCCATACGTCCTGCCACTTCACTCATAGGCACAAGTAAGGGGAGATTCCCCTCTTGGTCACGAACGGTTTCGTAAGCAATTCCTATTGTCTTGCTAATCGTCATAGCATCAGCTAATTCAGGCGCAGTAGCCATATGCAGATAAGTGAAAAGCAAGAGATCATCACGTAAGAAGCTATATTCAGTAACTAAGGGTTCTTTTACTTTGACAACTAGATCAGCTGCCCAAGCTTCCGCTGCAGTTGCAACAATTGTCGCTCCCTGTGCCTTATAGTCAGCGTCTATAAATCCAGAACCAAGCCCAGCTTTAGTTTCAACTAAAACCTGATGACCTTTTTGGACGATACTGTGAACACCAGCTGGCGTTAAAGCAACACGATTTTCATTGTTTTTAATTTCTTTTGGGATACCAATTAACATAGACTTCCTCCTTTTTTGGGATGTTTTTATTGTATATGAAAACGCTTTAAAAATCAAGATAAAATCAGAAAACATTGATTTCGGTGAATATTTATGTTATGCTATGAGGCAAAATAGGAGATTCGTGCAAAATGGAAAGTATTTATCTAAAGCTAGCTGAAAATCGAATTTTGGAAACAGAACGCTTGCTCTTGCGACCTGTGACATTAGATGATGCTGAAGATATGTTTGAATATTCCTCTGATGAAGAAAATACTCGCTATACTTTTTTACCTAACAAAGACTTGGAAGAAACTAAAAATGTTATTGCGCGTTTGTTTATGGGGCGGGCACTTGGAAATTGGGGAATTGAACTGAAGGAAAGGGATAAACTGATTGGCAGCATTGACCTGCACAAGCTGGATCCGGTCCTTAAAAAGGCAGCCATTGGTTATGTCATCAATAAAAAATATTGGAATCAAGGCTTAGCAACGGAAGCATTAAAAGCCATACTTCAAATGGCTTTTGAAAGTTTGGATATGAATATGTTGGTTGCTCTCCATGATGTAGAAAATCCAGCTTCAGGACGGGTTATGGAAAAGGCTGGTATGAAGTTTTCCCATATTGACCCATGCGCAGCACTCGATGAGCACGAGGAAGGCCGAATTTCTCAGAGAGTTTATTATCGTTTGACAAAGAAAGATTATTTTGAAAAATACTGATGTGAATGTGAGATTTATAGGAAATTTTAATGGTGACTAGGTTCTTTTCTGGAACCTTCTAGCAAAATTTTTTTCTTTTAATGAAAACATTTTTCAAATCTATTGACAAGTACCTCTCTGCATGATATAGTAGATAGGGACTGCTGATTTAGCTCAGTTGGCAGAGCGCATCCATGGTAAGGATGAGGTCGCCGGTTCGATCCCGGCAATTAGCATGAAGAACAGGAAAAAGCCCAATTTTAATGGGCTTTTTTGCATTATAAAAGCAGAAATCAATATTGTTATTATTTTCACATTCTAATAGAATAATCAAGAAACATCAATGATTTCTTTGTTGAAAGAGTATTTTAAAGCTAATCATATCAACGCTTTTAATTTGTATCTTAATCCTATGATGTTGCAGCAATACAATCAATACTGGATGCGACGATATTAAGACATCAAATTCACCAGCTATTATAGGTGATGGTATTCTCTTAGGTCAAAGCGTTGGTACAGACCTAGTCGGTTTGGACTTCTATCAAATAATGCTGGTATCTGACCCGATTACAGGCGCCTCCGGCTAACTTCATCATGGTCAATACTTAAGGAAAACGTTTTGTAGATGAGTACGGTAGTCGGGATAAATGAGTTCAGGCAGCAATTGACAATGGTGGTTTTTTCTATCTGATTGTAGACGATAATATGAAAGAAACAGCTAGTCAAGAAAAGATTGATGCACAGGTAGCACATGGAATGATTTACCGATCAGATAGTTTGAAAGAGTTGGCTTAACAGCGACAAATGGAGCCACAGGTCTTTACCAAGACGATCACAGCTTATAATATTTATGTTGATGCAGGCTATGATCCTGAATTTGAAAAGTCACCATTTTATGCCACTCCTTGAAAACCAGTCGTTCACCATACTATGAGCGGTCTTAAGATTGATACGAAAACGTATGTTATCAATAAGCAAGGACAAGTTATCCGAAGTTTCTACGCAGCTTGAAAGTAGCTGGCGGATTGCATGTTGGAAACCGTTTGGGTGGTAATTTCCTTACTGATATTTTTACTTTTGGACGTATTGCAGCCGAAATTGCTATTACAAAGAATTGTTAATCTTGATTTTAAGGCAGAAAATTCATTCAGTTTTGGGAGAATTTTTTGTAAATATTCTTGACAAGCATTTCTTTTAATGTTAAAGTATTAACTAATTAAAAGTAGAAAGGAGAATGTATCATGAATAATGTAAAACAAAACAGTACTCAGGTATATCATACGACAGAACTCCTTTCTAGCACAGCATTGTAATTTATTTTTGATGAAAAAATAAATAAAAACAAGTAAGCTCAGGACAGGTTTATTCTGTCTTGAGCTTTTTTGTGTGTTTAGGAAAGGATTAGGATGATTAAAAGTTTATTTGGATATATAAAAGAGCATAAATGGTTATATTTGTCCATTGCTCTGGTTTTACTATTGTATGATTTTACAATGTTGATTCCAACACAGGTAATTCAGCGTTTAGTAGATCATCTTTCGCATCATAGTTTGACACAGCAGAATTTAATTAGAGATGTTAGTTTGTTGGCTCTGGTGACGATTTGTAACTATCTTTCAGCTTACTATTGGCATTTAAAGATATTTCAATCGTCCATTGATTATAAATTTCTCATTCAAAGAAGAGCTTTTGAAAAATTGGTAGCTATGAGAATGCCTTTCTACGAAAAATTTCGTTCTGGTGATATTCTAACGCGTTTTTCAACAGATGTTGAAGGAATGATGGAGATGGCTGGTTATGGAATTGTAATTCTCTTATATGCTGGAGGTATGATTGTCTTTGTCATTCCGACCATGTTTTTTATATCATGGGAAATTAGCTTACTGGCTATGATTCCGCTTATGACATTGATGATCTGGATTTATTTTCTTGGTAAAAAACAAGATAAACTAGTCGAAAATAATCGTGAAGCAGTGGCATCTTTGAATGATGAGGTGCTGGAAACAATAGAGGGAGTCCGAGTTGCGCGTGCTTATAGCAAGAAGACAACTCAGAAAGAACAGTTCCAATTGCGCACAAAAGCTTTATCTAAGGTTGGTGATCAAATTGCCAGCATTCAATATCTTTACGCGCCTCTCTCCTCTGTCTTTATCGCTTTATCAACGATTATTGTGCTTCTTATTGGGGCTATTTTTATAAAAATGGGACAGTTAACAATTGGGCAAGTGATCGCTCTTCAATTGTATATGATTAGCCTTATTGAACCTTTTTGGATGTTGTCGGACTTTATCTTGGTCTATCAAACAGGGAAAACGTCTTTTAAAAAGGTCACAGAATTGATTGAAACGACAGATGATATGAAAATGAGTGGCAAAGAGGAGTTAAAACATCTTATCTCTATTCGTTTTCAGAATTATCATTTCACTTATCCACAAACAAAAAGACCTAGCTTGCGTAACATAGCTTGGCAAATTGAAGCAGGAAAGACGTATGGTATTGTTGGAAAAACAGGATCTGGTAAAACAACCTTAGTTCGTCAGCTTCTTCAGCAATATCCTGTTGGACGAGGTACATTTCAGATAAATGGAAAATCCGTCAGTCACTATTCACGTCCATCGATTGAAGCAATGATTGGCTATGTCCCTCAGGAGCATATTTTGTTCTCAAAATCTGTCAAAGACAATATTGCCTTTGGTAAGAGAAATGCGACATTAAACGATATTGAGAAAGCTATTAAAACAGCAGCATTTTCAGAAGATTTAAAACGAATGCCAGACGGACTGGAAACTCTTATTGGTGAGAGAGGAGTGTCAATATCTGGCGGTCAAAAACAAAGAATTTCTTTAGCACGTGCCTTTATTAGACAACCAGAAGTCCTCATTTTGGATGATTCTTTGTCAGCAGTTGACGCTCAAACAGAGCGTCGAATTATCAAAAATCTTCAGGATATGCGAGCTAATCAGACAACGATCATTGTGACACACCGTTTGTCAGCTATCCAGCAGGCAGACTGGGTTCTTGTCTTAGAAGATGGACAAATTGTTGAAGAAGGGACACCGAACCAGTTGCTAAATAAAGGAGGCTGGTATGCCGAACAATATCAGCGGCAGCAACATCAGAAAGGAGGGAGCAAATGAGTATCATTAGTCGTTTATTAAAAGAACTAAGAGTTGTTCGAACTGCATTCTTTTTTGCGGTTGGAATTGCTGTTTTAGCAACGGTGACTAGCCAACTATCTCCTCTCTGTTTGAGAAATATGATAGACGGACCGCTTACACAGATTGGAAGCGGAAAAGATCGTCAGGTTCAGCTTTTGCAATTAGCTGGATTATACATAATTGTTGTAGTTTTGGGGAGCATACTGACTTACTTAGGTGATCGCCTTTTAGCGCATTGTGGAAACAAAGTAGCAGAACATCTGAGGAATGAAGCTTATCAGGTTATGCAAAATTTGCCGATTTCTTACTTTGATGATAAACCGGCAGGTAAGATTGCAACCAGAATTGTAAATGATACGGAAACCTTACGAAGACAATTTTATGCTAGTTTGGTTAGTGTTTTGATTCAAGTTCTTCGGATTGTTTTTACCTACGCTCTATTGTTTTACCTTAGTCCGCTTGCTGCCTCGGTACTTTTGCTATTGCTTCCTGCTTTTTATGGGATACAAGTATTTTATAAAAAACTAACAGACAAGCCGATGAAAGACTTTTATGATTCACGGAGTGATATCAATAATCAAGTGAATGAATTGATGCATGGAGCCAGCTTGATACAGTTATATCATCAGGAAAAAACAGTTCTTTCAGAATTTAATGCAACTGCTCGAAAAATGAGCCAAGCTGATAAACAAATTGTATGGGTAAGTGCTCTGTCTTCTTGGCCATTAACGGAATTTTTAAAAAATACAGTGCTTGCTGTCATTTTGACGATAGTTGGCCAGCAATTTTTAGGCGGTCGCAATGTCATTACCGCTGGTGTACTGTTTATCTATCTCAATTATATTATCAATTTATTTGAGATGATGGGTTTTCTGGTTCGGCTTTTCCCAAATGTACAACGATCATTGGAAACAGGAAAACGAGTTTTAGAATTGTTAGATCAACCTCAGGAAGAGGATGTGAAATCACAGTTGGCAGTTGTTAAAGGACAAGTTACATTTGAACATGTGAGCTTTGCATATGAGAAAGGCAAGACAGTTCTGCACAATATTAGTTTTAAAGCAAAGAAAGGAGAGACGGTTGCTTTGGTAGGACATACCGGCTCTGGAAAATCTTCTATCATGAACCTACTTTATCGTTTCTACGATCCTAAAAAAGGGAAAATCTATGTTGATCAACAAGATATTCAACAATATTCTCGTGAAAGTCTTCGTAGTCACATGGGGATTGTTTTGCAAGATCCTTATCTATTCACAGGAACACTAGCAACTAATGTAGCTATGAGCCATTCAGGCATCAATCGTGAAAAAGTTTTGGAATCTTTAGAAAAAGTCGGTGCAGGGGACTTGCTGGCTCGTTGTAAAGAAGGAATTGATGAGCCTGTAAAGGATAAAGGGGCAGCATTTTCAAGCGGTGAACGTCAACTGATTTCATTTGCTCGAGCTCTCTATGCTAATCCTCAAATTTTAATATTGGATGAAGCAACTTCTCATATTGATACAGAAACTGAAGAACTGATTCAAAAAGCAATGGCTGTTGTAAAGGAAGGGAGAACAACTTTTATCATTGCTCATCGTTTATCAACCATTCAAGAGGCAGATCAAATCCTGGTTATTTCTGAAGGAAAGATTGCAGAGCGAGGGCAACACGACACATTGGTAAAACAAAATGGGATTTATGCTCAAATGAGCCGTCTCCAGCAACAAGTATAAGTTTTGAAAGAAAAAATGTGCAATAAAGAGCAGAACTAAATAGTAAATGATTTATAAATCAGCCATCCCTAATTGAAATATGGTATAATGAAAATGATACTAATAAAGTGGGTGCATGATGTACATTGAAATCATAGATGAAACAAATCAAGTTTCGGAAAAAATGATAAAGCAAACGCAGGAAATTTTGCAGTTTGCTGCGAAGAAGATTGGGAAAGAAAATAAGGAAATGGCTGTAACGTTTGTCACAAATGAGCGTAGTCATGAGCTGAATTTAGAATATCGAGATACGGACCGTCCGACAGATGTTATTAGTTTGGAGTACAAGCCTGAGCTGGACATTGCCATTGATGAGGAGGACTTATTAAAAAATCCTGAGCTGGCGGAAATGTTAGAGGATTTTGATGCTTATATCGGAGAACTATTTATTTCCATAGATAAGGCGCGCGAGCAAGCAGAAGAGTATGGTCACAGTTTTGAGCGAGAAATGGGCTTTCTTGCAGTGCATGGTTTTTTGCATATCAATGGATACGATCACTATACGCCAGAAGAAGAGGCGGAAATGTTTGGTTTACAGGAAGAAATTTTGACTGCTTATGGACTTACAAGACAATAAAAAAAACAAGCGCAAATGGAAGAATCGGGATGTCATTTCGAGTTTAGAATTTGCTCTGACAGGGATTTTTACGGCAATCAAAGAAGAACGTAATATGCGTAATCATGCCGTTTCAGCAGTTGTGGTGGTGCTTGCAGGCTTCCTTTTTCAGGTATCTGCGATAGAATGGCTTTTCCTTTTTTTGAGCATTTTTTTGGTTATCGCTTTTGAGATTATGAATTCGGCTATTGAAAATGTGGTGGATTTAGCTAGTGATTATCACTTCTCCATACGAGCTAAAAATGCCAAGGATATGGCAGCTGGTGCAGTTTTAGTAGTTTCTGGATTTGCAGTTGTGACAGGTTTGGTTATTTTCATTCCTAAAATTTGGAATTTGATTTTTTAAAGATTTGGAAATCGGGGGAGACTGCCGATTTTCTGTTATTTAGTGAAATAGAGGTGAAATAATGACTTTTAAATCTGGTTTTGTAGCCATTTTAGGACGTCCTAATGTTGGGAAGTCAACTTTTCTGAATTATGTCATGGGACAAAAGATTGCTATTATGAGTGATAAGGCTCAGACAACTCGTAACAAGATTATGGGGATTTATACGACAGACACGGAGCAAATTGTCTTTATTGATACGCCGGGAATTCATAAGCCTAAGACAGCACTCGGTGATTTTATGGTAGAATCTGCTTATTCAACGTTACGGGAGGTAGAGACAGTCCTGTTTATGGTTCCTGCTGATGAAAAGCGTGGTAGGGGTGATGATATGATTATGGAGCGTCTCAAAGCAGCAAAAATTCCTGTCATTCTCGTTATCAATAAAATTGACAAAGTGCACCCAGACCAGTTGCTGGAGCAGATTGATGATTTTCGGACACAAATGGAATTTAAGGAAATTGTGCCCATTTCTGCCCTGCAAGGCAATAATGTCCCTCGTCTGATGGAATTGCTGAAAGAAAACTTGGAAGAAGGCTTTCAATACTTTCCAGAGGATCAAATTACCGATCACCCGGAACGCTTTTTGGTTTCTGAGATGATTCGAGAGAAAATTTTGAAATTAACGGAGCAAGAAGTACCGCATTCAGTGGCTGTAGTTATTGAATCTATGAAACGTGATGAGGAGACGGACAAGGTACATATTCGTGCTACCATCATGGTGGAGCGTGATAGTCAAAAGGGGATTATCATTGGCAAGCAAGGGGCTCTGCTCAAGAAAATTGGTAAAATGGCACGCCGTGACATTGAAATCATGCTAGGCGACAAAGTCTATCTCGAAACTTGGGTTAAAGTCAAGAAAAACTGGCGGGACAAGAAATTGGATTTGGCAGATTTTGGCTATAATGAGAAGGAGTATTGAGGACGACTTTTAGGGACAGAGAATCTAACGTAGGAGAGGGAGAAGAAAATGGTTTATTCAATTGGGATTACCAGTTTAGATAAGGAAATAAAGGACGGCTTGCTTTGTAATCGTTATAAAGAGGATGAAGTAAGGTCTATCTACCATCAGTACTTAGAATTGAAAGAGCAACGATATAAGGGATTCAAGACAGCTGGCATGACATTAGTAGTTGTTCTTGTCCTAATGCCGTTGCTGGCGATATTTAGTGGTAGAGCAAATTTAATTTTCCTCATAGTACAATTATTCTTGGTGCCAATATTCGCTTTATTGTGTCTTGGTCTGGCTTATTATTTAATGTTTGGGATGTTTAGCCAGCAATTGAGGAAAGCTATGAAAATCCATTATGGTCATATTATAGAAGAAATGGATCATCAGAAATAGACAAAGCAATCAGAAAATAGAGTTGGTAGACTTTGAGTGGAAAGAGAAGGAGTATTAAACATGACTCAAGATTACATTTCCTATATCCGATCAAAAGTTGGGCATGACAAGGTTATTCTGACTTTTGCTGGGGGCATTTTGACAGATAAGGATGGACTCGTACTTTTGCAATTACGCGGCGATAAGAAAACATGGGCAATTCCTGGTGGTACAATGGAGCTTGGCGAATCCACGCTTGATACGGCTAAGCGTGAGTTTTTTGAAGAAACGGGAATTAAAGTACAAGCAACACGTTTTCTCAATGTTTATAGCAATTTTGAGGAAGTCTATCCTAATGGTGACAAGGTGCAGACGGTTGTCTTCATCTATGAGCTGGCGGCTGTTTCACCAGTAAATATTTCTGATTTTCACAATGAAGAAACCTTGCGCCTGCGTTTCTTTTCTAAGGAAGAAATTGAGAAGCTGGATTCTGTAAGTGATAAACACCGTTTGATGTTAGCGGAATATTTTGCAGACAGCTTTGCTCTGGGGCATTGAATAAAGAATAATGATGAGATAAGATTTTATGAAACATATCGGAACACAAAGATTGTTAACAGAACGGTTGCTGCTTCGCCCTTTTGTAGCTAAAGATTACCTTGCCATGTATCGTAACTGAGCCTCTGAACCAGACAATCTTCGTCATGTAACTTGGTCTACTCATGAGAATACTGACGTTATCAAACAATCAGTGGCTCAGTGGGTTTAACAATATCAGGATCTGGATTTTTATAAATGGGCGATTTGTCTGAAAGAAAATTCTGACGAAGTGATTGGCGATATTAGTGTGGTGGACATAGATGAAGATATTAATGCTTGCGAAGTTGGTTATGTCCTGAGTAAAAGATATTGGGGACGAGGTTTGATGACTGAGGCACTCCAAGAGGAGCTTTCTTATCTTTTGAAAGAAGCAGACTTTAATCGTGTCACAGCAGACTTTGTTACTGACAATCCTGCTTCAGGACGTGTTATGGCCAAGGCTGGAATGATATACGAGGTAATCTTTCGTAAAGCAGTATTTCATAAAGGGAAGATCAAGGATTTTTCCTCTTATGGAATTTTAAAATCAGATTTGCAGTGATAATAGATGTATTTTAGTGTTTGATACAGTTTAATAAAGGAGGCAGGACAATGGAATTTGTAGAACTTTTAGTGGAAAATGTAGAACGAGCTCAGGAGCGTTTTTTGTCTGTATTGGAAGGTTTGTCTTTAGAAGAGGTGAACGCTTTTCCACTTGTAGATACTGCTCCATCTATTAAGTCTATCACTTGGCTGGCTTGGCATACGGCACGGGAGTTGGATTTCCAGATTGCTGATTTAGCAAAGACTAATCCAGTCTGGTTTTCTAAAGGTTGGAAGAAAAAATTTGCTTTGGATTTACCAGATGATACGGAAGATTGGCATCACACTCCTCAAGAAGCGCATAAAGTTGTGGTGACAGATATTGATTTTCTTAAAGGTTATCTGTCTGATGCGGTTGCGGCAACAATTGCTTATTTATCAAAGGTAAATGATGATAGTCTGGATGATGTTGTCGATGAGAATTGGATTCCAGCTGTTAAACGTGGAAATCGTTTAGTATCTATCATTGACGATGCGGCTATGCATTCAGGTCAGACAGTATACGCACGCCGTTTACTAGGAAGAGAAGATTGAAAGAAATAATCATGATAGGAGAAATCCGAGAGGTAGAAAAATCTCAGCTAGCTGATTGGGCTTACTTTGCTCATTTAGCTTGGAAGATAGAGAAAAAGAAATTATTAGTAGCGTTTTCTGAAGGGAAATTTCCTAATGAATTTTTGTACTACATAGAAGGAGAAGCCGTTGCTTGGGTCAGCTTATCTATGCGTTCGGAGTATGTGGAAGGAGCAGAGCAACTTCCTGTTGCATATATTGAAGGCATAGCGGTAGTACCTGTTTTTCAAAGACATGGTATCGCTACTCAGCTTCTTGACTTTGCTCAGTCGTGGGCGACAGAAAAAGGAGTGTCTCAGCTAGCTTCAGATTGTGATATAGACAATGCAGTCAGTCAAGCTTTTCATAAGAATGCAGGATTTAAAGAAATAAGTCGAACAGTCCATTACACGTTAAATTTGGATAAGAAAGGATAAAAATTTCATGCCTGAATTACCAGAAGTAGAAACGGTACGCCGTGGTTTGGAGCGGCTGGTTAAAGGAAAAGAGATTGAAAAGGTAGATGTCCGTTATACCAAGATGATTGGGACAGGGGTAGATACTTTTGTCTTAGATTTACCGAGACAAAGTATTGATGCTGTTGAGCGTCGGGGCAAATATCTGATTTTTTATTTGACAAATTGGGTGCTGATTTCGCATTTGCGCATGGAAGGAAAGTATCTTTTCTACCCTGAAGAGGCCCAATTGACTAAGCATTCTCATGTAATTTTTCGTTTTACAGATGGCAGCAACCTCGTTTATCAGGATGTTCGGAAATTTGGTACAATGGAATTGTTGAAAAAAGAACAGCTGGATAGCTATTTTCTCTCTAAAAAGTTAGGACCAGAACCGACCGAATTAGACTTTCATTTACTACCATTTGCAACAGCTCTGAGAAAGTCTAAGAAACCGATTAAACCTTACCTATTGGATCAAACCTTAGTAGCGGGTCTTGGTAATATCTATGTGGATGAGGTTTTATGGCGGGCACAGATTCACCCAGCAAGAGCAGCCCAAAGCCTGAATAGAGCAGAAATGAAGCATCTGCGAGAACAAATTATTGCGGTCTTGCAGTTAGGAATTGAAAAGGGAGGCTCGACTATTCGCACTTATCGCAATGCTTTAGGAGAAGACGGCACAATGCAAGATTTCTTGCAAGTCTATGGAAAAACAGGGCAACCTTGCACTAGATGTGGTCATGAAATTGAAAAAATCAAACTAGCTGGTCGCGGAACTCACCTTTGTCCACATTGTCAAAAAATGAGGTAGGACATGGCAAAAATAATTGGAATTACAGGCGGAATTGCCTCTGGAAAATCAGTTGTAACAGACTTCCTGCGCTCTCAAGGTTATCAAGTGATTGATGCGGATCAGGTAGTTCATGAATTGCAGAAACCGGGAGGTCGACTTTATCAAGTTCTGTTGTCAGAATTTGGAACAGAAATTTTATTGGCAGACGGTCAATTGGATCGAAAAAAGCTAGGAGCTCTTCTCTTTAGTCGTCCCAATTTACTAGAGAAGTCCAGTCGCTTGCAAAATGATATTATTCGAGAAGAATTAGCTTTAAAACGTAATCAATTGGCAGCAACAGAAGAGCTTTTCTTTATGGATATCCCACTCTTATTTGAGCAGGAGTATGAAGATTGGTTTGATCAAATCTGGCTAGTAGATGTGAGCAAAGATACTCAATTAGAACGTTTGATGACTCGAAATAATCTTAGTCAAGAAGAGGCTCAAAGACGCATAGCAGCTCAGCTTTCTTTGGAAGAAAAAAGACAAAGAGCTGAGATTGTGATTGACAATAATGGTGCGCTTTTGGCTACTTTAAAGCAGGTGCAGGCATTTTTAGACAAAGAAAGAAGATGATTTTATTAAGAATCAAGTGAATTGGAAACGGAATTTATGGATTGCTTGGCTGGGTAACTTTTTTATAGGTGCTAGCTTGTCACTAGTTGTTCCCTTTATGTCTTTGTACGTGGAAGAATTAGGCGCCAGAGGCTCTATGGTTGAATTTTATTCAGGCTTGGCGGTTTCGAGTACAGCTTTGACAGCCGCACTTTTGTCGCCTGTCTGGGGAAGTTTAGCTGATAGGTACGGTCGCAAACCAATGATGATTCGGGCAGCTTTTGCAATGACCTTTACGATGGGAGGCTTGGCTTTTGTACCGAATGTATTTTGGCTCATTGTATTGAGACTGTTAAATGGGGTGTTTTCTGGTTATGTACCGAATAGCACGGCTTTGATTGCTAGTCAAGCTCCTAAAAAACACTCTGGTTATGCCTTGGGAACATTGTCAACAGGTGTCGTAGCGGGGACTCTGATGGGACCGCTCTTAGGAGGAATGATAGCTCAAAGTTTGGGAATGAGAAATGTTTTCCTTTTGGTTGGATTTTTCTTGTTTGTCGTTACTTTGTGGACCATTTTTGGGATAAAAGAAGATTTTCATCCTGTCTCTAAAGGAAAAGAAGTTTCGACCAAGCAACTATTTCAACAAATTCCTCAAAAATCAATGCTTTTTGGCTTGTTTATTACTAGCATGGTGATTCAGATGATTGGACAGTCCATTTCCCCTATTTTGACACTTTATATCCGCTCTTTAGGGCAAAAAGAAAATTTGTTATTGGTATCTGGTGCAATCGTTTCAGCAATGGGCATTTCAAGCATATTTTCATCTGGTTGGCTGGGAAAATTAGGAGATAAAATAGGAAATCACCGTTTGCTCTTACTGGCTCTTTTGTATAGTTTTGTTATTTATATTTTCTGTGCTAGAGCCGAAACGCCACTTGAATTGGGAATTTATCGCTTTCTATTTGGATTGGGCACTGGAGCTCTTCTGCCTGGAGTTAGCTCTCTCCTCAATAAAATCACACCAAAAGAAGGTATTTCACGGATTTTCAGTTACAATCAAACTTTCTTTTATATCGGTGGTGTTATTGGGCCGTTAATGGGGTCAGCCATTTCTGTTCATTTTGGCTATCATTGGGTTTTCTATAGTACAGCAGGTTTAGCTTTATTGAACTTTTTCTTTTTATTGTTTAGTTTTAGAAAATATTTAGGAGTGAAGGAAGTCAGTGCGAGTAAAGATTAATTTAAAGTGTTCAAGTTGCGGCAGTCAGAATTATTTAACGAGCAAAAATATGAAAACGCATCCAGAAAAAATTGAAGTATTAAAGTATTGCCCTAAAGAAAGAAAAGTGACCCTACATCTTGAATCAAAATAAATTTTATGGTAAAATAGATAGGATTTTAAGGAGTTTGATATGTATAATTTATTATTAACCATTTTATTAATTTTATCAGTATTTATTTTAATCGCAATTTTTATGCAACCTACAAAAAATCAATCAAGTAATGTATTTGACGCAAGTGCAGGAGATTTGTTTGAACGACCAAAAGCAAGAGGCTTTGAAGCAGTTATGCAGCGTTTGACAGGAGTGATGGTTTTCTTTTGGTTGTTGATTGCACTAATGCTGACAATCTTATCTAGTAAATAAAATGGGCTCTGACTTTGTCTTTGCCTATTTTTTCTGTATTAGGTGAGGAAAAAGTAACTTAAAGTTTAGAGAATATAAGAAAAAAGGAAAGAATGAAAGAAGAAATTTTAAACTATTTAAGAGAAAAGAAAGAAGCTAGTATGGATGAGCTGGCACAAAGATTAGGAAAAGAAAAAGCAAAAGACTTTAGAAATTTAGTTCAGACGATTTCTGAAATGGAGCGAAAACGTCAATTGACCTTTAGCAATGCTGGGAAAATCCAACTTCGTAAAGAAAAGCAGCTGCTTACTTTGAAAGGGACCTTTCACGCCCATAAAAATGGCTTTGGCTTTGTTACCTTAAATGAAGAAGAGGATGACCTTTTTATTGGTCGCAATGATGTCAACTATGCGATTGATGGTGATACGGTAGAAGTTGCAATTACTAAGGTTGCAGATCGCAGCAAGGGAACATCTGCTGAAGCGAAGGTTATTGATATTTTGGAACACAGCTTAAAAACAGCAGTGGGTCAGCTCATCTTGGATGAAGAAAAGCCTAAGTATGTTGGTTATATTCGGTCAAAAAATCAGAAAATATCTCAACCTATTTATATCAAGAAGCCTGCTTTGGTTTTGGATGGGACAGAGATTTTAAAAGTAGAGATTGATAAGTACCCGACTAAAAAGCATGACTTTTTTGTGGCTACTATTTTGGATGTAGTGGGTCACAAGGATGATCCGGGTATTGATGTTCTGGAAGTTTTGGAGTCCATGGACATTGTGTCTGAGTTTCCAGAGAGAGTTTTGAAAGAAGCGTCAGCAATTCCGGATATGCCATCTAAAAAGGATTTTGAAGGTCGTTTAGATCTGCGTAATGAAATTACCTTTACTATTGATGGGGCGGATGCTAAAGATTTGGACGATGCAGTTCATATCAAGAAACTATCAAATGGACATTTTGAACTGGGAGTTCATATTGCAGATGTTTCTTACTATGTTCAAGAAGGTTCTGAATTGGACAAGGAAGCGCTCAATCGAGCGACATCAGTTTATGTGACTGACCGTGTAATACCTATGTTACCTGAGCGTCTGTCAAATGGCATCTGTTCACTCAATCCTAATGTAGATCGGCTGACGCAATCAGCTATCATGGAGATTGATCAAAAAGGTCGAGTTGTCAAGCATACCATTACACAAACAATCATTAAAACTACTTTTCGTATGACCTATAGCGATGTGAATGACATGATTGCGGGAGACGAGAAAAAACGAGCAGCTTTTAAAGCGATTGTGCCAAGTATAGAGCAAATGGCAGAGCTTCATGCTATCTTAGAAACGATGCGTTTCAAGCGAGGAGCCCTTAATTTTGATACGAAAGAGGCTAAAATTTTGGTCAATAAGACTGGACGTCCAGTAGATATTATTTTACGTCAGCGTGGCCTTGCGGAGCGTATGATTGAGTCTTTTATGTTGGTCGCAAATGAAACGGTGGCAGAGCATTTTGCTAAACTAAAGCTGCCCTTTATCTATCGGATTCACGAAGAACCTAAAGCTGAAAAAGTACAGAAGTTTATTGACTTTGCTTCTACCTTTGGAGTTCGAGTATATGGAACGGCTAATTCTATAAGTCAATCTGCTCTTCAAGATATTATGAAAGCGGTGCATGGTCAGCCCTATGAAGAAGTGCTATCTATGATGCTTTTGCGCTCCATGCAGCAGGCTCGTTACTCAGAGCATAACTACGGTCATTATGGTTTGGCAGCCGAGTTTTACACTCACTTCACCAGTCCAATCCGCCGTTATCCAGACCTTTTGGTTCATCGCATGGTGCGTGATTACGGGCGTTCTAAGGAAATAGCAGAGCATTTTGAGCAAGTCATTCCAGATATTGCTAGTCAGTCTTCCAGCAGGGAACGGCGAGCTATTGAAGCAGAGCGAGAAGTAGAAGCTATGAAAAAGGCTGAGTTTATGGAAGAATTTGTGGGAGAAGAATTTGATGGTATTGTGTCGAGTGTAGTCAAATTCGGTCTATTTGTCGAACTTTCAAACACAGTTGAAGGTTTGATTCATGTAGCTAACTTGCCAGAGTTTTTCCACTATAATGAACGTAATCTAACTTTGCAGGGTGAAAAATCCAGTGTTGTTTTTCGAGTCGGTCAACAGATTCGCATTAAGTTAGTTCGATCGGATAAGGCGACTGGTGAGATTGACTTTGAATACCTACCTAGTGAATATGATGTAATTGAAAAGAAAAAGCACTCCAAGTTCAAGCAAGACGGACGTCAACAGTCTTATCGCGGTGACGGAGAGCGAAAGAGCAAATCTTCAAAAGGAATCATTTCTAGGGATAAGAAATCAAAGAAAAGCAAAGGGAAGAAACCATTTTATAAAGAAATGACTAAGAAAGGAAGTAAGAATGGCAAAAGGAGAGGGAAAGGTCGTCGCTCAAAATAAGAAAGCACGTCACGACTATACTATTGTTGATACGATTGAAGCGGGCATGGTTTTAACTGGAACTGAAATTAAAAGCGTACGCGCTGCACGAATTAACCTAAAAGACGGCTTTGCTCAAATCAAAAATGGAGAAGTCTGGCTCAGTAATGTCCATATAGCTCCTTATGAAGAAGGAAATATTTGGAATCAAGATCCTGAACGTAGGAGAAAATTGCTGTTGCATAAAAAGCAAATTAAAAAATTAGAGCAGGAAACCAAAGGAACTGGGATGACTTTAGTTCCTCTCAAAGTTTATCTTAAAGATGGTTATGCTAAGTTGCTTTTAGGATTGGCTAAAGGGAAACATGACTATGATAAGCGCGAATCTATTAAACGTCGTGAGCAAAATAGAGATATTGCTCGGACTATGAAGACTTATAATATACGATAATACCCATTATATTACTCTCATTTTTTAATAGGGTGAAGTGTTTCATTGGTTAATCCTTATCAAAATTCTTTTTCTAATATCGCAAAAGCTGAAAAATTTTTTCAGCTTTTTTATTTATTTTACGAATAAACAGATAAAGTAAATTTTCATTCAGTTTAGGAGGAAAAATGTTAGAGGTAATCATCACAAAAATAAAAGAGTATAAAATTTTAGTTGGTTTAAGCCTGATTGGTTTGATCATAGCAGGATTTTTTCTGATGACTAGTAAATCTGCTAGACAATCTAATGTGGGAGATATTGCACAAGAGGCCACAAATGCAAAACTAGAACGGAAAGAAACTTCAACTGAAACGAAGAAAAAACAACAGAAAGAAGAAACAGAATCTCAAAAGAATTTAGCGAGTGAAGAATTGGAATTTTTAACTGTAGATGTTAAAGGTGCTGTTAAAAATCCAGGTATTTATCAATTAAAAAAAACAAGCCGAATAAATGATGCTATCCAAAAAGCGGGTGGACTAACGACAGACGCTGGCAGCAAATCTATCAATTTGGCTCAAAAACTAACAGATGAGGCTGTGATTTATGTGGCAACTATGGGTGAAAATGTAACAAATGCTGCAAGTAATAATGGACAAACTTTAACGACAGATACCGATGGAACTGCGGCACAAAAAGGGAATAAGGTCAATCTAAATAAGGCTAATTTGTCTGATTTACAGTCTATTTCTGGTATTGGACAAAAGCGCGCCCAAGATATTTTAGATTATCGTGAGGCAAATGGAAAATTTAATTCTGTTGATGATCTTAAAAATATATCAGGAGTTGGTGCTAAAACATTAGAGAAATTGAAAGAATATGTCACAGTGGATTAAGATATTTCCGATTAAACCAATTTACATTGCTTTCTTACTTGTCTGGCTATATTTTGCAATCTATCAAAGTAGCTGGTTGGCTTGGTTTTGTTTTATTTTTCTAATAATCCGTCTTTTTGTCCTTTATTCACCGAAAAAATGTTTCACAACTTTAATGTTTCTCGCTTGTTTTGCTGCTTTTTTCTTTGTTCGTAGAGAAATGGCAGAGTGGCAAACAAAAGCAGAACCTTCTTCTGTAAGACAAGTAGCAGTTCTACCTGACACGATTAAGGTAAATGGAGATTCGCTTTCTTTTCGCGGCAAAGCAAATGGGCAGACTTATCAAATTTACTACAAATTGAAATCAAAAGAAGAACAGTTGGCTTTTCAAAATCTATCCAGTCTTGTCACATTAACTGTTGAGGGGGAATTTGAATCTCCTGAAAAGCAACGCAATTTTTCTGGTTTTGATTATCAAGCCTATCTAAAAACGCAAGGGATTTATCGGATTTTAAAGGTGGATCAAATTTTGTCTAGTCAAGATAGGGTTAGCTTCCAACCGTTTGAGTGGTTGTCTAACTGGCGAAGAAAGGCATTGGTTTTCATTAAGAGAAATTTTCCAAATCCGATGAATCATTACATGACAGGGCTCTTATTTGGCGCATTAGAGACAGATTTTGATGAAATGAGTGATCTTTATTCTAGCTTGGGAATTATTCATTTATTTGCGTTATCTGGCATGCAAGTTGGCTTTTTTATGGAAGGATTTCGTAAGTTGCTTTTGAAGCTGGGACTTACGAAGGAAATGGTTCATAAATGCCAATATCCGTTTTCTTTCTTTTATGCAGGAATGACTGGATTTTCAGTATCCGTTGTACGGAGCTTAATTCAGAAATTATTGTCGCAACATGGTATCACTAAATTAGATAATTTTGCTTTAACAATAATGGTGTTGTCCTTGCTTATGCCATCTTTTCTTTTAACGGCAGGAGGAGTTCTCTCCTGTGCCTATGCTTTTGTTATTAGTGTTATAGATTTTGAAAGTCTGACTTCTTGGAGAAAAGTTGTGGTAGAGAGTAGTATCATTTCACTTGGTGTTTTACCGATTCTAATCTTTTATTTTGGAGAATTTCAACCTTGGTCTATTTTATTGACATTTGTTTTTTCACTAATTTTCGATATAGTGATGCTACCGGGTTTAACACTGATTTTTCTCATTTCACCTTTCATAAAGCTCATTCAAGTAAATTTTCTTTTTGAAGGCTTAGAAAATAGTATTCGTTGGATAGCAAATGTCTTTGGCAGACCAATCGTTTTTGGGCAACCTAGCTCGCTTTTATTAGTTGTTATGCTGCTTGTACTGGCTATTTTGTATGATGTTAGAAAAAATAAAAAATGGGTGATATTGCTCAGCTTGTGTCTTGCTATACTATTTTTTATAACTAAATTTCCTTTGCAAAATGAGATCACAATGGTTGATGTTGGACGGGGAGATAGTCTTTTTTTGAGAGACTGGAAAGGTAGAAATGTATTGATTGACGTTGGAGGACGTGAAGAAATTAGAACAAAAGAATCTTGGCAAAAACGAACAACTAAATCAAATGCGGAGAAAACTTTGATTCCTTACCTAAAAAGTCGTGGTATAGATACGATTGATACTCTAATCTTAACAAATCCTAATGCAGATTATGCGGGAGATGTATTAAAAGTGGTTAAAAAGTTTGCGGTAAAGAAAATTTTTATTTCCAGAAGTAGTTTGAATGATGCAGACTTTTTAAATAAATTAAAGGAGACAAGGGCATTTGTTCATGTCGTAAAACAAGGAGACAAACTTCCTATTTTTGATCATCATTTGCAAGTTCTTTCTGGTACGAATAAGAATGATCAATCGCTAGTTTTATATGGTCAATTTTTTCGTACAAGGTTTTTATTTATGAGCAATTTAACAGAAGAGGATGAAGTAAAGCTAATGCAACTTTATCCAAAGCTAAAAACAGATGTCTTGAAGGTTGGGCAACATGGAGCCAAAAATTCATCACATTCAAAATTTTTACAGCAAATAGAACCGGCAGTTGCACTCATTTCTGTTGGGAAAAATAACCAATCCAAATCTCCGAATCAAGAAATGATAGAGCGATTGAATCGCTTAAATGCGAAGATTTATCGAACAGATGAACGAGGGGCGATCAAGTTTTCAGGATGGACAAAATGGCAATTAGAAACTGTTCAATAGTCAGAGTTCTAAAATTGAAATTCCGTTGATTTAGTAGGAAGAGTATGATATTTAAAAATAAAAACTTAGGAGATTTATTATGTTTACAGTTTATAAAAAGTTTTGGACTCATTATGCTGATTTTGAAGGAAAATCAACAAGACCTGAGTATTGGTGGTCTGTTTTGTGCAATGTGTTGATTACACTGCCATTTGGTATGATAGCTTTTGGGTCGATTTTAACTGCAATTTTCAACATTGTGCAACAAGCAGTTTACTATCGGGAAGAACTTGGTGAATTTGATCCAAGTGTTTTTATAGCTAGCTTAGGTTCTACATTTATTATCATTATTTTATTGAGTATTTTCTGGATAGCAACTTTAGTTCCAAATTTAGCAATTATTGTGCGTCGCTTGCGCGATGCTGGCTATCATTGGGCATTCATCTTTTTATATGTAGCTCCTGTACTTTTGATGTGGGTTTCACTTTTAAATATCTTAGCTGTTTTAGCTATGCTACCATGTTCTATCGCTTTGATTATCTTACTTTGTATGCCGACTAAAGAAGCGCAAACATCTACTGTTGATTAAGGACAATTTACGACACAACAAATACAATCTCAACAACCTGTTCAAACGCAACAATTTACTCAACCGCAAGAATCAGCACAATCTCAAGCGATGAAAACAGAAGTAACACCAGTTCAACAAGAAATGAAAGTGACAGAAATAACTGATCAAACTATTCAATCGGAAGAGGAAACTTTAGCCTCGGCTATCACGGAAAATGAACAATTTAAAAAAGATGAACTCGGACAATAGACGACATTTTACAGTTAAATAATTACATATAAAGAAAAGCCCATTCAATGGGCTTTTTAAGTTTACAATATTAAATAAAGATAGCAACTAGTTTTTATTAGGATCGTTATGAAAATCAATTATGAGGCAAATTATTGCAATAGCAAAAATAAATAATATGATTCCGATGATGATTTTTATCATCATATTTGAAAAGTAAAATAAGGCAATAAACAAGAGTAAAAATAAAATAAACCAAGACCACATAAAGTTGCACCCTTCTCAATTTATTATAACATAAAGAAATGCTCTGATTTTATGCGATTGTTTATATAGAAAAGTATGTGTATCCTTACAGTTTGATTTTAGAAGATTTTGACACAGGTAATGTCTCTACATAAAAAGTCAGCTAAATGAAGGAAAATTTGGTATGATAAGAATAATCATGTAGCTAGGAGAAAGACTATGGAAAACAAAGTACGTTACAATTGGGCAACTTTAGGTACAGGTGTGATTGCTAATGAATTGGCACAAGCTTTGGAGAAATTGGGAGGGAAGCTTTATTCGGTTGCTAATCGAACATATCAAAAAGGCTTGGAGTTTGCACAAAAATACGGTATTGAAAAAGTCTACGACCAGATAGATGACGTATTTAGTGACGAAAATGTGGATATTATTTACATTTCCACGCCACACAATACGCATATTGATTTTTTACGAAAAGCACTAAAAAATGGAAAACATGTTCTATGCGAGAAGTCTATTACACTTAATTCTGAAGAATTAGAAGAAGCTATCTTCCTAGCGGAACAGCATCATGTTGTTTTAGCTGAAGCTATGACCATTTATCATATGCCGATTTATCGTCAATTAAATAAAGTAATTTCTAGCGGGCGATTAGGCGACTTAAAAGTGATTCAAATGAACTTTGGCAGTTATAAAGAATATGATATGACAAATCGTTTCTTTAATCGTCAGCTTGCAGGCGGAGCCCTTTTGGATATTGGTGTATATGCCTTATCATTTGTTCGCTGGTTTATGACATCTCGACCCAATCAAATTCTTTCACAAGTGAAATTTGCACCAACGGGCGTTGATGAGCAGGCGGGGATTCTTCTGACGAATGCTGAAGGAGAAATGGCAACTTTGACCTTGAGTCTCCACGCTAAACAGCCCAAGCGAGGAACAATTGCTTATGATAAAGGCTATATTGAAATATATGAATATCCTCGAGGACAAAAGGCGGTTATTACCTATACGGAAGACGGGCATCAAGAAATCATTGAAGCTGGAAAGACGAGTGATGCTTTAATGTATGAAATTCTTGATATGGAAGAAGCAGTAGCTGGTGACAAAGATGAGATGTACTTGCATTATAGTCGTGATGTCATGAAAATCATGACAGATTTACGAAAAGAATGGGGAATGACCTATCCTGAGGAAGAAAAGTAATTGAGTATAGAAGAGGAGAAAACAATGGAACACTCAGCTTGGCATAGTTTGATTAAGCAACAATTGCCTGATGGTTATTTTGGTAAAATTAATTATTTTTTAAATCAGGTTTATTCATCAGGCACAATCTATCCACCGCGTGAAAAAGTATTTAATGCGATACAAACGACTGATTTAGTAGATGTAAAGGTGGTAATTTTAGGGCAGGATCCTTATCATGGTCCGCGTCAAGCACAGGGGTTGAGTTTCTCAGTACCAGATGATATTCCAGCGCCACCTTCTCTTCAAAATATTTTGAAAGAGTTGGCAGATGACATTGGAATGAAAGAATCTCATGATTTGACATCTTGGGCGCGTCAAGGAGTACTGTTGCTAAATGCGAGTTTGACTGTTCCTGCTGGTCAAGCAAATGGGCATGCTGGTCAAATTTGGGAACCGTTTACGGATGCCGTTATTAAGGTTGTCAATGAAAAAGATACACCTGTTGTTTTTATTCTCTGGGGTTCTTATGCACGCAAGAAAAAAGCATTGATTACCAATCCAAAACATCTCATTTTGGAATCTCCTCATCCGAGTCCTTTATCGGCTCATCGAGGTTTTTTTGGAAGTAGACCTTTTTCTAAGACAAATGAATTTTTAAAAAATCAAGGATTAGAACCCGTTGACTGGTTAGTTTAGGAGGAGAAATGGTTAAATTAGCAACGATTTGTTACATTGACAATGGAAAAGAAATTTTACTACTTCATCGCAATAAAAAGCCTAATGATATTCATGCTGGCAAGTGGATTGGTGTTGGTGGTAAATTAGAGAAAGGTGAAACACCGCAGGAGTGTGCGGTGCGAGAAATCTTTGAAGAGACGGGATTACAAGTAAATAAGCCAGTACTAAAAGGTATTATCACTTTTCCGGATTTCACGCCTCGCCATGACTGGTACACTTATGTATTTAAAGTGACAGAATTTACAGGTGAGCTGATTGACTGCGATGAAGGTACTTTAGAATGGGTACCTTATGAACAAGTTCTATCTAGACCAACTTGGGAGGGAGATCACACCTTTGTATCGTGGCTTTTAGAAAATAAACCGTTTTTCTCGGCCAAATTTTCTTACAAAGGAGAAACGTTAGTGGAGAGCCATGTTGATTTTTATGAAGATTAAGGAGAAAATTTATGTTGTTAATTAAAAATGGTCGACTTATGGATCCTAAATCTGGTTTAAATCAGATTTGTGATATCTTGATGAAGGATAAAAGAATTCTTCAAATTGGTCAAGATTTGAAAGTAGAAAATGCTCAGGTAATTGATGCGACTGGATTGGTGGTAGCACCAGGATTGATTGATATCCATGTTCATTTTCGTGAGCCTGGTCAGACACATAAGGAAGACATCCACACAGGTGCTTTGGCAGCGACAGCAGGCGGATTTACAACGGTTGTCATGATGGCAAATACCACTCCAACGATTTCAACAGTAGAGACACTAAAGGAAGTATTAGCATCTGCCGATCGTGAAAAAATTCATATTAAAGCTGTTGCAACTATTACAAAGAATTTTGATGGACAACATTTGACAGATTTTAAAGGGCTTTTAGCAGCGGGAGCTATTGGTTTTTCAGATGACGGAATTCCATTAAAAAGTACGAAAATGGTACGCGAAGCTTTAGAAGAAGCTGACAAACATGGTGCATTTATTTGTCTTCATGAAGAGGATCCAGAACTAAATGGTATTTTGGGATTCAATGAGCATATCGCTAAAGAACATTTTGGATTCTGCGGTGCGACAGGTGTTGCTGAATATAGTATGATTGCGCGTGATGTCATGATTGCTCATGCAACCAATACTCATATTCATATTCAGCATTTATCAAAAGCAGAAAGCGTGAAAGTCGTGGAATTTGCTCAGCGATTGGGCACTCATGTGACAGCAGAAGCAGCACCCCAGCATTTTTCTAAAACAGAAGAGCTATTGTTGCTCAGAGGTAGCAATGCTAAGATGAATCCCCCCCTTCGTTTGGAATCAGATCGTTTAGCTGTCATTGAAGGGCTTAAATCAGGAGTGATTTCGGTTATTGCGACAGACCATGCACCTCACCATGTCGATGAAAAAAATGTAAAAGATATCACCCAAGCACCGTCTGGTATGACAGGTTTAGAGACATCGCTTTCACTTGGCTTGACGTATTTGGTAGACGCAGGTCATTTGACCCTCATGCAGTTGCTGGAAAAAATGACGATTAACCCCGCACAGCTTTATGGTTTTGACGCGGGCTATCTTGCTGAGAACGGTCCAGCCGATCTCACGATTTTTGATGCAAATGCCGAACGCATGATAACAGAAGATTTCGCCTCAAAATCAATTAATTCACCATTTATTGGCGAAAAATTGAAAGGTGTTGTTCGCTATACTATCTGTGATGGACAAATCGTGTATGAAGGTAAATCGTGATAAGGACATAAGGTTGGAAATATATTTCAACCTTTTTATATTCTTAATTTCTTCTAATTTTTATCAAATTGTCTGTTTATTTTAATAAAAAATGATACAATAGAGAAGTTAAAAGAGTCCCGAAAAGGTAGTCAAAGGTTAAATATTGACCGTAGAGACTAGTGCTTTGTAACTTTTTAACGTAAGTCTGTTTACAGATTTTCAAGTAACTTCCTAGCAATAATAGAATTTCTAGGGACAATATTTCATTAAAAGGGGGACATGAATATGTCAGAGCGTAAACTTTTCACGTCTGAATCTGTATCTGAAGGACATCCAGATAAGATTGCAGACCAAATTTCAGATGCTATTTTAGATGCTATTTTGGAGCAGGATCCAGAAGCTCATGTAGCTGCTGAGACAGCTGTCTATACAGGTTCCGTCCATGTTTTTGGAGAAATCTCTACAAATGCTTATGTGGATATTAACCGCATAGTTCGTGATACGATTGCAGAGATTGGCTACACAAATGCTGAATATGGTTTTTCCGCAGAGACGGTGGGAGTGCATCCGTCGCTTGTTGAGCAGTCGTCAGACATTGCTCAAGGGGTGAATGAGGCCTTAGAAATTCGTGGGAATGTTGATCAAGATCCACTTGATTTGATTGGCGCTGGAGATCAAGGCCTTATGTTTGGCTTTGCCGTAGATGAAACGCCTGAACTAATGCCACTGCCTATTTCTTTAAGTCATAAATTAGTCCGTCGTTTAGCAGAGCTTCGCAAATCTGGAGAAATTTCCTATCTTCGTCCGGATGCAAAATCTCAGGTAACGGTTGAATACGATGAAAACGACCAAGCAGTCCGTGTTGATACTGTAGTTATTTCCACTCAACATGACCCAGAAGTAAGCAATGAGCAGATTCATCAAGATGTAATTGAAAAGGTCATTAAAGAAGTTGTTCCAGCAGAATATTTAGATGAAGAAAGCAAGTTTTTCATCAATCCAACTGGTCGCTTTGTTATTGGTGGTCCTCAAGGAGATTCCGGTTTAACTGGACGTAAGATTATCGTTGATACTTATGGCGGGTATGCACGCCACGGAGGAGGAGCTTTCTCTGGTAAAGACGCTACAAAGGTCGATCGTTCCGCTTCCTATGCTGCTCGTTACATTGCCAAAAATATTGTCGCTGCTGGCTTGGCCAAGAAAGCTGAAGTCCAGCTAGCCTATGCTATTGGGGTTGCACATCCAGTATCAGTCCGCATTGATACTTTTGGTACAGGTGTAGTTTCAGAAAGCAATCTTCAAGAAGCGGTTCGACAAATCTTTGACCTTCGTCCAGCTGGTATTATTCAAATGCTTGATTTGAAACGCCCAATTTACCGTCAGACTGCTGCCTATGGGCACATGGGACGTACGGATATTGACTTGCCGTGGGAAAAACTTGATAAAGTAGATGCTTTAAAAGCAGTTGTTGCAAAATAAAGAAGAAGTTAGGATACAAGTCTCTTGTTTATAAATTTTTTATGTGGCATTTTACAATCAGCCGCAGTTGCAATCTGACTTAAAACGTATTTATTTGTGCCGATTATATTAGTGTTATCTGCAAACTCCAGCAGTTCCCTAGATTGTCGGATCTAGTTATCATTTTGTGGAGCGGGACAAAATTGATTTTTGTCCCGCTCTTTTTAGAATGCCACCAAAATAAAAGAGTTTTGTAATCGTTATATAACAAGAATGACAAGTTAAAAGAGATTTCTTTAAAAGGATAGGATTTTCACAGAAACTGTGTTATAATAAAGTGCAGTATATTTGATTATAAATTCCTTGAAAGAGCTAAAAATGAAAAAAATTGTAATTAATGGTGGTCGCCCCTTAAAGGGAGAGGTGACCATTAGCGGTGCTAAAAATAGCGTGGTTGCTTTAATTCCAGCGATAATTTTATCTGATGAAATTGTAACATTGGATTGTGTGCCAGATATTTCCGATGTTGTGAGTTTGATTGACATCATGGAAGCTATGGGAGCAAGCGTTGAGCGTCAAGACGATACACTGAAAATTGATCCTCGTGGGATAAAAAATATGCCTATGCCTTATGGTAAAATCAATAGCTTGCGTGCTTCTTATTACTTTTATGGTAGTTTGCTTGGACGCTATGGCGAAGCAACAGTTGGCTTGCCTGGTGGCTGTGATTTGGGGCCTCGACCGATTGATTTGCATATCAAAGCTTTTGAAGCTATGGGGGCTACTATGACCTATGAGGGAAATTCCATGAACCTTTCGACAGGTGGCGAGCGGCTTCATGGAGCTAGTATTTACATGGATACAGTAAGTGTCGGAGCGACTATTAATACCATGCTTGCAGCGGTAAAGGCAAAAGGGCGTACTGTTATTGAAAATGCGGCTCGTGAGCCTGAAATCATTGATGTAGCGACACTTTTAAATAATATGGGAGCCCACATCCGAGGGGCCGGTACTGACATTATTATCATTGAAGGTGTTGATAAGCTCCATGGAACTCGTCACCAAGTTATTCCGGATCGAATTGAAGCAGGAACTTATATCTCAATGGCAGCGGCAATTGGTGAAGGAGTGCAAATCAATAATGTCCTTTATGAACACTTAGAGAGCTTTATTGCGAAATTAGAAGAAATGGGAGTCCGCATGACCGTTTCTGAAGATAGCGTGTATGTCGAAAAGCAGCATAATTTGAAAGCAATCAACATTAAGACTGCTCCTTATCCAGGCTTTGCTACAGACTTGCAACAGCCCATTACGCCGCTTTTATTAACGGCTAAGGGACGTGGTTTGATTATTGATACGATTTATGAAAAGCGAGTAAATCATGTCGCTGAATTAGCAAAAATGACCGGTAAGATTTCAACAAGTGCCAATCATATTGCTTATGAAGGACCTAATCAATTGCAAGGGGCAGTCGTCAAAGCAACTGATTTGCGAGCAGGAGCAGCTCTTGTAATCGCAGGATTGCTAGCTCACGGAAAAACTGAGATTACAAATGTAGAATTTATTTTGCGTGGCTATTCAAATATTATTGAAAAGTTGACTAATTTAGGAGCAGATATTCAGCTGGTTGAAGAATAACTTTGAATAGTGTTGGCATGATGAAGTGGGATAGCTCAGTTGGTACGCCAGCTGAGCTTTATCTTCGAGGTAAGGTATGAATTTGTGGACAAAATTGGCAGAATTTGCCTTTATAGAAACAGAACATTTGGTATTGCGTCCCTTTTCCTTTATGGATAGTGAAGATTTTTATAAAATTGCCTCCAATCCTGAAAATCTACATTTCATTTTTCCTGCACAGGCTAATTTGCAAGAAAGCCAACATGTATTGGCTAATTATTTCATGAAATATCCTCTTGGAATTTGGGCGATCTGTGATAAAGATTCTGGGCAAATGATTGGTTCTGTTAAATTTGAAAAAATGGATGAAATCAGAGGCGAAGCAGAATTAGGTTATTTTCTTCACCAAGCTTATTGGGGACGCGGTTTGATGACTGAATGTGTCAAAAATATTATTTATCTTTCTTTTACACAATTTGGGTTTAAGAAGTTACGAATTGTCACTCATCTGGAAAATAAAGCTAGTCAACGAGTTGCTCAAAAGTCTGGTTTTCGGTTTGGTCGTCAATTTAGGGGAAGCGATCGTTATACACGTAAAATGCAGGATTATTTAGAGTTTTGCTATGAAAAAGGAGACTTTCATGAGTAAGCATCAAGAAATTATCACTTATTTAGAAGAATTACCAGTAGGAAAGCGTGTCAGTGTACGCAGTATCTCTAATTTTTTAGGAGTAAGTGAGGGAACTGCTTACCGTGCAATTAAAGAAGCAGAAAACCGTGGATTGGTTGAAACGCGTCCTCGTAGTGGCACGATTCGTGTAAAATCTCCTAGGGTGGAGCTAGAACATTTAACATATAAGGAAATTGCAGAAATTACAGGTTCTGAAGTCTTGGCTGGTCAGGATGGACTTGAAAAGGAATTCAGTAAATTCTCAATCGGAGCAATGACCGAAAAGAATCTCTTACGCTACTTAACGGAAGGAGGTCTCTTGATTATTGGAGACCGCACCCGTATTCAGTTATTAGCCTTGAAGCATGAAAATGCTGTGTTAGTGACAGGTGGTTTGGAAGTAAGCCGCGATGTTTTAAAATTAGCGAATCGCTTAAGCATTCCTGTTCTAAGATCACAACATGATACCTTTACAGTTGCGACAATCATCAATCGTGCATTGTCTAATATGCAGATTAAAACAGATATTTTAACAGTGGAGCAAGTGTATCGGGGGAGTCATGAATATGGATTCTTGAAAGATACTGATACCGTTCGTGATTTTATGGATTTGGTTCGGAAAAATCGAAACAGTCGTTTTCCTGTCGTTAATCAGCACAATATGGTAGTTGGGGTGGTAACAATGCGTGATGCTAGCGATAAATCACCTCACACTATTTTGGATAAAGTTATGACGAAAAATATCTATGCCGTCACTTTAAATACTAGTATTGCCAATGTTAGTCAGCGTATGATTACAGAAGATTTTGAAATGGTGCCAGTTATTCGCAACGATCAAACTCTGCTTGGAGTCATCACGCGTCGTGATGTCATGGAAAAAATGAGTCGCGACCAAGTCTCCAGCCTGCCCACTTTCAGCGATCAAGTCTCTCAAAAACTGCGTCACATTAATGATGAATTTACTTTTGTTGTAGAGCCTTTTATGTTAGAAAATAACGGTGTCTTATCTAATGGTATTTTGACAGAAATTTTAACGACAGCAACGCATCAGTATGTGACATCTGGCAAGAAAAATATTGTCATTGAGCAAATGACAATTTATTTCTTGCAAGCTGTTCAGATTGATGAAAGTTTGACACTTCGACCAAGAATTGTCCGACAAACAAGGCACTCTGCTATTTTGGATTACGATATTTATTTAAAACTTCAATTGGTTGCAAAAGCGACCATTACAGTAAAGATAAACTAATACCTCAGATATTAAGGAGAAAGAATGATAACTTTAAAATCACAACGTGAAATTGATTTAATGGAAAAAAGCGGCGCATTTCTCGCCAGTATTCATATTGGTTTAAGGGATTTGATTAAGCCGGGCATTGACATGTGGGAAATTGAAGAATATGTCCGCAGACGTTGTAAGGAGGATAATGCTCTTCCGCTTCAGATTGGTGTGGAAGGGAGCATCATGGACTACCCTTATGCCACTTGCTGCTCATTGAATGATGAAGTGGCACATGCTTTTCCACGTCACAAAAAATTAGTTGAAGGTGACTTAATCAAAGTAGATATGGTTGTTGGCTTGGTTGATAAAGCTGAGTTAGATGTTTCTAAACTTGATTTCAATAATGTGGAACAAATGAAACACTATACGGAAAATTTCCGTGGAGGTGTGGCGGATTCTTGCTGGGCTTATGCAGTTGGTCAAGTGAGTGAAGAAGTACAACAATTGATGGAGGTTACAAAAGAATGCCTTTATCGTGGAATTGAAGCTGCTCAAGTTGGCAATCGGATTGGTGACATTGGTGCAGCGATTCAAGAATATGCGGAAAGTCATGGTTATGGTGTTGTTCGTGACTTAGTAGGACATGGTGTTGGACCAACTATGCACGAAGAGCCAATGGTGCCTCATTACGGACGTGCTGGACGTGGTTTACGTCTTCGTGAAGGAATGGTCTTGACAATTGAGCCGATGATTTCAACAGGCACTTGGGAGATTGACACAGATTTTGAGACGGGGTGGGCTCATAAAACGCTGGACGGTGGACTTTCTTGTCAATACGAACATCAATTTGTGATTACCAAAGATGGTCCTGTTATCTTGACCAGTCAAGGGGAAGAAGGAACGTATTAAAACTAGAAGTAGAATGAGGGGGCTTTTTGCTCCTTCTTCTATAGGGGATGAGATGAAGAAGTTGGTTTCTAGGATCGGACATAATCCATTTTTACAAGCTTTTTTTAAATTTTATCAGGCATCTGAGATTGATTTGACCAGCATTGCAGTGGCTTATTATTTGTTGATTTCAATTTTTCCATTGCTGTTAATTGTTGTGAATATATTGCCTTATTTTCAAATTCCAATAGCAGAATTTTTAGAAGCGATAGAAGATGTTCTGCCAGAGTCACTTTATGAAGTGATTGCAAAGGTCATTCGTAATGTATTAACCCAACCATCTTCTGGCTTGTTGAGCTTCTCCATTCTTTCGGCTTTATGGGCTTTTTCACAATCAATGTCTTTCTTGCAAAAAGCTTTTAATAAAGCTTATGGTGTCGCTAAAGATAGAGGACTCATTTCGCACAGATTGTTTAGTATAGTGATGAGTTTAGGATTACAGTTGCTCTTTGCTCTTTCTCTTTTGCTGACAATGTTTGGGCGAATGTCTCTTCGTCTGCTCCATAGTTTTTGGGGATTTGATAACCAGCTTTATACTAGTCTACAAAAGATGACGCAGCCAACCATTTACACTTTACTTTTTCTTTCTTTATTGATGTTGTATTACTTTTTACCTAATGTCAAAATCAAGAAAATTCGCTATGTACTACCAGGAACGGTTTTTGTAGTTCTTACAATTGGTGTATTGCTAAATTTGTTTTCCGTTTATTTGGACACTTATGTAAATCACTTAATGGATGTTCGATTTTTCAGTTCCATTTTTGTTGTGGTCGTGATGATTTGGTTTACTCTCATTGCTCAAATACTTATTATTGGCGCGATTCTAAATGCAAGTTATCAACGTTCTCACGAAAGTTCATTTGAAACAAGGCATAAACAATTGACCACGCGACTCATTCAAAAAACAAAAAAATGAAAAAAGAAGATAAAACTTCTTTTTTTAATATTATTTTATTGCATTTGCAATAAAAATAGTTTATAATAATTGGCGAAGGAGGGAATATGACTATTTTGCGGGAAATTGGAATTATTGCTCGAGCGCTGGATTCGATTGCGAATATTGAATTTCGTGATATTGATTTGGCACGTGGACAGTATTTGTATTTAGTCCGAATTGCTGAAAATCCAGGGATTATTCAGGAAGAGTTGTCTGAACTTTTAAAAGTAGATCGTTCAACGGTTGCCCGTTCTGTGAAGAAATTGGAGAAAAAAGGATTTTTAGAACAGAAGTCAGCACCTGATAATCGAAAAAACAAAGAATGGTTTGTTACAGAAAAAGGCGCGGCTCTCTATCCATTTATTTTAGCTGAAAATCAATATTCTGAGCAAACTTCATTGCAGGGTTTTTCGATAGCAGAAGCAAAGCAGTTGGAGGAAATGTTGATTCGAGTTCGCGAAAATATCACAGGTGATTGGGATTCAGTAAAAAAAGGACAAAAAAGAAATTATGAAAGAGGTAGATGATGAAAGTTACAGTTGAAAATGAATTTTGGGAGTTATTTCCTCAAGCACAAATTAGTATTATGGTAGCTAAAGGATTGGATAATAGTGTTGATGAAAGTAAGGACCTTTATTTTAAATCCTTGTTAGACAAGGGAAGCAAACGAGCAGAAGATTTTATTTCTGATGAACCATTTACGCAAAATGAGGTTATTCAGGAATGGCGGCAGGCTTTTACCAAATTTAAAACTAAAAAAGGAGCCCGTTCTTCCATTGAAGCACTTTTAAAAAGAGTGAGTCAAGGTCGTGAGTTCAATCCAATCAATCCATTGGTGGATATTTATAATAGTGTTTCACTTTCTTATGCTGTGCCTTGTGGTGGTGAAGATATTGACAAAATTGAGGGAGGACTACATTTAGCTAAAGCGCAAGGTGGAGAATCTTTCTTTCCGCTTGGAGCGGAGACGGATGCACCAGCTCTTCCAGAAGAAATCATCTACCATGATGATGAAGGAGCGGTTTGTCGTTGTCTCAACTGGCGCGAAGCTAAGCGAACTATGCTGACAGAAGAAACCAGAGATGCAGTGCTAGTTATTGAAGCTGTCAATGAAGAACAAGCAAAACGTGCACAAGCTGCTATGCAAGAATTGCAATATTTGGTAGAAGATTATTTTGGTGTAAAAGGAGAAATCACTCACTTGACAATGGAGCATCCAAGTGTAGAAATTTAAGAATAAAAAAGAGCTTCAAAGCTCTTTGGGATTAAAAACAAGCCACCATTTTGAGTAGGTTTGTTTTTTATTTCTTTGATTTATTTTTAAATACAAAGATTTTACTGAAAACATAATTGAGCACAATAATAATAATTTGAGCAAGCAAAGTTTCAATAGTGTTGACCGTTTTAATGTCATTGTGGACAAATTGACCAATAATAGCAGGAAAAGTAGTAACGAAAACGAGTGTGAGTCCCATATCCAATAAAAAGGTAGAGAGTCGCGCAACAACAAACTTGATAAAACGAGAGAACCAACCCTTTCTTTCTTGTTTAAAAACAATCGTATCGTTTGTTACAAAAGCAAAGAGGATACCAGCGATATTTCCTAAGGCGGTCGCCAATAGTTCGTTGTTACTCAATGCATAATAGAGTATGCGTGTGATGATAGCAACAATCGTGGTAGCCAATCCAAAAAACAGGTAAGATAAAATTTCATTGTCAAAGAAAGATTTTATACATTTTTTCATACGTTCAGTCTATCATAATTTCTAAAATTGTGCTATACTTGAAAAGCTGTATTAATGTTCTCAATGCAGCCCTTGGCGCTTAGTTTCCTTTCGCCAAGCATATTATACGCGGTTATAGCCGCCAAAGGAGAAAACATGGAAAAATTTACTATTCGCGATATGGCTCAGATTGCTCTCGTTGCTGCGATTTATGTCGCTCTAACAATGACACCGCCCCTGAATGCTATTAGCTATGGTGCCTACCAATTTCGGATTTCTGAGATGATGAACTTTATGGCTTTTTATAAACCCAAGTACATCATTGGGGTCACACTGGGCTGTATGATTGCTAATTTGTTTAGTTTTGGAATCATTGATGTCTTTGTTGGTGGCGGATCAACCTTGGTCTTTTTGAGCTTGGGTGTGTATTTCTTTAGAAAATACATGAACGAATATTTGTTTAACGGATTGATCAATAAAGCTTTCTTTTATTTTGCGATTTTCTTTTCATTTTCAATGATTACAATTGCCGCAGAGTTATATTTTGTTGCGAAAGCCCCGTTTCTTTTTACATGGTTTACAACGGCAATTGGAGAGTTTGTTTCACTCATTATTGGTGGAATTTTAATGGACAAGCTAAATAAGCGGATTGACTTGGGGAAATAAATGCTTTGAATAGCAGACTAATAAAAAATCTGTCGAATCTTCGACAGATTTTTTATTAGTCTTGGAATTTAAATACAACAGAAGAGTCATATAGTTTCAAGATTTTTTCAAAAACAATTTTACTTGCAAGAGCTGCAAGGATTGGAACAATGAGCCATACAACAACTGCTAAAGCTATATTTAATCCTGCATCAATAGAGGCTAATGGTCCCACCAAACCTACGAGACCAAAACCTGCTGATTGAGCTGTTCCACTGACTGAGAAAAGAGCTACCGGGATAGCGGATATAACGGCTGTTGTCAAACACGGAACTAAAATAATTGGATATTTAAAGACGTTTGGCATCATCAATTTCATAGCTCCCAAAGCAATAGCTAAAGTCACCCCTGAATTATTCACTTTCCAAGAGTGAACAACTAAAGCAACGGCTGTAGCTGCCACGCCCATTGCTGAAGCTCCGGCTGAAATTCCATTTAATTGAATGGCTAAACCAATGGCAACGGTTGAGATTGGAGAAATGATAATAAAGGCAAATGAACAACAAATTAAAATCGACATCAATAGCGGTTGTAAGTGTGTAAATTCATTGATAACCACTCCAATGCCAGTTGTAATTTGTTTAACAAATGGCAAGAGCAGTAAGCCAATCAAGGCTGCACCTACCCCGACGACAATTGGCATAGCTACCACAGCTGTTGAACCGAATCGATCTTTGATTAACATAAGCATGCCAACTGCGATAGCTGCTGTTAACATGGTGTTAATTAGGTCCCCTGTGCCAGCTCCGACATATTTTCCAAGTTCAGTATTGAAAGTGACGACACCTGAAGCTACAAAAGCAGCTCCGGCAGTGACCATCATCTGCATGGGTTTAAATCCAAATTGCAAAGCGATTAACCCACCGATAATCAATGGTGTAGCTAATTGGAAGATAACAGCGATATGAATAATGGTCTGTGCAATTGGCACGGTGCTGAAATATTTTAAAATAGCTGATAAAACAGCGTTTGGAATTAAACCAATAATAACTCCTAATGCCGTTCCCGACAATACTTTATTGACAAAGATTTTTGCTGTCATCTTTTCTTGTGCTTGTGTTTCCATCTAATTTCCCTTTCTGGTTCCAAACTATTTAGCGCCTAATATTTGTTCTTTGCAGTGAACCAATTCTGTCAAGAAGGAGCAATATGGGGTTTGTACACCATACTTTTGTCCTTTTCGAACGACAGCTCCGTTGATATAATCAATTTCTGTCAGACGATTATGCTCGTTCAAATCTTGATACATTGATGGGTGATGTAATCCGATTGTATCTCGATTGTAGCAATTTTTTTCGATGTAATCTACAGTTTCCTCAACATTCAAATCGACATTTTCATATTTTGCAACCGCCGCAAATTCGCTGACAATGCGCTCAACAATTGTATGGGCGGGAGTGGTGTCACCGAAATCTGCCATATTAGAAAGTAAAATAGTGCATAAACCATTCATTGTCCCGTTTACACAGGCTTTTTTATAAATGGCGTGCAAGATATTTTCAGAATACTGAGCGTTCAATCCAGCAGAATTTAAGATTTCTACAATGTGATCAGCTGCTTGTTTCGCTTTTGAATCTGAAACGAGATTCTTCAGTGCAACAGTTCCGTTTCCGAATAACTTCACTCGACCTGGTCCTTCCATACCTGCTGTCCACATAGTATTTCCGATCATGATATGCTCTTTTGGAACATATTTTTCAATGATTTCTTCATGTCCAATTCCATTCAATAAACAAAGAACATTTGTGTGCTCTTTTATCAATGGCTGAATGTCTGTTAGCATTGCTTCTAACTGCATTGCTTTAGTAAATAAAATGATTAAATCACTGGACAAAGTTGGTTCTACTTCGTTTTGAAGATAAATTGGCAATTTCGCAACAAGCTCCTCGCCATTAAAATTAGCCTGCAAGCCATCTTTTTGGATAGCTTTTACATGGTCTGCCCAACCATCTACTAAAATGACCTTATGACCCGCTTGATGCAACATGAGACCAAACCGGCTGCCCATTGCACCTGCACCTGCAATTGTAATATTCACAATAAGATTCCTCCTCTATATTGTTTGGATTATTTCTTTATTAAAAGAAAATGAACTATATATATTTTACTTCTTTTATCTTTTTTTATCAATTAAATTTTGAATTTATAATTTTTGAAGTTGTAGGCTGGCTCTAGCTTTTTAACCAAAAAAATTCATTAAATTATTTGTAAAAATACAGCAGATTTTAGCTAGTAAATACTTATAATATTTAGACATCATTGTTTTTACGCTGTTTTATTTGATATATCTAAATTTTTTATGATATTAACAGTAATAATCCTGTAGAATCGTATGTTTTATGATAAAATAGAAATATGAAAGACAGAATGTTAGAACTGGTGAATCTACTAAATCAATATGCGCATGAATATTATACAACTGATAATCCAAGCGTATCGGATAGTGAATATGATAGGTTATATCATGAATTGTTAGATTTAGAACAGCAATACCCAGAGCTCGTTCAGGCTGATAGCCCAACTCATCGTGTGGGTGGTAAGCTTTTAGAAGGGTTTGAAAAATACCAACATCAGTATCCGCTATATAGTTTGCAGGATGCTTTTTCACGTGAAGAGTTAGAGGCATTTGATGTACGGATTCGCAAAGATTTTCCAAAGGTGAGTTATCTGTGTGAGTTAAAAATTGATGGTCTCTCTATTTCTCTTATGTATGAAAATGGTATTTTGGTTGCAGGAGCCACTCGGGGAGATGGCTCCGTCGGAGAAAATATCACAGAAAATTTAAAAAGGGTGAAAGATATTCCGCTAACTTTGCCAACTGCTGTAAATTTGACAGTTCGTGGTGAATGTTACATGCCACGTAGTTCTTTTGACGCAGTGAATCAACTGCGTCAAGAAAATGGAGAGCCAGAATTTGCAAATCCGAGAAATGCAGCGGCAGGAACGCTGCGTCAGTTGGATACTGCAATTGTTGCCAAGCGAAATCTAGCAACTTTTCTTTATCAAGAAGCCAGTCCAACAGATGTGTCAACTCAAGAAGCTGTTTTAAATAAGTTATCTAAAAATGGATTTAGCGTAAATGAACGGCATATTTTGGCATATTCGATGGATGAAGTATGGCGATTTATAGAGCAAATCAATCACGAACGTGCGCAATTGCCTTATGATATTGACGGTGTTGTCATCAAGGTAAATGATTTATCTGTTCAAGAAGAGCTCGGTTTTACCGTGAAAGCTCCTAAATGGGCGATTGCTTATAAATTTCCGGCGGAAGAAAAAGAAGCACAGCTTTTATCGGTTGATTGGACGGTTGGGCGAACTGGAGTGGTTACACCGACCGCTAATCTTACACCTGTGAAATTAGCAGGGACAACCGTCAGTCGAGCAACTCTGCACAATGTCGATTACATTGCTGAAAAAGATATTCGTAAAGACGATACAGTTATCGTTTATAAGGCGGGTGATATCATTCCAGCTGTTTTGCGAGTGGTTGAAAACAGGCGCCAATCAGAAGAGCAACTAGAGATTCCAACGAACTGTCCAAGTTGCAACAGCGAGCTGATTCACTTTGAAGATGAGGTGGCTTTGCGCTGTATCAATCCGCGCTGTCCTGCACAAATTAAGGAGGGGTTGATTCATTTCGCGAGCCGTGATGCCATGAATATCACAGGGCTTGGACCAGCAGTGGTGGAGAAATTATTTGCTCAGGAATTGGTGAAAGATGTGGCTGGCATTTACCACTTGACTGTCGAAGATTTGTTACAATTGGAGAATGTTAAGGAAAAATCAGCTAACAAGTTGTACTCTGCTATTCAAGCTTCTAAAGAAAATTCAGCAGAGAAATTACTATTTGGGCTGGGCATTCGCCATGTTGGAAGCAAAGCGAGTCAGATTTTGTTAGAGCATTTTCATGATTTGGAACAATTGGCAAAAGCAGAAAGAGAAGAAATTGTTGCACTGGATAGTCTAGGAATGGTGATTGCAGAAAGTTTGACTAGTTATTTTGCTCAGGAAGGATCGCAGATTCTACTGAGAGAATTGAAAGAAGCAGGGCTTAATCTAGCTTACTTAGGTGAAAAAGTTGCAGCAAACGCAGTTCTTTCTGGATTGACCGTTGTTTTAACAGGAAAATTAGAACGATTGAATCGTTCAGAAGCAAAAGTAAAATTAGAAAGTTTAGGTGCAAAGGTGACGAGCTCTGTTTCTAAAAAAACGAGTTTAGTCGTTGCTGGAGCAGATGCAGGAAGTAAATTAATAAAAGCTCAAGAGTTAGGCATTGACATTCGTGATGAATCTTGGCTTGAGAGCTTGTAGAGGTTTGTATGGAAACAGCTAGAAAAAGAGCACGATTGATTTATAATCCGACCTCTGGTCAGGAAATTATTAAAAAAAATATCGCAGAAGTTTTAGACGTTTTAGAAGATGTGGGTTATGAAACAAGTGCTTATCAGACAACGCCCGCTCCTTTATCAGCTCAAAACGAAGCAGAGAGAGCGGCTAAAGCAGGATTTGATTTAATTGTGGCAGCTGGTGGCGATGGAACAATTAACGAAGTGGTTAATGGCGTGGCACCGTTGGAAAACCGTCCTAAGTTGGCGTTTATTCCTACTGGTACAACCAATGATTATGCGCGTGCTCTCAAAATTCCAATGGGAGATCCAGTAGCAGCTGCTCGGATTATTGAAAAAGATCAAACCATAAAAATGGATATTGGTCAGGCTTATGGGAAAAAATATTTCATCAATATCGCTGCGGCAGGGACTTTGACAGAATTAACATATAGTGTTCCAAGTGAAGTAAAATCGCGCCTTGGTTATCTTGCTTATGTAGCCAAGGGAGCGGAAATGCTGCCAAAATCTAAATTACGTAAAGTACATATTGAGCACGACCACGGTGTATTTGAAGGCAAGGTCTCTTTAATCTTTGTTGCCTTAACCAATTCAATCGGTGGTTTTGAAAAATTAGCGCCAGATACGGTGTTAGATGATGGAAATTTCACCTTGATTTTAGTGAAAACTGCTCGCTTATTTGATATGCTGGGCTTAATGATTCAAGCCATCAATGGCGGACAGCATGTGACTGATGCGAATGTAGAATATTTAAAAACAAGTAAATTAAAATTAGAAGTTTTAGATAAAAAAGCACCATTTATGTTGAATTTGGATGGTGAATATGGTGGAGACACTCCTGTTGAGTTAGAAGTTCTTCATAACCATTTAGAATTTTTTGCAAATATTGATGAGATTAGCGATAGCGCTTTGTCATTAGAAAATAAAAATAATCAGGAGAATTAGATGTTAGACTATCGTGTCTTAATTCATTACCACAATCAGTTAGACAATTATGCTGCTTACAATATGTGGAAGTGGCAAATGAATCAATGGGGAGAGGAGGCTTCTTTTTTTCAGAGAGATGACTTTGGCATTCAAGGGAATTTATCGTATAAGAGTAATCAGGCTTTGGGATATGTACATGTCATTGTAAAAACAATCGATTGGTCTCACCAGTCGGTTGATTATTCCATTCAGTTATTACCTCCTCATCTGGTGACGGAAATTTGGATTATTGAAGGAGACAGTCAAGTTTATTATTCCCGACAAGCTGCTATGACTAGTCCGTATTATGCAAAGCAAGATCCTCATGCTTTTGATATGGCATTAGATAGCAAACGTTTTGATCAGCATTGGGGCTATCAAGGTTGGCTAGGTTGTCGGTATGATGGTAAAAAAGCTGAATTTAAACTTTGGGCACCAACTGCAAAAAAAGTTCAATTAGTGGTGTATAAGAATGGTAGTAACCACTCGAAAATCTGGAAAGTTTATGACTTACAAAGAGGGAAAATTTTTTCAAAAGATCATTCTGAAAATACAATCGGAATTTGGTCTCGAGTGATTTCAGATGATCTAGCAGATAGAGCTTATCAGTATCAATTAGAGTTTGAACATCACAAAACATTGACGCGTGACCCATACGCCGAAGCAACAACTGAAGACGGGAAACGCTCTGTCATTTTGTCACCTACAGAGCGAAATCCAAAACATTTTCAAGTGAAACAAGGCCAACAAGCGACTTGGCGTTTGGATAATCCTTGTCAGGCAGTTATTTATGAAATGCATGTGCGAGATTTGACAAAGTCTAGTAGTTCTGGTGTATCTAAAAAATACCGAGGTACCTTTTTAGGTGCTTGTCAAAAAGGAACTAAAAATCGATCTGGTCAAGCGACGGGATTTGATTATATCCAATCTTTAGGTATCAATGTTGTACAATTGCAGCCAATCTCTGATCGACACAAAGAGTATGATTGGCATGGAAATGTGACCTACAATTGGGGGTATGATCCACAAAATTACAATGCTCCAGAAACGAGTTTTTCAACAAATCCAACAAAGCCATCTCAAGGCATGCGGGACTTAAAAACAATGATTCAAGCCTATCACGATGCAGACATTTCCGTGGTAATAGACGTTGTCTACAACCATATTTATTCTACCTATGATTCTCCTTTTCAAGCCACAATGCCCGATTATTATTATCGAATGAATCCAGATGGCTCTTTCCAAAACGGAACAGGTGTAGGGAGCGAGACAGCTAGTGAGCACGAGATGTTTCGGAAATATATGATTGATTCGCTCCTTTATTGGGTAAAAGAGTATAATATTGACGGTTTTCGTTTTGATTTGATGGGAATTCATGACATTGAAACCATGCGTCAGATTCGAGAAGCGTTAGATGAGATTGATCCGAGAATCCTGACTTATGGAGAAGGATGGGACATGGGAACAGGATTGCTTCCTCTTGATAAAGCTAAGAAAGATAATGCTTTTGAATTATCAAATATCGGATTTTTCAATGATACTGAACGTGATGCGATTAAAGGAGCAGAGGTCTACGGTGGCTTAAAAGCTGGTTTTGTCAGTGGAGAGGCAACAGAGGCTATTATTGCGAAAGCAATATTAGGAAGCAATGAGTTAGGGACTTATCTGACGCCAAACCAAGTTGTGAACTATGTAGAAGCGCATGATAATTATAATTTGCATGACTTGTTAGTGGAACTACACCCAGATGATGATGACTTGACTCGTACTAAACGGATTGAATTAGCGACTGCGATGAATCTGCTGTTGCAAGGTATGAGTTTTATGGAACTAGGACAGGAATTTTCACGTAGCAAGCTAATAGCAACTGGAGAAAATGGTCAAACTATTCAGGAAGATCATGAGCGTGCTATGAATAGTTATAACGCTCCTGACACTGTCAATCAGGTGGATTGGGATTTGATAGCTGATCACCAAGAAAGTATTGACTACATCAAAAAGATTATCCATTTAAAAACTATGACAAAAGAATTTTCTTATCAACATTACGAAGATATTTACCAGCACGTCTTTGTGCACTCAGCTCATTCAGGAAGTGGGATTGTTATTTTTGAGGTGAAAGATGAGAAATATTATCTCATTATTTTCAATGCAAGCGGTCAAAGTTACAACATTGAAGATATTGGCAATTTGAGACTTGTAGCTGGAAATAGTCGTCAAGTTAGTGATTCTTTTGTTGAAGATTTGACAGCGACAGTCTTTGAAGTTGTAGAGTGGTAAATTTAAGATGTCAAGTTTTTTTCTTGACACCTATTCTTACTTGTGATATGATAGAGTACGTTGGTAATAGCTCTGTTATACCTAAAAATAAAAAGAGAAAAGAGAAATTTTAAAAATGGCAGTTAAAATTCGTTTAACTCGTATGGGTTCTAAGAAAAAACCTTACTATCGTATTAACGTAGCAGATTCACGTTCACCACGTGATGGACGTTTCATTGAAACAATCGGAACTTATAATCCACTTGTTGCTGAAAACCAAGTGACCTTGAAAGAAGATCGTGTTCTTGACTGGTTGTCGAAAGGTGCTCAACCTTCTGATACAGTTCGCAACATCCTTTCAAAAGCTGGTGTGATGAAGAAATTTCACGATTCAAAATACTCTAAATAACAGAATTGCAGGTTGACTATGGACACGATTGAAAATCTTATTATTGCAATAGTGAAACCTTTGATTTCACAACCAGATGCTTTAACTATCAAGATTGAAGATACACCAGAATTTTTGGAATATCATTTGGATCTTGATCCTAGCGATGTTGGACGTGTAATTGGTCGTAAAGGTCGCACAATTTCTGCGATAAGAACGATTGTTTACTCTGTTCCAACCGAAGATAAAAAAGTTAGAATTGTTATTGATGAAAAATAAAATAGAGCCACTTAGGCTCTATTTTTGGAAATCTATACTTAAAATGACTTGTGTATGTTTTACATTAGAAAACCTAAGCTTTCTAATGCTTTTTCGATATAATCTAAATCTTGCTGCGAATCGGCTTCAACCAAATGATAATGAATACCATCTGTCAATTCAGATAAACCTCGAAAATTACTTTCATGAATTTGTTGGATAAAATGTTGGACATCTCTGCGACAAGTTAATTTCAGATACGTTTGGATTTCCCCATAAACGGGATGCTCCACCATAATATTTTGGACTCGTCCGCCATTGTCTACGATTGCCAACAATTCTGTTTCGATATCTTCAATTGTGTGCTTGACTTTAAAAAGCTGGTGGTAATATTTAACAGTATCGTTCATTTTGTAAATATAACCCCGATTTGTGCTAATAATAGGAGCACCATCAGCTCGAAGAACGGCAATATCTTGAACAATAATTTGGCGCGTAACATTGAATTTTTCTGCTAGAATTTGACCATTTAAAGGAGTTTCCGCATTTTTTAAAAGTTGTAATAAATCAGTTCTTCTTTTTTTTATCATAAATTCATTGTAGAATAAATCCGTTAAATATTCAAGGTTTAACGGATTTTTTGTAGAGTCTTATAAATAAATTGTGCAATGATAAAGTCAACGATGCTATGAATAATTGTTCCAACACCTACGAGAATGAAAAGAAGGTAAAACATATTTTCTGGAAAAGAAGTAGAGGCGTAAAAGATGAGACAAGCAAGAACTTCAGCAATCGCGTGAACGAAAGCAAGAATAATATTTAGTATCCAAGTTTGAATTGGTTTATCTAAAGTTTTAGGATATTTTCTAAGGTAAAGAGCACCTAACAATCCGAAGAAGAGATGAGATAAGGCACGAAGAACAATAACAATAGGATAACCAGCTGCTAAGAATCCAAAGGTGGAACCTAGAATAACGACTAAAGTCATCAAAGGAGAGATAAACATGGCTAAAAAGATAGGGACATGGCTTGCTAACGTATAAGAAGCGGGTGGAATAATAATTTTTACAGGCATAATCATAGGAATGACAATAGCTAGCGCTGTCAAAAGAGCTGTGAGAGTTATAAACTGGTTTTTTGTTTTTGGTTTCATAATCCCCTCCATTTACTGTATATACATAAGTATATTTTACTGTTTTTATAGATAATGTCAAGAGAAAATTTCGATAAAGTAAACAAAATTCCTAAATAGTAGGTACTATGTTTGTTAGAATATTAATAAGAGGAGAAAACTATGATAGATATGTTGGAACAGCCAGAGTATATTGCTATTCATTCTTCCTTACGTTTGCGAAAGTATGATGGACAAGCTCATCTAGCTTTTTCTTGGTATCAGAATCCTGATGTAATCCGTTTGATTGATGGTAGTAGAGAGCCTTATACACTTCAGCGAATCAAGAAAATGTATGACTATCTTACTCAGCATGGAGAAGTGTATTTTATTGAGATTCTGATAAATGAAAATTGGATGCCAATTGGTGATGTAAGTTTTTGGCAAGAGGATATGCCTATTGTTATTGGTAACTCAGATTATCGTGGTCATGGAATCGGGAAGACCGTTGTTCAAGCATTAATTGAACGTGGACGTCAGCTGGGCTATGAACGTTTGTATGTTCGAGAAATTTATGATTACAATACTGCTTCTAAAAAGATGTTTGAATCGGTAGGATTTTATCCCATAGAAAAGACTGAAAAAGGACATCGCTATGCTTTGGATTTACTGCTTCCTTTATCAGCTATTCAACCAAGTCAATTTTATCTTTCAGAAGAGAAACTAAAGCAGGTTCAGACATGGTTTGATACAAAGAACATAAGTAGTTTAAAACCCTTGCCAATTAAGCGCTTCCAAGACAAAATCTTTTTTACTGATGGACACAGTAGAGCATTTATAGCTTATCAAGCTGGTTTTGAAGAGATTCCAGTTTATGCAGAAAAAGACGATTTGAATTGGGAGTTCTATTCCTATTGTCTTCAAGTTTGTGACAAAATAGGTATTGCTACAATAAAAGATTTAGAAAATCGGATTTTGTCTGTGTCGGATTACAAGAAAAATTGGTTAGATTGGTGTCAACGAGTCGCAAAGGAGTTTGAGGAATAAATAAAGATTGTGTTATAATGGTCAAGAAAATTGTTTCATATAGAAGAGGTCAAAAATGATTTATGAATTTTGTGCAGAAAACGTGACTGATTTGGAAAAAGCCATGCAAACAGGTGCTCGGAGGGTTGAGCTTTGTGATAATCTGGCGGTGGGTGGAACGACGCCTAGCTATGGTGTCATAAAAGCAGCTGTAGAGTTAGTGAGTCCTTATCATACAACTGTTATAACGATGATTCGTCCACGTGGAGGAGATTTTGTATACAATGATTTAGAAATGAAAATCATGTTAGAGGATATTCAAATGGCTCGCAAAGCTGGTACACATGGTGTAGTGTTTGGTGCATTGACAGTTGCTAATGAAATTGATTATCTAAAAATGGAAAAGTTGGTAGAAGCTGCTCAAGGATTAGAGATCGTCTTTCACATGGCTTTTGACGCTATTCCAAGGAAACAGCAATTTAGTACAATAGACTGGTTAATTGAACATGGTGTGAGTAGAATCTTAACTCATGGAGGAGTAGCTACAGAGCCGATTCAAAATCATTTTCTCTGGTTAAATACTTTGATAAAGCATGCAGCTGGTCGAATTGAAATTTTACCAGGAGGTGGTATTACGGTTAATAATCGTGATGAAATTATCGCAAATCTTGGCGTGAACCAACTTCATGGCACCAAAATCGTATTTTAGAAAGTAAAAATCATGTTAGACTTATTTGAGAAATACCAAGCAAATCCAGAAAAATTACAAGCCTTTGGTTTTGAAAAAAGAGGAGTAGAGTTTGTTTATTCTCAGGAAATAATGAAGGGCGACTTTTTATTACAACTAAAATTACAGGGTGAGAAGCTGGACTACCAAGTGCTTGATCAAGAAACAGGCGATGAATACGTGCAGGTCAAAATGGAGCAGATGATGGGTGAATTTGTCGGACAGGTTCGTGAAGCTTGTCAAGAGATTTTCCTGATGATTCGAGCTAACTGTTTTGACGAAGTTGGCTTTCTTTATAAACAGAGTAGCCGTTTGCAAGATTATGTTGCAAAAACCTATGATGGAAAGCTAGAATACCTCTGGGAAAAGTCTTCCAGGAAGAGTTCTACCAAAGCTGGAGTTTTCCGTCATCAGGACAGTAAAAAATGGTATGGGGCCTTTCTGACTACAGATTGGTCTAAGTTTGAAGCAGATCGAAGTGGTATTATTGAGATACTTAATATTAAAAATGAACATGTGGTAGAGCTAATTCAGAGAAAGGGGATCTACCCAGCCTTTCACATGAACAAAAAATATTGGCTTAGCCTGCCCTTGGATGATACTTTAACAGATATAGAACTTTTTGCTCTTTTGGACGAAAGTTTTACATTAACCAAAAAGAAATGAGAAGCACAGTTAGCTTGCACTGACTGTGTTTTATTTTTACGAGTGATTGTACAAAATAGTGTATAATGGTAATCAGCAATAATTGAGGAGAGAATATGAATCTTATCAGAAAATTAGGTTGGTTTTTCAAGCTAGAGAGAAAGCGGTATATAATTGGAATTCTAGCCTTGTCTTTGGTTAGTGTTTTTAATTTAATCCCCCCTAGAGTAATTGGTGTGGTAATTGACCGTATTGCTAGTCGAAATCTAACATCAAACCAATTAGTTTTAAATCTTTCGGTTTTGCTTGCTTCAGCTTTTATCATGTATGGACTGCGTTATCTTTGGCGGCTATATATTTTTGGTACAGCAAATCATTTGGGAAGACTGTTGCGTTCTCGGCTTTTTGAGCATTTTACTAAAATGTCTCCGTCTTTTTATCAAAAATATCGAACAGGAGACTTGATGGCGCATGCAACAAATGATATTAATGCAGTTGTGAGCGTGGCAGGTGGAGGCGTTATGTCGGCAGTAGATGCCACTATCACAGCTCTGGTAACGCTGTTGACTATGTTTTTTGTTTTAGACTGGCGCCTGACTTTGATTGCCACCTTACCATTGCCATTTCTTTCTTGGGGAACGAGTCTAATTGGGCGAAAAAATCATGAGAGTTTTAAGGCAGCCCAAGAAGCTTTTTCTGATTTGAACAATAAGGTGCAGGAAAGTGTTTCGGGAATTAAAGTGACTAAATCATTTGGCTATCAAACAGCAGAAAGTCAATCTTTTGCAAAAATAAATCAGGATGTCTATGAAAAAAATATTCTAGCTGCAAAATACAATTCTCTCTTTGATCCTATGGTGTTGATTTTCATCGGCTTATCTTATGCTTTAACCTTGATTTTTGGTGGACTGTTCATCTCTAGAGGACAATTTACAGTTGGAGAATTAGTAACATTTATCACTTATCTGGATATGTTAGTGTGGCCTTTGCAGGCAATGGGTTATCTTTTTAATATTAGCCAGAGGGGGGCAGTTTCTTATGAGCGGATTGAGCGACTACTAGCAGAAAAGACTGATGTTAAAGAGGTAAAAAATCCCGTTTCCCCTATCCAAAACGGTCGTTTGGTCTATAACATTAAATGTTTTTCTTATGAGGAAACAGCAACTTTGTCCAATATTCATTTTTCATTAGAAAAAGGGCAAACGTTAGGAATCGTCGGACAAACAGGTTCTGGTAAGACGACACTTTTGCGCTTACTGATGAGAGAGCAAGATATTCAAGATGGTGCTATTTATCTGAATGATCATGATATTCGAGAGTATAGATTAAAGGATTTGCGGAGTTTGATTGGTTATGTGCCGCAGGAGCAGGTTCTTTTTGCAATGTCAATTGCGGACAATATTCGTTTTGCAAATCCAGATTTGTCAGATGACGAAGTGATTCAAGCTAGTAAACTTTGTGGTCTTTATGAGGATATTATTGCCATGCCAGCAGGCTTTCATACGATTGTCGGTGAACGTGGGGTGTCGCTTTCAGGAGGTCAAAAGCAACGTTTAGCAATGAGTCGAGCACTTGTTCTTAAACCAGATATTTTAATATTGGACGATTCATTATCTGCTGTTGATGCTAAAACAGAGCATTTGATTTTGGAAAATCTTAAAGGAGAAAGAGACGGTAAGACAACCATTATCACCGCGCACCGTCTATCAGCAATTGTTCATGCAGATTTGATTTTAGTGATGGAAAATGGACGAATTAAAGAATGGGGTACTCACCAAGAGTTATTAACTCAAAATGGTTGGTATGCACAAACTTATCATAAACAACAATTGGCAGAAAATCTAAAGGAGGATCGATAATGAGAAAACAAGTAACCTTTTATCGCCTTCTAACTTATATGTGGCGTTATAAATGGATTAGCATTTTGGCGCTCGTTTTCATCTTTGCGACAACCTTGGTAACGACAACTTTGCCACTTTTAGCTCGCTATTTCATTGACCATTTTATTAGTCGTTATCAGATTATGACAGGTTTTTATGTTCTGATTATGTACTATGCTCTTTTTCTTTTGCGAGTGTTATTTACTTTCTTGGGACAATATTCTTTTGCGCGTGTGGCACATAGCATTGTTCGCGATTTGCGTCAAGAAAGTTTTGAAAATATTGAACATTTAGGGATGGTCTATTTTGATCAGACCCCAGCAGGAGCGATTGTCTCCCGTTTGACAAATGATACACAAGCAGTAGCGGATATGTTTAGTAGTATCTTTTCAAGTTTTTTAAGCTCTGTTTTTATTCTTGTTGTAACATTGGTGACGATGTTTAGCTTGAATTGGCGATTGACAGGTCTTATTGTACTCTTTGTACCAGTCATGTTAAGTTCCATTTTGCTTTATCAACGCTTATCTAATCGTCTCCTCAAGCTTGTCAGAAGTAAACTAAGCGATTTGAATGTTAAACTTTCTGAAAGTATTGAGGGAATGCGTATTATTCAGGCATTTGGTCAGGAAAATCGCTTAATAAAGGAATTTGAAACTATTAACGGTGAGCATCTGGATTATACAGTTCGCTATCTTAATATTAATAGCCTTTTTCTACGGCCAGCCATGTCTTTGTTGAAAATTTTAGCTTATGCGGTCATTTTAGCTTATTTTGGTTTTACTTGGCAAATTGCAGGAGTAACAGCTGGAGTTATGTATGCCTTTGTCCAATATATCAATCAGCTTTTTAATCCTTTGATTGATTTGATGCAGAATTATTCTGTTTTGCAAACATCTATGGTAGCTGCAGACCGCGTTTTTGAAATCATGGACCGTAAAGATTATGAACCGAAGCAAACCAATTTACCGCTAGAGATTACAGATGGAAAGATTGAATTTCGGCATGTTTCCTTTTCATATGATGGCAAGCATGATATTCTTAAGGATATCTCATTTTCAGTCAAACAAGGGGAGACAATTGCTTTTGTCGGTGCAACGGGCTCAGGCAAGTCTTCTATCATCAATCTCTTTCTGCGTTTTTATGAATTTGAAAGAGGAGAAATTTTAATTGATAATCAAAACATTAAGGATTACAGCCAAGCTGAACTGCGTCACAATGTTGGATTAGTTCTTCAAGACCCATTCCTTTATCATGGTACCATTTCTTCTAATATCAAAATGTATCAAGAAAATCTAGGACGAGAAGAGATTATAGAAGCTGCTAAATTTGTTGACGCGCACGACTTTATCAGTCGGCTACCTGCAAACTACGATAGCCCGGTGACAGAGAGAGGGGCGACTTTTTCGAGTGGTCAAAGACAATTGCTAGCTTTCGCTAGAACAATTGCAAGCAAACCTAAAATCTTAATTTTGGATGAAGCAACCGCCAATATTGATTCAGAGACTGAGGAACTGATTCAGGCTTCGCTGAGAAAAATGCGTCAAGGACGAACGACTATTGCCATCGCTCACCGCCTGTCCACTATTCAGGATGCTAACTGTATTTATGTGATGGAGCAAGGACGAATTATCGAATCAGGCACTCACGAGGAACTCTTAACTCTCAACGGTACTTATTATAAAATGTACCAACTTCAAGCAGGTATGATGGGAGAGGAGTGATTTCTTAGAAAAAAGGAGCTTCGGCTCCTTTTATAAATATTTATTTAAATGTTGTAAGGTTTTTTCTAGATTTTCATATCTAATTTTTGCGTATTGATAAGGACAATCATGTATGTAACTTGATTCAAAAAAATCCAATGGTAGATTGCTATGTTTGAAGGAGCTGACAGATTTAAGTCCACGTAGATCCAGTAAGATACCATCCCTATTGAGAAAGTAGGAAAGTTTGAGTTGATTTTGATTTAAAAGTTTTTTAGCTCTCATTACTTCTTTTTCTTGTTGATTGAAAAGAGCAAAACAATTCTTTTCAAACATGAGATTATCAATATAAAGGGACAAAGCTTTTTGCATGATGAGATTGCTATCGTAGTCTACTGCTTTCTTATAAGCAATGAAAGCCGATTGAATATCCGATGGCAGTAGTAGAGCTGTTATTCGTAAGGCGGGAAAAAGATTGGCAGAAAAAGATTTGATATAAATGACATGTTGGCTGTCGTCCAAGTAATGAAAGGTCAACTCATGTTTGCTGTCAAAGTCAGCTAAATAATCATCTTCTACGATATAAACATCATAAAGCTGAGCAAGACGAATGATTTCCTCTTTTTCTTTTCGGTTGTAAGAATGTCCTAAGGGGTAGTGAAAGCGTGGAATGGTATAGAAAAACTTGATATGACCCGTTCGGAAAATCCATTCCAATTCTTCTAAATCAATTCCTTCCGGAGTCCGTTCAATCGTTTGATAAGGAAGTTTTTGGGCAGTTAGCAAATCGTTTATTCGATGATAAGTCGGCTGCTCAACTAAAATTTCATGTTTTTCGTTTGGAAAGACAATTTGCGACAGAATATAAAGAGCTTGCTGGGTACCAGAGGTTAGAACCAGTTTGTCGGCAGATGTGTAAACAGCTGAATCGAGAAGCAGTTGCTGAACCGACTGACGCAAGTCCTCCAACCCTTCCTGCTGTGAATAGTAGTTAAAAAGATAATTTTCTCGTCCAATCAGTGTTTCATTGAGACAAATTCGAAAATCTTCATAAATTTGGTGGCGGTCATCCCTGACAGATAATTCCATATCCTGCTGATCTTCCAGACTATTTTCTAAGACATAGTAGCCACTCTTGGGAACAGCATAGATGTATTTTTGATATTTTAATTCCATTAGTGCCTTCTGGGCTGTATCTTTGCTACAATGATACTTATCTGCTAACTTACGAATAGAAGGAATCTTCTGCCCCTTGAGCAATTTCCCATTTTGAATATCTTGACGAATCCGATCTACGATACATTGATATTTAGATTTTGGCATCTTAACTGTCCCCGTACAGAAGAAATTTTCTTTATTGTAGCGTATTTTGAAATCTTTTACAATCAGGAAATGATAGTTTGTGTTGTATAAGATTGTCCTGTGGATTACTCTCCACTAAATAATCAGTGTAAAAGAAATTTAATGAAATAGTTATCTGCGTAATACATTAGTGGAATTGTAATTTGGGTTGAAATGGTTTATAATAAAAAATAGCAAGTATATTAGGAGGTCCTCTAATGGAGAGAAAACTAAAAAAGTCAGTCGTTGCGACCGGTTTAGCTGCAACGACAATTATTTCGGGTAGTTTATCACATCAAGTAAGCGCTGAAGAAGTAAAACCACAATCTACTGAACCAAAGACATCTGAAAAAATTACCAAACCAGTTACAGAATCTGACGTTCAATCAGCAAAATTGGAAGCAAATGCTGCGAAAGTTCAGAAAGATACACAACAGAAAGTTGTAGATAAAGTAAAAGAGGATGTAAATACTTCAAAGGAAGCGGTCGTAAATAGACAGAAAGCCGTAGCAGATGCAGAAACAGAAAAAAATGCAGCAACTTCAGAAGTGATTGAAACTGCAAAAGAAAAAGTAAAAACAGCAGAGGACACTGTTGTAACAGAGGAGAAGAAGGTTCAAGAAGCAAAGTGTTCGGAAGAAAAGGCAAAAGAAGCTGTTAAAAATCAAGAAAATATTGTAGCGGGGCAGCAATCACTTGTTGATGTTGCACAACGTGAATTAGACACAGCTAAAGCTCCAGTTGCCAATGAGGAACACGATCTTAACCGCGCAAAAGAAGAAGAAAAACAAGCGGAAAAGAATTTGGCAGAAAAGCAAAAAAATCTTGCTAAAGTGAAAAAAGAAATCACTAATCTTCCTAAAGAACTCAATGCAGCTACTGAACAAGTCAAGCAAAGTGAGCAAAAAGTTGCAGAAAATCAAGCGGCTATTGATCAAAAAGCTGCTGAAGTAACCCGCGCTGAACAATCAGTTGCTAATAGAAGAAATGTTGACTTGAGTAAAGCAACCTATGGTGAATTTTTGCAACATGCTAAAACAAATGGAGCCAACCAGGCGATTCGTAATGCAGCTGCTGAAGCTCTAGCGACTTATGAAAGAGCTAAACATGAAGACGGTATTACAGTTGGTTCTGATTCAACAAGTCCAGCAACTTTAGAAAATAATTTAAAAGCGATTGAATTGGTTAGGGCAATCAATGCTTACCGTAGACAAGCTGGATTAAAAGAACTGTTGATTGATCCTTACAAAAATCCAGCCAGCCAAGTCCAAACTCTTTATTTTAGAAGAGCCAATTGGCACATGGGCAAATATTTTGGCAATGAAAACGTGGCCATTAATAGCTCTGTAAGAGGAGCGGTTGACTACTGGTATAAAGAAAAAGCCTTATATATGGCTGAGGCAGCTAAGTATGGGCTAACAACAAATGAGCGAGACATTGATTCCAATAAAATTTATACTACTCTTTACAAGCGAGGTCAGCTTGATTTCTTCTACAAAGTTGGTCACTATCTTCAAATGATGGATAAAAACTTTAATTCGATTTCAGCAGCATATTGTAGTAATCCAAATCCATATAATAATTTATATGAAGTTGGTTTCCACACAGCATCTAATGAACGCTTCAATAACGGTACTCTTCTTAGCGCAGATGCTTATGAGCAAGCAATCCGTAATTTTGCTGGTGCTGCAAAAGCCGCAAATGCACAAGCGACAGCAGCCAAGAATCAATTAGGTGTGTTGCGAGCTCAAAGAACGGGTTATGTATCTACTTTAAATATCCAAAAGGCAAAATTAGCAGACCTTCAAAAATTAGCTGCGAATCGTTCGGCTGCTCTTGCTACTGCGAATGCTGGAGTGATTACAGCCGAAGCAGCTTTGACAAAAGCGAAACAAAATGTTGTGACAAAAGAAGCAGCTTTGAAGCGTGCAACTGCAGCTATTGCATCCAAGTTGGCGCCAAAACAAGCAGCGTTAGCAAAAGAACAAGGATTACTAGAAACCGCTAAAAATAAGTTAGCAGAACTAAAGAAAGCCTTAATTACAGCAGAATTGAATGTTGCTAAAGCAAAAGACGCTTTGCAAACTAGTCAAACTGCACTAAAAGTAGCACAAGATAACTTGGTAAAATTACAAAATGCACCACAAGCACTTGAAGCAGCTCAAAAGGCTTTTCAAGCTGCACAAGTTGATTATGCTGCTAAGGTTAAAATGTTAAATGAGGAAGAAACAAAACTGGCTATTTCTCGTTCAATTTATACCAGGTTACAAGAAAACTACGAACAATTGCAAAGTCAACTTCCTCCGAAGGCTCAAAAAGAAACAGGTGTAGAAGTACAAAAATTACACTTATCTAGAACTTACCAACCAAAACCATTGCTAGTTAGACAACAACAAAATAGCAGTCAAAGAGTTCTGCCTGCTACTGGTACCAAAACAAATCAGGTTGCTGCATTAGGGCTGCTACTTGGTTTGGGAACTTTATCCAGTGCTCGCCGTCGTAAAAGAAATAACGAAGATTAAATAGTTGAAGATTTTAGAAAAGTCTAATCTTTTGACCAAAAGACAAACAACTCTATTTTTAAGTGTTTGTCTTTTTTAGATTGAGAGATCAAAAGCTAACATTGAGGAATGAAAATGTTTGTAAATAAAATCAGGCTTGAGAAAGCGTAATTTTCATCTACTAAACTTCTCAAAATATCTATCGTTTTGAGAATTAGTGAAAAAATAGTATAATATTTTTACTGTACTAAGTACACGAAACTAACTAATTTTAAAGGAGTTTCTCATGCAAGTCATCAAACGTAATGGAGAAGTTACTGATTTTAATCCAGATAAAATTTATCAAGCGATTCTGAAAGCAGCACAAACAGTCTATGTCTTGACAGATGATCTACGTCAAAATTTAGCACTTGTAACCAAAAAGGTAGTGCTAGATTTGGAAGAAGCGAGGGTTGAGCGAGCTACTATTAGTATGATCCAATCTATGGTAGAAAATCGTCTGTTAGGTGCTGGTTATATTACGATTGCTGAGCATTACATTTCCTATCGCTTGCAACGTGATTTAGATCGGAACGGCTATGGCGATCATATCGCAGTTCATTTGCATTTTGAACAAATCCGATAAATTTGTAGCCTAGATTACAGAATGAGGTAGTTGTCAGATGCTCAATCAATTTTTTCGATTTCTCCAAAAAACAGACACATTCCACATTCTCATGGGACTTGACAAGTGTATTTCAATATGATAAAATTTAAAGGATTTTAAGCTTGAAGGGAGTGAAAAAAATGTCAAAAACAGTAGTACGTAAGAATGAATCCCTTGACGATGCTCTTCGTCGTTTTAAACGTGCGGTTACTAAAGCTGGTACTCTTCAAGAAACACGCAAACGTGAATTCTATGAAAAACCTTCTGTAAAACGCAAACGCAAATCAGAAGCAGCTCGTAAACGTAAAAAATTCTAATAATAGAAAAAGCAGGATTGAAATCCTGTTTTTTTGTTTCTATTTCAAAAGAAAAGAGTCTGAGATAAAAATTTTCTCAAACTCTTACAATGTTTTATTTTTCTCCCAAATCTCTATTGCTTTTCGAGCAAGGCTTTGATTTCTTGAAGAACTTCTAATTCAGTTGGTCCTGCGGATTCTTCAACAGTGTCTTCTTTTTTAGTAAGGTTTTGTGCTTTTTCAACAGACTTAACGATGAAGAAGAGGACTGTTCCAATGACGAGGAAATTGATAATAGCACTCAAGAAGCTGCCGTATGCAATTCCATTCCATTTTAGACCAGCAATTTGTTCTACACCAGCAGCTTTTATAGCTGGATTGAGAAACAAAGGAGTAATAACGTCTTCAATCAATGATTTGACGATGGCTCCAAAAGCATTAGCGATGACGACACCGACCGCTAGGTCAATCACGTTACCGCGAAGAAGAAAGTTTTTTAATTCCTTTAACATTTTCTTTTTCCTTTCAAAATACTAAACTATATTATATCTAAAAAAAGGGGAAAGTCAATAAAATGTCTAAAAAATATAGTGAATATTTTACTTTTTGGTAAATTTATTATAAAATGTAAGTTGTTATTCTATGATAAATTGGGGGTGTTGTCTATTGATTGATAAAGAAATCATTTCTGATATTAAAAATAGCGTCAATATCGTCGAAATCATAGGAGAAGTCGTTGCTCTAACAAAGGCCGGAAGGAATTATCTGGGGCTTTGTCCTTTTCATGGGGAAAAAACTCCATCATTCAATGTAGTAGAAGAAAAACAATTTTATCACTGTTTTGGCTGTGGGAAGTCAGGTGATGTCTTTAAATTTATTGAAGATTATCGCGGCGTTTCTTTTATGGACGCTATACAAATTGTTGCCGATCGTGCAGGGTTTCCGTTAGAAATAGAGCATAGTAGAACAGAACAGTCAACTCATACTAATCCTCATCAAGCACTTTATGACATTCACACGGAAGCTGCAAGGTTTTATCATGCAGTATTGATGACAACAAAGATAGGAGAAGAAGCACGTTCTTATCTTTATGAGCGTGGCTTGACAGATGAGGTGATAAAGCATTTTCAAATCGGCTTAGCGCCTAATGAAAACAACTATCTTTATAGAAGTGTTAGTGGGAAATTTGACGAACACGTCATTATGAATTCAGGTTTATTTAACTTAGCTGATAATAATCTGGTTTATGATGCTTTTCAAAATCGGATTATGTTTCCGTTGACAAATGATGCAGGGCAAGTTATTGCTTTTTCGGGTCGTGTTTGGCAGGCTAATGATATAGAGCAGAAAGTTGCTAAATATAAAAATAGCCGCAGCACACCAATTTTCAATAAAAGTTATGAGTTGTATCATCTAGACAAAGCTAAAGCGACTATCAAGAGAAGTCATGAAGTTTACTTAATGGAAGGCTTTATGGATGTTATTGCAGCTTATCGCGCTGGAATTGAAAATGCTGTGGCCTCTATGGGGACAGCTTTGACGCATGAGCATGTAGAGCATCTTCGTAAGTTCACAAAGAAAGTCATTTTAACATACGATGGTGATAAAGCGGGACAGGCAGCAACACAAAAAGCACTGGATGAATTACATAATTTGGCAGTTGAAATTGTTAGGATTCCCGATAATATGGATCCAGATGAGTTTATCAAAAAAAATTCTGCTGACGATTTACAAAATTTACTAATCAAAACACGAATTAGTGATATAGAATTTCTTTTAAACTATCTGAAGCCAGATAATGTAGAAAACTTGCAAGCTCAAATTGAATTTGTGGAGCGAATGTCGCCTTTGATTGCACAAGTCAAGTCGATTACTGCACAGAATTCATATATTTATATGTTAGCTGAGCTGTTACCTGATTTTGATTATCAGCAGGTGGAGCAAGCTGTTAATAATCATCGCTTGGTCAATAGAAAAGAACATCAACAGCAAGTTCGCCAGCAGGTGACACGATTTGATATTCCAATAACGAAGCAAGTATCGCGATTGATTAAAGCTGAAAGTCATCTCTTGCAACGTATGATTGAGAATCCTGTCATCTTAAATGATTATCGTTTAAGAGAAGATTTTCATTTTGCAACAGCAGAATTGCAAACTTTGTATAATATTTTAAAAACGAATGGTGAAGTTACGCCACAAGATTTATCTGAACAAAATGACTCAGTACAGCAATCCTGGTATCGGGTTTTAGAAGAGAATCTGCCCAAAGAGGTATCTGAGCAGGAGCTAGTCGAAGTGGAACAGACTCGAGATAAAGAATTGCTTCGAAAAGAAAATCAATTGATTGGCAAAAAAGTTCGTGAAGCATCTCACAATGGTGATGCAGATACGGCATTAACAGAGTTAGAGCGATTTATTGCTCAAAAAAGGAGAATGGAGTAAGAATGGCTACAAAACAAAAAGAAGTAACAACTTTTGATGTTCAAGTTGCAGAATTTATTCGCAACCATAAAAAAACTGGTACAGCAACCGATGATGAGATCAATGATCAATTAGTCATTCCATTTACTTTAAATGCTGATGGTATTGAGGATCTTCTTCAACGAATTCAGGACGCAGGGATTGCTATTACGGATAAAGAGGGCAACCCAAGTGAACGGGTCTTAAATACAGAGGAAGAAGAAGCTGAATTAACAGATGAGGAGTTGCTTGGTAGCAATTCTGCTAAAGTAAACGACCCTGTCCGTATGTATTTAAAGGAAATTGGTGTTGTTCCGCTGTTGACCAATGAAGAAGAGCAAGAATTAGCTGTCCTCGTGGAACAAGGCGATTTAGAAGCCAAGCAACGTTTGGCGGAAGCTAATTTGCGGTTGGTCGTTTCCATCGCTAAGCGCTATGTTGGGCGTGGCATGCAGTTTCTTGACTTGATTCAAGAAGGAAATATGGGATTGATGAAAGCTGTTGATAAGTTTGACTATACTAAAGGTTTCAAATTTTCAACATATGCTACTTGGTGGATTCGTCAAGCGATTACTCGTGCGATTGCTGATCAAGCTCGTACGATTCGGATTCCGGTTCACATGGTTGAAACGATTAATAAATTAGTGCGGGAACAACGAAATCTTTTACAAGAATTGGGACAAGATCCAACACCAGAGCAAATTGCAGAGCGGATGGATATGACGCCTGATAAAGTCCGTGAAATTTTGAAGATTGCACAAGAACCTGTTTCTCTTGAAACACCAATTGGAGAGGAAGATGATAGTCATTTGGGTGATTTCATTGAGGATGAGGTTATTGAAAATCCAGTTGATTATACAACGCGTATCGTTTTGCGTGAGCAATTAGATGAAGTTCTTGATACATTAACAGACCGTGAAGAAAATGTGCTGCGTCTGCGTTTTGGGCTAGATGATGGGAAAATGCGTACACTGGAAGATGTTGGAAAAGTATTTAACGTAACTCGTGAACGGATTCGACAAATTGAGGCTAAAGCCCTGCGCAAATTGCGTCATCCAAGTCGTAGCAAACCGCTTCGTGACTTTATTGAGGATTAGTAGATAAAAGGAGACACCATGACATACACAAATGAACAAATTGATGATATTAAAAATCGTATCTTGGAAAGTTTGGAACAAGTTATTGATCCTGAATTAGGAATTGATATTGTTAATCTTGGTTTGGTCTATGAAATTCGTTTCAATGACGAAAATGGTGAAACGCAGATTGATATGACTTTAACTACTATGGGATGTCCGTTGGCTGATTTCTTGACTGATCAAATCCGTGACGTGATGACCGATGTGCCAGAAGTTAGCAAAGTAGACGTGAGATTAGTATGGTATCCGGCATGGACTGTAGATAAAATGAGTCGCTATGCACGTATTGCTTTAGGAATTAAATAAAGCAAAAAAAGCAGTGCAATCTATTTTGTTGTGCTGCTTTTAATTTTAATCTAAATATTCAGAATTCATAAAATATTTAAAATTATATCGGAGTTTTTTGAATTATAAAAAATGAATCTATCAAAATTTTTAAGGAGATAAGATGATAAAAAAAGGAGCATTAACAGGATTACTCTTGTTCGGAATATTTTTCGGCGCAGGTAATTTAATTTTTCCACCAACTTTAGGAGCTATGTCAGGTAAGAATTTTTGGCCAGCAATTTCTGGATTTGTACTTTCGGGAGTTGGAATTGCTATTTTGACATTGATTATTGGTGCATTAAATCCAAAAGGTTATGTTTATGAGATTTCTAAAAAGATTTCTCCGTGGTTTGCAACGAGTTACTTAGTGGCTCTTTATTTAGCAATTGGTCCTTTTTTTGCCATACCACGGACAGCAACTACCTCCTATGAAGTTGGGATCGCACCATTGCTTCCGAGTAATATGACTGGTTTGGGACTCATTATTTTTACAATTTTATATTTTGTATCTGCTTATCTGATTTCATTAAATCCTTCTAAAATTTTGGATCGGATTGGTCGTATTTTGACCCCTGTCTTTGCCATCTTGATTATCATTTTAATCATTTTAGGAGTCATTAAATATGGGGCTACCGTACCACAAATAGCTAGTGCAGAATACGCAAAGGCAGCTTTTGGATCCGGCTTTCTTGAAGGGTATAATACGCTTGACGCACTTGCTTCTGTTGCCTTTAGTGTTATTGCTGTCCAAACATTGAACCAACTTGGTTTTGCCAATAAAAAAGAATATATTTCGACTATTTGGATTGTTGGAGTGGTGGTGGCACTTGGGTTTAGTGCATTGTATATTGGATTGGCTTTCTTAGGGAATCATTTCCCAATTCCTGCTGATGTAATGGCGTCTGATGCCAATAAAGGGGTCTATGTCTTGTCCCGAGCTACACAGGCTATTTTTGGACCAACAGCGCAAATTTTCCTTGCTGTAATGGTGATAGTGACTTGTTTTACCACAACGGTCGGTTTGATTGTCTCAACATCTGAATTTTTCAATAAAACGTTTCCTGCGATTGCTTACAAAACTTATGCGACAGTCTTTACATTGATTGGATTTGCAATTGCAAATCTTGGCTTGGAAACAATTATTCAGTATTCTGTGCCAGTTTTACAAATTCTTTATCCAATTACTATTGCAATCGTAATGATTGTGATGGTCAATAAATTTGTTGCCTTATCTAAAGTAGGGATGCAATTGACAGTAGCCGTTGTGACAGCTATCGCCTTTGCAAGTATTATTGGACAACAATTTAAATTAACTGCTCTTATAAGTATAATCAACACCCTACCGCTTGCCCAAGCATCTATTCCTTGGCTAATACCAACAGTTATTGGAATTATAGTCTCTTTGTTTTTACCAAACAAGCAAAAAAGCGATACTTTTGAAATGGAATAATCTCAAGAAGTCTATCACGAAAGTGGTAGATTTTTTTATGACCATATTAAATTCAAGTTTTTTCAAATCGTCGTCTCTATTTTTTTTTGCTCATCACATATATACTAGCTATATAAAGAAAATTAGTAAGGAGAAAAGGTATGGCATCAACCGTATTTTCAATTTCTGTATTTTTGGCCGGTATCTTATCTTTCTTCTCGCCGTGTATTTTACCTCTCTTACCGGTGTATGTTGGAATTTTGTTAGATACAGATGAGCCGAGGACAGTGACTGTTTTGGGAAAGAAAATCTCTTGGTATGGTATTGTAAAAACACTATTTTTCATTGCTGGTTTATCAGTTGTATTTCTAATTCTTGGATATGGAGCAGGATTTTTAGGAAAAATCTTGAACGCTGATTGGTTTCGTTATGTACTGGGGGCTATTGTCATTCTACTTGGTATTCATCAAATGGAGTTGATAAATTTCAAGGTATTACAACGACAAAAAAGTCTCCAATTAAAGCAAAATAAGAATAGGAATGATTTTTACAATGCTTTCTTATTAGGTGTAACTTTTAGTTTTGGTTGGACACCTTGTGTTGGCCCGGTCCTTAGTTCAGTATTAGCTATTGCTGCTTCTGGTGGAAATGGAGCTTGGCAAGGTGGATTGCTCATGTTGGTTTATACCCTAGGATTAGCTATCCCATTTCTTATTTTAGCTTTTGCTTCTTCAATTGTATTGCGCCATTTTGGGAAAATTAAACCTTATATGAGCACATTGAAGAAGATTGGAGGGGCTCTCATTATTTTAATGGGAATCTTACTCATGCTAGGAAATTTCAACGTTCTGGCTTCAATATTTGGTGGATAAAAAAGGAGGAAATCCCATGAAAAAATCAATGTTAGTTGTTACGAGTTTGTTATGTGCTACCTTTTTAGGTGCATGTGCAAATCAAAAAACAAATTCTTCAGCAAATGATACAAATAAAGCTGAACAAGGACAAGTAGCTAACAAGAACAATGAGGTTACTGCTACAAAAGCAAATCAAGGAGAAGCTGTTCCTGATTTTAATCTAAAAGGAGTCGATGGCAAGACTTATAAACTATCAGATTTTAAAGGAAAGAAAGTTTATTTGAAATTCTGGGCATCATGGTGCTCAATCTGTCTATCCACGCTGAAACACACGGATGAATTGGCGAAAGAAAATGGCAAAGACTACGTTATTTTATCAGTCGTTTCTCCAGGTCATAAGGGTGAAAAATCAGAAGCAGATTTCAAAAAGTGGTATTCAAAACTAGATTATAAAAACTTACCTGTTTTGATTGATTCAAGCGGAAAATTATTAGAGCAATATGGAGTTCGCTCTTATCCAACAGCCGCATTTATTGATAGTAATGGAAAATTAGTTAAAACTCGTCCAGGTTTTATCAAAAAGTCTGAAATTGAATCAACTCTGAAAAGTATCAAATAGGAGGTAATGACAATGGATCACAAAATGAAATTGCTTTTACTCCTCGGATCCATTTTACTTATCCTTGGTACAATTGTTTTGGGTGGGCGTTTTATGACAACGAAGTCTTCTATTGACAAAATAAAAGAAGCGTCCGTTAGCCAAACGACACCCGTCAACAACAAGAAACCTGATTTGAAAAATGCTAATTTAAAACATATTTATCTTGCAGGTGGCTGTTTCTGGGGGGTGGAAGAATATTTCTCTCGTGTAAATGGTGTAATAGATGCAGTCTCTGGCTATGCGAACGGAAATAGCGAAACAACGAACTATGAACTAATCTCACAAACTAAACACGCTGAAACGGTTCATGTGACTTATGATGCCAATAAAATTTCTTTAAGAGAAATCTTGCTGCATTACTTTAGAATTATCGATCCAACCAGCAAAAATAAACAAGGAAATGACCGTGGCGTACAATATCGCACAGGAGTATATTACAGAGATCAAGCTGATGTTGAAACGATTAACAAGGTTTTTGAAGAACAAAGCAAAAAATTTAAAACAACTTTGGCGGTTGAAAAAGAGCCGCTCAAACATTTTATCAAGGCTGAAGAGTACCATCAAGATTATTTGAAGAAAAATCCAAACGGATATTGTCATATCAATGTTAAACAGGCTGCCTATCCAGTCATTGATGCTTCTAAATATAAAAAACCGTCAGATGCTGAAATTAAGAAAAAACTGACAGAGGAAGAGTATGCAGTGACTCAAAAAGATGATACAGAGCGCGCTTTTTCAAATCGTTATTGGGATAAATTTGATGCAGGAATCTATGTCGATGTTGTAACAGGTGAGCCATTATTCTCATCAAAAGATAAATTTGAATCAGGCTGTGGCTGGCCAAGCTTTACACGTCCGATTAGCCCGGATGTCGCAAACTATAAAGAAGACCATAGCTTTAATATGACTCGGACAGAAGTGCGAAGTCGCGTTGGAAATTCCCATCTGGGGCATGTTTTTACAGATGGTCCTAAAGATAAAGGTGGACTTCGTTATTGTATTAATAGCTTGTCTATCAAGTTTATTCCTAAAGACCAAATGGAAAGCAAAGGTTATGGATATTTATTGAACTATGTCTAACAGCATTTTAAGAAAAAATTTGCTATAATGAGTTTAGTAAATAGTAGGAGTGCGCTCGTGTATTCAATTATGATTGTAGAAGATGAATACCTTGTTCGACAAGGTATTTCGTCTTTAGTAGACTTTAAAAAATTTAACATGCAAGTGATAGGTGAGGCTGAAAATGGTTTAGAGGCTTGGGAAAAAATTCAAGCAGAATGCCCAGATATTATCCTGACTGATATTAATATGCCTCAGATGAATGGTATTAAATTAGCCCAATTAGCAAGAGAACAGTATCCGCAATTACATATTATTTTTCTGACGGGGTATGACGATTTTGATTATGCTCTTTCGGCTGTTAAATTGGGTGCAGATGATTATTTGCTAAAGCCATTTTCGAGAGAAGATGTTGAAGCTATGTTGATAAAAGTAAAAGAAAAATTGGATAAGGAAAAGAAACAGCAACAAGTGCATGAGTTAGTGGAGAAAGCAGAGTTTTCGGACTTGGAGCAAGCGATTCATGACCGATTAGCTGACACAGAATTATCCTTGAAATCTTTATCATTTCAATTGGGCTTCAATTCTTCCTATTTAAGTGTATTGATTAAAAAAGAGCTAGGCTTGCCATTCCAAGATTATTTAATTCAGGAACGAATGAAGCGAGCTAAATTACTATTGCTGACGACGGATTTAAAAGTGTATGAAATAGCAGAGCAAGTTGGATTTGAGGATATGAATTATTTTTCTCAACGCTTTAAGCAAATCGTTGGAGTGACACCTCGGCAATTTAAAAAAGGAGACAGTAAATGAAACGTTATTCGCTGCTGATTCAGTTAGTGATTTATGTTTTTGTGATGATATTAGTTCTTTTAGGAATTGTTGGAGGGTTGTACTATCAAACTAGCTCGGCGGCTATTCGACAAACGACGGAGCAAACGACGCGTAATACCATTCAACAAAGTGGACAATTTATCACTTCTTATTTACAAAAGCTAAAAGAAACTACCAGCAGTTTAGCTGAAAGCGATAAAGTAAAAGCGTATGCTCAAAAGCCCGATGCGGATAATGCTGAACAGCTTCGTCAGTTGATGGGAATGATTTTAAAGACAGATTCAGATTTGGTATCCGCTGTTTTGGTAGCAAAAAATGGCAATCTCATTTCAACTGATCCCAATTTAACAGTGAAAACATCTAATGATATGATGCAAGAAAGTTGGTATCAGGATGCCATTCACAAAGGGACTATGCCTGTCTTAACACCAGCGCGCAAAACTGTTGATAAGGTAGAAGCTGCTGAAAAATGGGTTGTGTCCATTACACAAGAGGTAGTGGATAAAGATGGGAAAAATCTAGGAGTTGTTCGACTTGATATTGGTTACAAGACGTTGGAAGCCTATCTAGATCGCCTGCAACTGGGGAAAGACGGTTTTACCTTCATTGTGAATGACAAACATGATTTTGTCTATCATCCAAAGAAAACAGTTTATTCATCCGCTACTGAAATGCGCGCGATGGCGCCCTATATTGCTGCAAAAAATGGTTATGTAAAATCAAAGCAAGCCTACGTATCTCAGTACCAAATTCCACATAGTGACTGGACCTTGATTGGTGTGTCTTCTATGGAGCAACTGCATGCTGTGCAAAAACAAATTCTTTGGTCTTTTATCGGAACAGGATTATTAGCTTTAGGTATTTGTCTTATTGGCATTTGGTTTATCTTGCGTTTATGGATTAAGCCCTTGCATGAGTTGCAAGAGACCATTTTAGCTATCGGATCTGGGAATGCGCACTTGCGAGCTGTTGAAAAAGGATCCCCTGAGTTGATTGATTTGGCCAAGCAGTTTAATACAATGCTCAATCAGATTGACAAATTGATGATGGCTGTAAAAGAAGAAGAACAAAATGTCAGAAAATATGAATTGCAGGCACTTTCCAGTCAAATTAACCCTCATTTTTTGTACAATACATTAGATACCATTGTTTGGATGGCAGAATTTAACGATAGCAAACGTGTTGTAGAAGTCACAAAATCACTGGCTAAGTATTTCCGTTTGGCACTTAATCAAGGTCATGAACAAATTTCTCTCAAGGATGAAATTGATCATGTTCGGCAATATTTGTTCATTCAAAAACAGCGGTATGGAGAGAAATTACAGTATGAAATTGAAGAGTTAAGTGCTTATGATAATTATCAGATTCCAAAATTAATTTTGCAGCCTTTGGTTGAAAATGCGATTTATCATGGTATCAAGGAAATGAATCGTCAAGGGATGATTCGAGTTAGTGTTTATGAAAATAGTCATCAACTAATTCTTTCCATTTACGATAATGGTCGAGGATTTGTCACTCATGATACAGCTGATACCCTCCTGATGCACCTAGGTGGTGTCGGTTTGAAGAATGTTAATCAGCGTTTGCAATTACAATTTGGTAAATCCTATCACATGGAAATTAAATCTGAAGAAAATACTTATACGGAGATTCGTCTCTATTTTCCAAAGACAAATAAAACCAACTGATGAAAGATTTCAGTTGGTTTTTAATATTTAATTCCCAACACTGGAGAATTTTTTCATGCCGTATTTGAATAGAGCGTAGTTGATAGTAAAAATAACAAGTAGGACTAAAGGAAGTAGCAAACCAATCCAGCTTAGATTTAAAAAATAAAGAGCTGGAAAAAAAGAAGTAAAAGCATAAGGAAATACAAAAATTAGTATCAATTGGATAAAGGTTGGGTAAATTTTGATAGGGTATTGTGCCATTTGATTGAGGGAGAAAATCCCCATTGTGATAGGGAAAGATTCGACAATCCAAAAAGCAAGAGCAGTAGGTCCTAATTGAATAGCAGCATAGAGTAAACCAATACAAATACAGATAAAGACAAAGAGAAGTAGATGAAAAATGTTCCAGTGCAGTCCGAGTAAATGATAGGCTTGATAAGTTGCAATAGCTCCCATTAGTGTTGTGCCAAATCCTTGTAGCTGCACGCGTTCACAAATTAGCTGAAAAAGAGGATTGATGGGCATGATAAGCAGGCGTTCAAACTCACCTTTGCGAATATAGCGGCTTCCAAACATCCAAAGATTATCAAAGAAAATCAGGTGAACTGAACGTCCGATAGTTGCCATTCCATAAATAAATAGCATTTGTCCATAGTTGAATCCGGCAATTTCCTTGATATTTGCAAATAATACATTTAAAAAGATTAAATAAACAATCTGTTCAATCAAAGAAGAAATAAGTCCAATAAAGAAGTCCATTCTATAAGACATACTAGCAATCAAGTAAGCTTTGAGGTTATAAAAATAAATGTTGATGTATTTCATTTTCAACCTCCTAAAATGACTAAACGACGTTTAGCTTGATACCAAAGAAAAGCAATGAAAGCTGAAAGTATCGGAATCCAAGCCAATTGAATCCAGAAGAGTTCAAAATTAACCTGTCTTTTCAAAAGGATATTGACCGGAAAATTAACAGCAAAGCTATAAGGTAATAGTTTCAAAATGTTTGCAATATTTTCTGGATAAAAACTTAGTGGCAAAAGCGCTCCTGAAGCGAGTGAAAAAAGCCCGTTTCTGAGAATCAAAATTCCCCAAGTATTTGCCGTGAAGAAGGCTGTTAAGCTAAATCCTAAATCTAACAGGAGGATGATAAACATTCCTAATAAACTAGAAAATAGGAAAAGCAATCCTGTCTGCCAATTTGGAAGATAAAGCTGTCCTTGAAGCAAAGGGATAACTAATAAAATTGGAATGAATTTGACAATTTCAACGATTTTGACAGCAAAGTCTTGGAAAAAGAGAGAAGTAATGAGGGAATAAGGATAGAGTAGCTCGCCAGTAATATTCCCATCAACAATCATTATAGACAAATCCCGTCCAATGCTGAAACTATTTAGATTTCCCAGTAGATTTGCAAAGATAATATAGGTTGTGAAAGTTTCTAAAGTATAACCATTGACTTGAGATTGGGTGAAAAAAATGGTTTTCCAAACGAAAATAGAGACCAGCACTTGTATGAAAGTACGAATCAGGGTCGCGACAAAGAAAGATTTATATTGAAGTTGCGTAATAAGAGCTAATCGTGTGATATGAATATATTTACTCATCAAGCCCCTCCTCATAAATTTGTTTGACGATATTTTCAATTGTCAATTCTTTGATAGCTAGGTCTTCGATTGAATAATGCTCAAAAATCTGATTGATAACTTGGGCATTAGTATAAATATCCGTCTGATAATGAATATTGAAATGATAAGAGTCAATTTTCTCAAAACGAAAACCATTGATTTGGAACAGCTCTTCTATTGGCGTTTGCGTTTTGAAAGAAATGGTTTTAATTGTTGAAAACTTTTCTCTTAATTGCGTCAGACTTCCGTCATAAACCTTTTTGCCCTTATCAATAATGAAAATTCGTTCGCAGAGCGACTCAATATCCTGCATATCATGAGACGTAATGAGGAAAGTTGTCTGATACTCTTTATTCATAAAGCGAATGAAAGAGCGGATGGTTTCTTTTACACTGGCATCAAGACCGATTGTAGGTTCATCCAAGAAAACAACGGCAGGTTGATGAATGAATATAGCAGCAAATTCGCAGCGAACTCGTTGCCCGAGCGAAAGATTACGAACAGGCTGGTGAATAAAATCTCCTAGCTGCAACAGCTCAATTAATTGCTCCAAGCGTTCCTCAAAAACTTTATCAGGAACGTCATAGATCTTCGCATGTAAAATAAAAGATTCCAGCACAGGGATATCCCAACGTAAATGTGATTTTTGTCCGAACAAAACGCCAATTTGCTTATTGACTGCTGTGCGATGTTTCTGTGGGGTAAGTCCATTAATTTTAACACTGCCTCGATCTGGATAAAGGACACCCGTCAGCATTTTTATAGTCGTGGATTTTCCGCTTCCATTCGAACCAATATAACCAATAATTTCACCTTTTTGAACCGTTAATGAAATATTCTGTACAGCGTGAATTTGTTTTTTCTTGGGGTGAAAAAAGGCTTTGATAGAACCTTTAAGGCCTAATTCTTTCTCGACAATACTATATGTCTTATATAATTGATTTGCTTCAATCATCATTATCTCCTTGTGGCAGAAAACGTTTGCGTATATTCATTATTATAGCAAGTTCACGAAATCTGCGCAAGTGAGTCTTATGGAATGATCTTTTGCACAGAAAAAAGGATGAGACAAGATTTCTCAACCTTTTCTTTAGATCAATGACTGGAAACAGCAGAAGTAGCATCTCCTTCACCCGCACCGTCACTGTGGCTACCTGCATCCGAAGCGCCAGAAGTAGTGTCGACACTGGCTTGACCACCTACAAGACGTCATCAATACCTTTTATTATATCTTTATTGTAACAGATAAATAGTACTTTCATAAAGTTTTTCTAAATAATTTTATGATAATGACAAAGGAACTATCTACCTCAAACAGAATAATACCGTCTGGAGGGATCTTACATACATTGAGATTAGAAATGAAATCATTCATGAAAAGTTCTATTAAATTGATAAGAAATGTAATATTTTTCAGTTTTATGAACAAATATATTGTAAACGTTCACACGAGATGTTATAATAAGTCTGTAAATTAAAATTAAGGTAGGAATTGCTCTATGAGTAAAATTGTCGTTATCGGTGCCAATCATGCCGGCACAGCTTGTATCAATACGATGCTTGACAACTTTGGAAATGAGAATGAAATTGTTGTGTTTGATCAAAATTCAAATATTTCATTTTTAGGATGTGGAATGGCACTTTGGATTGGAAAACAAATTGATGGTCCAGAAGGTTTGTTCTATTCAGATAAAGAAAAGCTTGAAGCTAAAGGTGCTAAAGTTTATATGGAAAGTCCTGTTTTGTCCGTTGATTACGACAAAAAAGAAGTGACTGCACTTGTAAATGGGCAAAAGCATGTAGAATCTTATGAAAAATTGATTTTTGCAACAGGTTCACAACCAATTATTCCAGCAATAAAAGGCGTAGAAATTGTTGAAGGTAATCGCGAATTTAAAGCAACTCTTGAAAATATTCAATTTGTAAAATTGTATCAAAATTCTGCCGAAGTGATTGAAAAGCTGAAAAACAACGAAGGTATTAATCGTGTTGCTGTTGTGGGAGCTGGTTACATTGGTGTTGAACTGGCAGAAGCTTTCGAACGTCTCGGAAAAGAAGTGACCTTGATTGATGTGGCAGACACTTGTCTTGCTGGTTACTACGATCGTGAATTGTCTGACTTGATGAGTAAAAACTTGGCAGATCATGGCATTAAACTTGCCTATGGTCAAACTGTGCAAGCGGTTGAAGGTGAAGGCAAAGTTGAACGGATTGTAACGGATAAAGAAACGTTTGATGTTGACATGGTCATTATGGCTGTTGGCTTCCGTCCAAACACGGCTCTTGGCGCTGGCAAAATTAAGCTTTTCCATAACGGTGCTTTCCTTGTTGATAAAAAACAAGAAACAAGCATTCCAGGAGTTTATGCAGTTGGTGACTGTGCAACGATTTATGACAATGCTCTAGATGATATGAGTTATATCGCCCTTGCTTCAAATGCTGTTCGTTCAGGTATTGTCGGAGCTTACAACGCTACTGGTCATGAGTTAGAAGGCATTGGTGTGCAAGGTTCAAACGGTATCAACATTTACGACCTTAAAATGGTTTCAACTGGTTTGACCTTAGAAAAAGCAAAAGCTGCTGGTTACAATGCCGTCGAAACTGGCTTTAACGACCTTCAAAAGCCAGAATTTATCAAACACGATAACCATGAAGTAGCTATTCGTATCGTATTTGATAAAGATACACGTGTTATCCTTGGAGCACAAATGGCTTCGCACGAAGATATTTCAATGGGCATTCATCTCTTCTCACTCGCAATCCAAGAAAAAGTGACCATTGATAAATTGGCATTGACAGATATTTTCTTCCTGCCACACTTTAACAAGCCTTATAACTACATTACAATGGCAGCTTTGACAGCTGAAAAATAAGGATAAGATATTGAGTTTACAAACCAGTTTCGTATGAGGCTGGTTTGATTTTTTATCTAGATTTCATTCTCCAAAACAATTTCCGCAAGCAATAAAAAATGAAAAATTATGCTAAAATAGAAAGAGAACATATTCGGGAGGCAATGATGTCTGTTCAGACAGAAAAAGGAGTATCAAATACTAAGAAAGAATTCGCATTTACATCTAGTTCAATCATTCTGCAAGTTTCAAGAGGAATTTTAGTCGGAATCATCGTGGGTGCAATTGTTGGTTCTTTTCGTTTTTTGATTGAAAAAGGATTTCATATTGTTCAACATTTCTATCAACAAGGCCATGGCAATACCATTTGGTTTGTTTTCATTCTGCTGTTTTATGCTTGTGTCATTTGGATTAGTGCAAAATTAACGCTTTCAGAAAAGAATATTAAAGGTTCTGGAATTCCGCAAGTAGAAGCGGAATTGAAAGGACTGATGAGCTTGTCATGGTGGAGCGTCCTCTGGAAAAAGTATATTCTTGGGGTTTTAGCCATTGCAAGCGGCTTGATGTTAGGGCGTGAAGGTCCAAGTATTCAGCTTGGAGCAATGGGAGGAAAGGGAATTGCCAAATATCTTCATTTAAGCCCTGTGGAAGAACGTTCTTTGATTGCGAGCGGAGCAGCAGCAGGCTTAGCAGCGGCTTTTAATGCTCCGATTGCAGGGTTACTATTTGTTATTGAGGAAGTCTATCATCATTTTTCGCGTTTCTTTTGGGTCTCGTCTTTGGCGGCAAGTTTGACGGCGAATTTTGTTTCACTCATGATTTTTGGGCTGACTCCTGTATTAAATATGCCTGATAATATTCCTCTGATGGGACTAGGGCAATATTGGCTGTATCTGTTGTTGGGAGTTTTTCTTGGTTTTTTTGGATTTTTATATGAAAAAGTCGTCTTAGCTATGCCTCGTATTTACGATGCGCTCGGAAAACATCTTCACCTTTCTTTGCAATACTATCCCATTATAGCTTTCACTTTCATTCTTCCAATAGGGTATATCTTTCCGCAGCTTTTAGGCGGTGGCAATCAGCTGGTTCTTTCTTTGACCAGTCAGCATTATTTGCTGCTGACATTGGTGATGTTTTTCATCATCCGCTTTATTTGGAGTATGCTCAGCTACGGTAGCGGGCTGCCTGGTGGTATTTTTCTACCTATTTTAGCTCTTGGCTCTCTTTTGGGAGCGATTGCTGGTGTTGTTTGTGTACAATTAGGCTTTGCAACACAAGAGCAATTTCCTATTTTTATTATTTTAGGCATGAGCGGCTACTTTGGTGCAATTTCTAAAGCTCCGTTGACAGCAATCATTTTGGTGACCGAGATGGTTGGAGATATACGGAATCTTATGCCTCTTGGTTTAGTAACTTTAGTGGCCTATGTTGTAATGGATTTATTGGGCGGAGCACCTGTGTATGAAGCTATGTTAGAGCGAATGCTTCCAGATAGTGTAGCAGATGACGGAGAGACAACACTTATCGAAATTCCTGTCTCTGAAAAAATAGCCGGCAAGCAAGTTCACGAATTAGAACTTCCAAGAGATCTTTTGATTACCATGCAGCATCATAATGGAAAGAATCAAACAGTGAATGGCAGCACGCGTCTTTATCTAGGAGATATGATTTATGTAGTTGTGAAGAAATCAGATATTGGTCGGATGAAGGATTTATTACTATAAAAGAAGAGGGTATTTTTCCCTCGCAAAATAAGAATTTTGCATTTAATTCCGAACGAAAAATATCGTTTTGTGTTAATTTATTTTAATTTCTGTACTTTATGTTATAATACTAAAGGAAACGTCAGGAAAGGCGTAGCGATGCGAAAGCATAGGTAGGTCAATTTAATCATAAGGAGTCCTTTTTATGCTAAATGAATTTCCTATCTTTGACTACGAAGATGTTCAATTGATTCCTAATAAATGTGTCATCAAAAGCCGCTCAGAAGCAGACACGACAGTTACTTTTGGAAATCATACTTTTAAACTTCCTGTTGTCCCAGCCAATATGCAGACCATTCTTGATGAAGATGTAGCAGAAAAATTGGCTAAAAGTGGGTATTTTTATATCATGCATCGTTTTGATGAAGCGGGGCGCATTCCGTTTATTAAACGCATGCATGAACAAGGATTGATTGCTTCCATTTCAGTTGGTGTGAAAGATTATGAATACGATTTCGTTAGTCAGCTGAAAGCAGACGCCCCTGAATATATCACGATTGATATTGCGCATGGGCACTCAGACAGTGTGATTGACATGATTCAACACATTAAAAAGGAATTGCCAACTACTTTTGTGATTGCAGGAAATGTTGGAACGCCAGAAGCAGTGCGTGAGTTGGAAAATGCAGGTGCCGATGCGACCAAGGTCGGTATTGGTCCAGGAAAAGTCTGCATTACGAAAGTTAAAACAGGGTTTGGAACAGGTGGTTGGCAGTTAGCAGCTCTTCGTTGGTGTGCGAAAGCTGCTCGAAAGCCAGTTATTGCAGATGGTGGTATTCGTACGCATGGCGATATTGCTAAGTCTATCCGCTTTGGGGCTACAATGGTAATGATTGGCTCCTTGTTTGCAGGTCATGTTGAGAGTCCTGGAAAAACAGTCGAAGTAGACAGCGAACAATTCAAAGAATATTATGGATCGGCTTCTGAATACCAAAAAGGAGCTTATAAAAATGTTGAAGGAAAGAAAATTCTTTTACCGGTTAAAGGGCGTTTAGCTGATACGTTGGTTGAAATGGAGCAAGATTTGCAAAGTGCCATTTCCTATGCTGGCGGAAAGGATTTAGCTGGTCTCAAACATGTGGATTATGTCATTGTAAAAAATTCCATTTGGAATGGTGATGCGCATTGATAATAGAAACACTATCTGTTTATATTCCGATTCGATGTAATAGTTCTTGATTTTATGAGAAGAGATAAGTTAGTCAAGAACAGAAACAAGACAAGACTAGGAGGATTTTCTCCTAGCCTTTTTGACTATTCCAATTGCTTATAGTATAGTTAAGAGAGAAAGAACTATTTGAGGAGATTTTATGTACCAAACTCGCAATTTAAAAGAACGAATGATATTATTCGTCTCAATTTTTTTGCCAATTTTGATTTATCAACTTGCCAATTTTTCAGCCTCTTTTGTGGACACAACAATGACGGGACATTACAATACTTTGCATCTAGCCGGAGTTTCAATGGCGACTAGTTTATGGAGTCCTTTCTTTACTTTTTTAACTGGCATTATCTCAGCTTTGGTTCCAATTATTGGGCATCATTTAGGACAAAATCGAGAAGAAAAAGTCGCTTCTGATTTTTATCAGTTTATTTATTTATCTCTTGGCTTGTCTCTTCTCTTGTTCGGCCTCGTTTTTTTAGGTGGACCGCTGGTTTTGTCCAATATGAACTTAGAACCTTTAGTAGCAAAAGTTGCTATACATTATCTCTGGTATTTAGCGTTTGGAATTATCCCGTTACTTTTATTTAGTGTTGTTCGCTCTATATTAGATGCTTTAGGTTTGACAAGACTATCTATGTATCTAATGTTACTTCTGTTGCCATTGAATGCTAGCTTTAACTATATTCTAATTTATGGTGCTTTTGGATTTCCGGAAATGGGCGGAGCAGGAGCAGGGTTAGGCACTTCATTGGCCTACTGGGTACTGCTAATTCTTTCAATGGTCGTTGCAAAAAGACACCCTAAAATCAAAAAATATCAATTATGGAAAATTCGTCCTTTAGACAAAAAAGGGTTGCAGGAAGGCATGCGCCTAGGTTTTCCTATTGGAGGGACCGTTTTTGCAGAAGTTGTGATATTTTCAGTCGTCGGTTTACTCATGGCAAAATTTTCTTCATTAGTCATTGCCAGTCACCAGTCTGCTATCAATTTTTCAAATCTTATGTATGCTTTCCCCATGAGTATTTCTAATGCAATGGCGATTATCGTATCTTATGAAATTGGTGCTCAACGACTGGATGACGTGAGAAAATATTGTACTCTTGGGAGAGTGACCGCACTGGGATTTGCTATTTTCACACTGACATTTTTATATCTTTTTCGTCATCAAGTCGCTTCATTGTATGGAACGAACAAAGAATTCATTCGTCTGACATCCGTTTTCTTAACTTATAGTTTGTTTTTTCAATTAGCAGATACTTTCGCAGCGCCTCTTCAAGGAATTTTACGCGGTTATAAGGATACAAAAGTGCCATTTTATTTGGGATTGATTGGTTATTGGGGGGTGGCGTTACCAGTTGGACTACTATTAGATTACATCACAAATTTAGGTCCCTTTGCTTATTGGTTTGGTTTAATTGTCAGTCTGGTTGTTAGTGGCATTTTATATCAACTCCGACTTAACCATATTCAAAAAAGAAATTAGGTTATATACCGCACATGCATTCTTACTATTTTGAAACAAAAAGAATCTCAGATTTTTATCCAAGATTCTTTTTTGTTATTTTATACGCATTTCTCCTTGTGGGAAATAACTTCCTTCTGGCATATCATTAATAATGACATGAACAGCAGATTGTGGTGCGCCAGTATTTTTCACGACAGCAGCAGTAATTTCTTTTGCAAGAGCTTTCTTTTGCTCTAAAGTGCGTCCTTCAAACAAATCAATTCTAACAAATGGCATGTTATATATCCTTTTTATCTTTGATATTTTTATTTTATCATAAATTAGGTTTTAAAGCGTGTCAGAATATGGTAAAATAAGAAGTATTAAAAATTGGAGAATTTGGAACGAATTAAAGAAAATGGCTCAGTTGTATTATAAATATGGCACGATGAATTCGGGCAAAACAATCGAAATTTTAAAAGTGGCTCACAATTACGAAGAACAGGGCAAAGGTGTTGTCATTATGACGAGCGCACTTGATACACGTGACGGTTTCGGCGTTGTTTCTAGTCGTATCGGAATGAAGCGAAAAGCAATTGCGATAGCAGAAGATACTGATATTTTCCGCTTTATTCAAGAAATGCCCGAAAAACCTTATTGTGTATTGATTGATGAAGCGCAGTTTCTATCTCGTCATCATGTCTATGATTTGGCAAGAGTAGTTGATGAATTAAATGTACCAGTTATGGCTTTTGGTTTGAAAAATGATTTTCGCAATGAGTTGTTTGAAGGCTCCAAATATCTCCTGCTTCTAGCAGATAAAATTGATGAGATTAAAACGATTTGTCAATTTTGTTCTAAAAAGGCAACTATGGTATTAAGAACAACAAATGGTCAGCCGGTCTATGAGGGAGAACAGATTCAAATCGGTGGGAATGAAACATACATTCCTGTCTGTCGGAAACATTATTTTCAGCCAGAAATAGAGGAAATGAGAATCGAAGGAGAGAATAGCAAACGATGAATATTTATGAACAACTACAAGCCGTTGAGGATCGTTATGAAGAGTTGGGCGAACTTCTGAGTGATCCAGATGTTGTCAGTGACACCAAGCGTTTTATGGAATTTTCCAAAGAAGAAGCAAGCATACGCGATACGGTAACAACTTATCGTGAATATAAAAAAGTGCTCCAAAACATCACAGACGCTGAAGAAATGATTAAAGACGCTTCAGGCGATGTTGATTTGGAAGAAATGGCAAAGCAAGAGCTCAAAGATGCGAAAACTGAAAAAGAAGAATATGAGGAAAAATTAAAAATTCTTCTTTTGCCAAAAGATCCAAATGATGACAAAAACATTATCTTAGAAATCCGTGGAGCAGCAGGAGGTGACGAGGCTTCACTCTTTGCCGGCGACCTTCTGACAATGTATCAAAAATATGCGGAATCGCAAGGGTGGAAATTTGAGGTTATGGAAGCTTCTATGAATGGAGTAGGTGGCTTTAAAGAAGTAGTAGCTATGGTTTCGGGTCAATCCGTTTATTCCAAATTAAAATACGAATCAGGCGCTCACCGTGTACAGCGTGTCCCAGTGACAGAAAGCCAAGGACGAGTTCACACTTCGACAGCAACAGTTTTAGTCATGCCTGAAATCGAAGAAGTGGAATATGATATTGATCCAAAAGATCTTCGGATTGATATTTATCATGCTTCTGGTGCTGGTGGTCAGAATGTCAATAAAGTTGCAACGGCCGTTCGGATCGTTCACTTGCCAACAAATATCAAAGTTGAAATGCAGGAAGAACGGACCCAGCAAAAGAATCGTGACAAAGCTATGAAGATTATCCGTGCACGCGTAGCTGACCATTTTGCGCAAATCGCACAAGACGAGCAAGATGCCGAGCGAAAATCGACCATCGGGACTGGGGATCGCTCAGAACGGATTCGTACCTATAATTTCCCACAAAATCGTGTGACAGACCACCGTATTGGTTTGACACTGCAAAAATTAGATACGATTTTAGCTGGAAAATTAGATGAAATCGTAGATGCCTTGGTATTGTATGACCAAACACAAAAACTAGAAGAATTGAATAAATAATGAAATTAGCTCAAATTCTTGCTGAAATGGAAAAACAGCTTGAAGCAGTTGGCGAAGAAGCTGAAAGTCTCTCCTTTACTTTTCAAGTTTTTAGAAACTTATCTTTTACCCAATTTGTGTTGAAAATGCAGGCAGAAGCAACAGAAGATGATATAGAATTACTGAAAAAGATTCAATCTCAATTATTAGTTCATAGACCTGCCCAATACATTATTGGGAACGCAGAATTTCATGGACATTCGTTCAAAGTAGATGAACGAGTGCTAATTCCCCGACCAGAAACTGAGGAATTGGTCAACCTTATCTTGTCTGAAAATCAAAATAGCAGTCTGAAAGTTTTGGATATTGGCACTGGAAGTGGAGCAATTGCTCTATCTTTGGCTGCTGAGCGTGCGAATTGGCAGGTCACGGCTTCCGACATTTCCCAAGATGCTCTGGATTTAGCGCAAGAAAATGCGGAAGCAATTGATGTAGCAATTGATTTTGTTCAGTCTGATTGTTTTCAGGCAATTACAGGAAAGTATGATATTATTGTATCCAATCCGCCCTATATTTCAGAGACGGACAGAGAAGAAGTAGGACTAAATGTACTTGCTTCAGAACCTCATCTTGCTCTTTTTGCTGAAGAAGACGGGTATGCTGTTTATCGAAAAATTGCTCAGAACGCCCAAAAACATTTGACAGAAAAAGGAAAAATCTATCTCGAAATTGGCTACAAACAAGGGGAACATGTAAAAAAAATATTTGAGTCTGCATTTCCAAAAATGAGAATTCGCGTCTTACAAGATCAATTCGGAAAAGATAGAATGGTAGTGGTAGATAATGGATAAAATTGAGGAAGTACTGAGCAGTGGAGGAGCAGTCGTGCTGCCAACTGAGACTGTATATGGTTTATTTTGTAAAGCACTGGATGAGCAGGCCGTCAGTCATGTCTATGACTTAAAAGGCAGACCTCGCGAAAAGGCCTTGAATTTAAATGTTTCAAGCTTAGAAGAAATTTATCAATTTTCCAAACATCAGCCTCAGTATTTAAAAAAGCTCTATCAAGCCTTTCTACCCGGTCCTTTGACCATTATTTTACAAGCTAATGAACAAGTTCCGATTTGGGTAAATTCAGGTATGAAAACAATTGGTTTTCGTGTCCCTAGTCATCCTAAAACCTTGGACTTGATTAGAAAATTCGGACCTCTCATTGGTCCGTCTGCAAATTTATCTGGAAAGAGTAGTGGAGTAAACTTTCAGCAAATTATGATAGAGTTCAACCATAAAGTTCTTGGTATAGAAGATGATGCTTTTCTAACAGGCCAGGATTCAACTATTTTGGATTTATCTGGGGAAACAGCACATATTCTACGCCAAGGGGCTGTTACTCGTGCAGAAATCCTTGCTAAAATTCCAGAAATCGGCTTTCAAAACATGAACTAGTAGGTTTTGAACCATTTTGATCGAAGGGAGACTCTTATGATTTTTGACCATAAAGACTATAAAGAATATGACGGTGAGCTCTGGGAAGCTATTACTGCAGAAGAAGAACGTCAGCAAAACAATATTGAATTAATAGCTTCAGAAAATGTTGTTTCAAAAGCGGTTATGGCAGCACAAGGCTCTATTTTAACCAACAAATATGCAGAAGGTTATCCAGGTCATCGTTATTATGGTGGTACAAATGTTGTAGATGTGATTGAAACGTTAGCGATTGAACGTGCCAAGAAAATATTTGGAGCACAATTCGCCAATGTCCAACCTCACTCAGGTAGTCAAGCAAATTGTGCGGCTTATATGGCCTTAATCGCGCCTGGTGATACAGTAATGGGAATGGATCTGGCAGCAGGTGGACATTTGACACATGGCGCAGCTGTTAGCTTCTCTGGGAAAACCTACAACTTTGTGCCTTATAATGTCAATCCTGAAACTGAACTATTAGATTTTGAGGCTATTTTGGCACAAGCTAAAGAAGTCAGACCCAAATTGATTGTTGCAGGAGCTTCTGCCTATTCACATATTATCGATTTTGCAAAATTTCGTGAAATTGCAGATACTGTCGGAGCAAAACTGATGGTAGATATGGCTCATATTGCTGGTTTAGTTGCTGCTGGTTTGCATCCAAGCCCAGTGCCTTACGCACATATTACGACAACTACCACTCATAAAACCCTTCGAGGCCCTCGCGGCGGTCTCATTTTAACCAATGATGAAGAATTGGCGAAAAAGGTCAATTCTGCAATCTTCCCAGGCATTCAAGGAGGACCGCTAGAGCATGTTGTGGCAGCTAAAGCAGCTGCTTTCAAAGAAGTATTGGATCCAGATTTTAAAGTTTATGCTCAGCAGATTTTGGATAATGCTAAGGCAATGGTTCAAGTATTCCAGCAACATGCTAATTTTCGTGTCATTTCAGGTGGTACGGAGAATCATCTTTTTCTTGTAGATGTGACCAAAGTGGTTGAAAATGGGAAAATTGCTCAAGATCTATTGGATGATGTCCATATCACTCTCAATAAAAACTCTATTCCTTATGAAACTTTATCGCCATTTAAAACAAGTGGAATTCGAATTGGAACTGCAGCTATTACTGCTCGTGGTTTTGGCAAAATAGAAAGTATTAAAGTAGCAGAATTAATCATCAAAACTTTAGAGAACGCAAATAACAAAGCTGTTTTAGAGCAAGTTCGTGCAGAAGTCAAAGAATTGACTGATGCTTTTCCACTATATGAGGACTGAAATGGATATTTACGTAAAAAAAGCTATTATTCATCAGTTTAGTCCGTCAGACACCGACCTTCTTTTAGCAGATAAATATCTCAATATTACTCCTAAAATTGAGGAATATCTCCGTAAGAAGATTGAACATGTCTATTCGGATGAAGCCAAAACGGGTATTTTTACCGAAGCTAGTGTCTTTTTATCACATATTACAAAAGACCTTTTAGAAACTTCTATCACTATTGCCAATCTCTGGAAAGAGGAATTTTTGGTAAGCGAAAATCAGAAAACCAACGATTTGATTTTTGTTCAATTTGACAAGGAAGGAGTCGAGCATTTTGCTTTTTTGCGCATTGCTCTACGAGAAACACTCGCTCATTTGAGTGGAGAAGTAGACAATCCTATTAAGATCACCCAGAACAACTTGCCGGGATTTGGTACAGGTGCTGATGAAGCCTTGGTTATTAACCTTCAATCTCGTAAATACCATTTGATTGAAAAACGGATTAAATACAATGGCGCTTTCCTCAATTATTTTTCTGATAATCTATTACAAGTCAATCCTAAAACTTCGCCTAAAAAATCTATTAAAGCCTTAGAAAAAACTGCTCAAAAAGTCGCAGAAACTTTTAAACAGGATGATTTTCAATTTCAATCCAAGGTTAAATCATCTATTTTTAAAAACTTAGAAGAAAACGATGAATTGTCGCCAGAAAAACTAGCCGATGAACTATTTGATAACAATCTTACAGCTCGCTTGACTTTCATTGATCAAGTTAAGGAAGTCATTCCAGAAACTATTAAATTCGATGAAATTGATAGTAGCCGTCAGAAGAAAAAATTTGAAAATCAAAAACTCTCCCTTTCAAATGGAATTGAACTCATTGTCCCCAATAACATCTATCAAGATGCAGAATCTGTAGAATTCATACAAAACGATAATGGAACCTATTCCATTCTCATCAAAAACATAGAAGATATCCAAAGTAAATAATGTTTAAAATTTTTAGAAAACTGATTTTTCTTATCCTTTTAATCCTTGTCTGTTATAAGTTTATCCAAGTTCATCATGATGTTAAGCAGGTGATGAACTACCGTAGCTTAGTGCGAGAAGTACTAGATGAGCAGGATACTGTAGCCAATGAAGAACTTGTTCTTGCTATGATTTATACTGAAACAAAAGGAAAGGTTTCTGATGTCATGCAATCTAGCGAGAGTGCGACAGGTCAGAAAAACTCTATTTTAGATAATAAAGAAAGCATTCGCCAAGGTGTTCAAACGCTATCCACTAATTTAAATGTAGCTCAAGAAAAGAAAGTAGATGTTTGGACCGCTGTACAAGCCTATAACTTTGGTCGAGCTTACATTGATTACATTGCAAAACACGGTGGCGAAAATACCCTTGATTTGGCAAAAAAATATTCCAAAAATATTGTTGCACCAAGTTTAGGAAACGTGACTGGAAAGACATATTCTTATTATCATCCCATTGCACTCTTACATGGTTCTAAACTCTATATCAATGGAGGAAATTTCTATTACTCTCGTCAAGTTCGGATGAATATGTATATCATGAAAGTGATGAATTGGTTTTAATGTACTAAACTTAGTGGTCTGAGGCTACTAAGTTTTTTCAATCAGATAAATTGTTATTTATATTGTTCCATGCTATACTTAAATAAATATCTTATAGAAAGAGACGGTGGAATGATGAAGAAAATAGTTCTAATTACAGGGATTTTAACGATTTTAATCGCTATATCTACTGTATTTTTTTATCGTGTCAATGCTGAAGGAAAACTAAATAAACAAAAGTATATACAATCGACTACACCAACGCTTTTCTTTCATGGTTATGGAAGCAGCGCTAATGCCGAACGACACATGACAAATGCTGCTAAGAAAGCTGGAGTGACCAATACTATCATTCGCGCAAATGTAGATAGAAACGGTCAAGTGACTTTGAAAGGAAAAATCCCTAAAGGAGCTATTAATCCGATCGTAGAAGTGAACTATGAGGATAACCGCAATCCAAATAAGGTCAGCCAATATGCAAAAGCAGTGGTTACTAAACTGCAGCAAACCTATGGCTTTAAGAAAATGAATATGGTTGGTCATTCTCTTGGAAATATGTCCATTCTCTATTACCTTTTAGAATATGGACAAGATGAAAGTTTGCCACAGTTACAAAAGCAAGTCAATATCGCAAATTTCGCAGCTGGTTTACAGGTGATGGGAGTTTCTTCTGATTTAAAAGTTGATGAAAAAACTGGTAAGCCAAATCAAACAAGTGCGATTTTTCAAAAATTATTAGGTTTACGCGAAATTTTTCCTCAAAAACAAATTGATGTTTTGAATATCTACGGGGATTACAAAAACGGGTCAGATGGCTCCGTTTTAAATGCAGCATCTCGTGCTTTAAAATATCTCGTAGCGGATAATGCCAAATCATATCAAGAAAAGAAGATTACCGGCGCTTTGGCTCAGCATAGCAAATTACACGAAAACCCAGAAGTAGATAAAATACTGATTCAATTTTTGTGGGGAAAATAAACTAACAAATTAAAAAAGCTAAACTTTAAGAAATAAGAAGTTTAGCTTTTCTGTTTCTATTCCCACTCAACCGTTGCTGGTGGCTTGCTGGTAATATCGTAGACAATACGATTAACATGATCTACTTCATTGACGATACGAACGGAGATTTTTTGCAATACTTCCCAAGGGATTTTAGCGAAATCTGCTGTCATCCCGTCGATAGAAGTAATAGCACGAATTGCAATAGTGTAGTCATAAGTTCGACCATCTCCCATGACACCTACCGAACGAACACCAGTATTCACAGTGAAGTATTGCCAAATATCACGATCGAGTCCAGCTTTCACGATTTCTTCGCGAAGAATGGCATCAGATTCACGAACAGTTGTGAGTTTTTCTTCGGTAATCTCGCCCATAATACGAATGGCAAGTCCTGGACCTGGGAATGGCTGACGCCAAACAATTTCATCTGGCATACCAAGTTCTGTACCAAGCGCACGAACTTCGTCTTTATAAAGTGTATTGAGAGGCTCAATCAGCTCAAACTGCATGTCTTCTGGCAGACCACCAACATTATGGTGAGACTTGATAGTTTGAGCAGTATCTGTACCAGATTCGATAACGTCAGTATAAAGCGTTCCTTGTGCGAGGAATTTTACATCTTTTAACTTGCTAGCTTCATCGTCAAAAACATAAACAAACTCATTACCAATGATTTTACGCTTTTGTTCTGGATCAGATACACCAGCTAATTTATCAAGGAAACGCTTGGCAGCATCTGCTTTAATAATATTAAGACCAAATTTCCCGCCAAGAGAATCCATAACTTGCTCCGCCTCTCCCTTACGGAGTAAGCCATGATCTACAAAAATACAGATAAGCTGGTCTCCAATAGCTTTTTGAAGGAGAACACCAACAACTGATGAATCGACACCACCCGATAGACCAAGAAGAACGCGTTTATCTCCAACAGTTTCTCGAATTTGCTTAATTTGCATATCAATAAAATTATCCATAGACCAGTCGCCTTTGGCTCCACAAATATCAAGAGCAAAGTTGCGAAGAATATCGTAGCCAAACTCAGAATGACGAACTTCAGGGTGGAATTGGATGCCATAGATTTTCTTGGATGTATTTTCAATAGCTGCAAATGGACAATCGGCAGAAGTTCCGGTTCGTACAAACCCTTGAGGAATTTCTGTAACAGCGTCTCCATGACTCATAAGAACTATTTGTTGTTCAGGAGTGCTTGCAAACAGTTGCGAATCCGTATGAATGAGTTCTGACTGACCGTACTCACGATTTCCAGCGTTTCCTGCGGGTACAACTTTTCCACCTAATTTGTAAGTTAAAAGCTGCATTCCATAACAAATTCCTAAAATCGGAATGCCCAATTCCAAAATTTCAGGGTCAAGATCAAATGAACCTTCTTCATAAACAGAATTTGGCCCACCAGACAGGATAATTCCGACTGGATTTATTTCACGAACTTCAGCAGCTGTAATTTTATTACTTTTTAGTTCAGAAAAAACACCAATCTCGCGTATACGGCGTGAGATGAGCTGATTATATTGACTGCCATAGTCCAATACAATGATTCTTTCAACATCGTGCAATTCAGTTGTAATTGTCATTTCTTCCCTTTCTCAAATGAAATTTCTTTGTTTATTCTAACACAAAATAGAGACTTTTTCCAATCTCATTGAGTGAGAATTGACTTTTATTTCAATTGATAATACAATAAAAAGAGGAAATCCGTCTTGAAAGAGGTTACTATGCTTCCAGCTTATATGAAAATTCACGATCAAATAAAAAAAGAAATCGACGAAGAAATTTGGAAAATCGGACAACGCTTGCCAAGTGAGCGTGATTTAGCCGAACAATTTGAGGTTAGCCGCATGACACTTCGTCAGGCCATCACTCTTTTAGTAGAAGAAGGAGTACTGGAACGTCGTATGGGAAGTGGTACATTTGTAGCTAGTACACGGGTTCAGGAAAAGATGCGTGGCACAACTAGCTTTACTGAAATTATCAAAGCCCAAGGAAAGACGCCTTCGAGTCAGCTTATTTCTTATCGTCGAACATTACCAAGTAAAGAAGAAGTCGAAAAATTAGAAATCGAAAAGACTGAAAACGTCATTCGTATGGAACGAGTACGATACGCTAATCACATTCCTGTAGTTTATGAAGTCGCTTCAATTCCGGAAAAATTTATTAAAAATTTTAACAAAGAAGAAATTACTAGGCATTTTTTCCAAACATTACAAAAACACGGCTATAAAATTGGGAAATCCCAACAAACCATTTATGCACGTCTTGCCAAAGAAAGAATTGCGCATTACCTGGAAATACCTAAAGGTCATGCGATTCTTGGTTTGACACAGATTTCTTATTTTGACAATGGAACGGCTTTTGAATATGTCAAAAGTCAATATGTCGGCGAACGATTTGAATTTTATTTAGAAAACAATTAATTTATATTACCTAATTTAAGATATGTAAACACTGTCGCTGATGTGGGAGTGTTTTTAGTTAGGTAAATCTCTTCACTAGTAGAGTTTTACTATATTTTTTGGTATAATAAATCTTATGGAAATTGAAAAAACCAATCGAATGAATGCTCTATTTGAATTTTATGCAGCACTTCTAACAGATAAACAAATGAATTATATTGAACTTTATTATGCAGATGATTATAGTCTCGCTGAGATTGCTGAAGAGTTTCAAGTTAGCCGTCAAGCTGTTTATGATAACATCAAACGGACTGAGAAGATTTTAGAAGACTATGAAATGAAACTTCACATGTATTCAGATTATATCGTTAGAAGCCAAATTTTCGATCAAATAATAGAGAAATATGCTGACGATACCTATTTACAAAAGCAAATTGCAACCTTATCTAGTATTGACAATCGAGAATAGTGAATTGTTAGTAAAAAAATACGCACAAATCAATATCATTAACTAGGAGAAATACATTTTATGGCATTTGAAAGTTTAACCGAACGTTTACAAAACGTCTTTAAAAATCTACGAAGAAAAGGAAAAATTTCAGAGAGTGATGTCCAAGAAGCGACCAAAGAAATTCGTATGGCACTCTTGGAAGCCGATGTAGCTTTACCAGTTGTCAAAGACTTTATCAAAAAAGTTCGCGAGCGCGCTGTCGGACACGAAGTTATTGATACGTTAAATCCTGCTCAACAAATTATCAAGATTGTTGACGAAGAATTGACCACTGTATTGGGTTCTGATACAGCAGAAATTATCAAATCCCCTAAAATTCCGACCATTATCATGATGGTCGGTCTCCAAGGGGCTGGTAAAACTACATTTGCAGGAAAATTAGCCAATAAACTTAAGAAAGAAGAAGCTGCTCGGCCTTTGATGATTGCTGCTGATATTTATCGTCCGGCAGCCATTGACCAGCTCAAAACTCTTGGTCAGCAAATTGATGTACCAGTATTTTCGTTAGGAACAGAAGTACCAGCAGTCGAGATTGTCCGTCAAGGTCTGGAGCAGGCCAAGGCTAATCACAATGACTATGTGCTGATTGATACAGCTGGTCGTCTGCAAATCGATGAGAAACTCATGAATGAGCTGCGTGATGTCAAAGTACTTGCTCAACCAAATGAAATTCTCTTGGTTGTCGATGCCATGATTGGGCAAGAAGCTGCCAATGTAGCTCGTGAATTTAATGCTCAGTTAGAAGTAACTGGGGTTATTCTGACTAAGATTGATGGCGATACACGTGGTGGTGCCGCTTTATCCGTCCGCCAAATTACTGGTAAACCGATTAAGTTTACTGGTACTGGGGAAAAAATTACAGACATTGAAACTTTCCACCCAGATCGAATGTCTAGTCGGATTTTAGGCATGGGAGACATGCTGACTCTGATTGAAAAAGCCTCTCAAGAATACGATGAGCAAAAATCACTTGAGATGGCTGAAAAAATGCGAGAAAATACCTTTGATTTTAATGATTTCATTGACCAACTAGATCAGGTTCAAAATATGGGTCCAATGGAGGATCTACTAAAGATGATTCCTGGTATGGCCAATAATCCTGCCATGAAGAATTTTAAGGTAGATGAAAATGAAATTGCTCGCAAACGTGCCATTGTATCATCCATGACACCAGCTGAACGAGAAAATCCCAATCTTCTCAACCCAAGTCGCCGCCGTCGGATTGCTGCAGGTTCTGGTAATAGCTTCGTCGAAGTTAATAAATTTATCAAGGACTTTAATCAGGCTAAATCTGTCATGCAGGGTGTCATGTCTGGTGATATGAATAAGATGATGAAGCAAATGGGACTAAACCCCAACAATATGCCTAAGAACATGCCTGGCGGAGGAGGAATACCAGATATGACAGCTCTAGAAGGTATGATGGGGCAAGGTGGCATGCCAGATATGTCAAGTTTAGGAGGGGCCGGCATGCCGGATATGAGCCAAATGTTTGGTGGTGGACTTAAAGGAAAAATTGGTGAATTTGCAACTAAACAAGCTATGAAACGCATGGCAAATAAAATGAAAAAAGCAAAGAAAAAGCGGAAATAATCAAATATAAAAAATAAGCCGTTCAATAAATCGCGCACCGGCTTATTTTTTATATATTAATGATTGTTTTCTATGCAATCCCCCTAATATCTTTCCGAAAAACTGTAATTTTCTTGAAAAAAATATAGAGCTATGCTATACTTCTTATAGAGAATAAAATAATGGAGATCCTTTATGAAGCGTGAACTACTTTTAGAAAGAATTGAAAAACTAAAGACTATTCTACCCTGGTATGTTTTGGAATATTATCAATCTAAATTAACTGTTCCATACAGTTTTACAACCTTATATGAATATCTTAAAGAATACAATCGTTTTTTTCAGTGGATTTTAGACTCTGGAATTGCTGATGTCTCACAAATTGCAGAAATTCCTTTATCGGTGTTGGAAAATATGACTAAAAAAGATATGGAATCATTTATCCTTTACCTACGGGAACGACCGTTGCTTAATGCTAATACCACGCAAAATGGAGTATCTCAAACAACTATTAACCGCACTCTTTCAGCTCTCTCTAGCCTTTATAAATATTTAACTGAAGAGGTGGAAAATGAGAATGGAGAGCCTTATTTTTATCGTAATGTTATGAAAAAAGTGTCCACTAAGAAAAAGAAAGAAACTTTAGCTGCACGAGCTGAAAATATTAAACAAAAGCTCTTTTTAGGCACGGAAACTGAACAATTTTTGAATTATATTGATGAAGAATATCCTAAAAGTTTATCTAACCGCGCCCTCTCCTCTTTCGACAAAAATAAAGAGCGAGATTTGGCAATTATAGCATTGCTTCTTGCATCTGGTATTCGCCTATCCGAGGCGGTCAATCTTGATTTGAAGGACCTTAACCTAAAAATGATGGTCATTGAAGTGACTCGTAAGGGCGGAAAAAGAGATTCTGTCAATGTTGCAGCTTTTGCCAAACCCTACTTGGAAGCCTATCTTGAGATTCGGGCCAAACGCTATAAAGCTGAAAAATCAGACACTGCCCTATTTTTGACAGAATATAGAGGTGTTCCTAACCGGATTGATGCTTCTAGTGTAGAAAAGATGGTTGCTAAGTATTCTGAAGATTTCAAAGTTCGAGTGACACCTCACAAACTCCGCCATACGCTGGCTACTCGACTTTATGATGCTACTAAATCTCAAGTTTTGGTCAGTCATCAGCTAGGACATGCCAGTACTCAAGTTACAGACCTCTACACCCATATTGTTAATGACGAACAAAAAAATGCATTGGATAATTTATAAAATAAAAAGTTTGCATAATTTAAGGTATGCAAACTTTTTATTTGAATTGAGCTAAATGCTGCTAGTTTGTGCCCATGCTCATAGTTTCTGGTAGGGTACTACCGCCGTCAATGACAATTTGAGATCCTGTAAGATAGGAGGATTCGTCACTACCTAAAAAGGCAAAGAGTTCCCCTACTTCTTGCGGTTTAGCTAATCTTTTCATTGGGACAGCGGCCGCAATATCTTGAATAGGAACTTCTGGATGTTCTGGGTTGGATTCCAGGGCCATTTTTTCGACCATCGGTGTCCGAGCATAGCCTAGCTGGCTGCAGTTAACTCGGATATTGCGATCGGCATATTCTACTGCCAAGGCCTTGGTTAAGCCGACCAGAGCTGCCTTGGTCATCGCATAAGCTGCTTCTCCAGCATCAGCAACCAAATCGCCTGTCACAGATGATGCGATGACGATAGCGCCTGCTCTCTGTTTCAACATGGGCTTGATGGTTGCCTGACAAGTGTTCCAAACGCCCTTGATATTGACATTAATATGTTGATCCCGTATCTGGTCTGTCATTTCTTCAAAGGGCGCCAGCTTGCAGATACCAGCATTACAGCAGGCAATATCAAGATGCCCAAAGGCTTGGATAGTCTGAGAGACAGCCGCTTCCAAATCTTCTAGACGACTGACATCACCGATATAGCTGATAATATCTATTTGGTAGCTGTCACGAAGTTCTTGAGCAGTTGCTTCTACTTGAGGGTCTCGATCGAAAAGGCAGAGCTTGGCGCCATATTTGGCATAGACTGAGGCAATGCCCTGACCCAGACCGACAGCAGCTCCAGTAATCAAAGCAACTTTTCCATCTAATTTAGCCATAGTAACCATCCTTTCTAAGACGAAGAAGTTTGACAGATTTTTGTGACATTTTATGATATATTTCTAACTTTAGTCTAGTACTTTTCTAGTTGCTTGTCAATATAATAATGAAGGAAAACCTCGCATTTGCTATGATGTTTCGTCCTCTTTATAAAAATTCTATCCAATAATTTCTGTAGGGTTCGATAATAAGGAACTTGCTCCAAAGCGGATATTCTCCAAGCGATTATTGGCTGTGGTGTATCCCAGAAGCATCTGAACATCCTGATAACCAGCTTCTTCAAACAATAGAAAAAACATCCTTAGTTAAATAAACGTAAGGATGTTTTCTCTATTGTTATAGTCTTGTGATTTAGCCGACCACTGCTTCTGTAATTTCTTCTTGGCTAATTCCAGCGAAATAGCGAGAAATATCCAGGTTTTCAAGAGCATTTAAAACATCTTCTCTTTCATATTTAACACCCTTGAGGACTTCTTCTACTGCTGCTACATCTTCGATTCCAAAGAAATCTCCGTAAATTTTGATGTTTTCGATTTTTGACTGAACAACATTGGCAAAGATTTCGACTTTACCACTAGTAAACTTGGTACCACGACGAACATTGTATGCTGGCGATTTGCCATAGTTCCAATCCCAAGTAGCAAATTTAGTTTCCTTGATATGGTTGATTTCAGCTAGTTCATCATTAGAAAAGGCATATTCTGTCATTTCTGGATGTTCTTTCTTCATATAGTCTAGCAGGAGGTCGCGAAATTGCTCGACAGTAATTTTTTCAGGCAATTCATCAACGATATTGGTTACACGAGCTCGAACAGATTTGACACCTTTGGATTCAAATTTATCTTTAGAGACTTTTAAGGCATTCGCTAAGACGGATAATTCTACGTCAAAAAGCAGGCAGCCGTGGTGCATGATTCGACCATTGATGTAGGCTTGTGCATTGCCACAGAATTTTTTCCCGTCAATTTCCAGATCGTTGCGCCCTGTAAATTCTGCTTTTACACCTAATTCTTCCAAAGTCTTGATGACTGGGATAGAGAAACTCTTAAAATCAAAGGCTTTGTTTTCAGATTCTTTGGAAATGATGGTATAGTTGAGATTGTTATAGTCATGATAAACAGCTCCACCTCCACTGATACGACGAACAACCTCAATGCCATGCTCTCGGACATAGTCACGATTGATTTCTTCAATAGTATTCTGATGACGTCCGACAATGATAGAGGGTTTATTGATCCAAAGCAAGAAAATCATATCTTCATCAAGGAGATGCTTGAAAGCATATTCCTCAAGTGCGATATTAAAAGCTGTATCATTACTGTTGTTAATAATGTATTTCATCTCAATCGTGCCTTTTATTTTTTCTTTGGAGCATGAATAGCCATGCCGAGTACGTCTGCAAATGCTTCGTACATAACTTCTGAGAATGTCGGATGACCGTGAATGGTCTTGAGCATTTCTTCCACCGTGATTTCCATTTCGATGATAGTAGAGGCTTCATTGATTAACTCGGCTGCAGCGGGACCGATGATGTGAACACCGAGAACTTCTCCGTATTTCTTATCAGCAATTACTTTGACAAATCCTTGAGCAGCATCAGATGCAATTGCTCGTCCGTTTGCTGCGAAGTTGAATTTGCCGATAGCTATATCATATTTTTCTCGAGCTTGTTCTTCTGTCAGACCGACTGCCGCAACTTCTGGCAAAGTGTAGATGGCTGCTGGAGTTAGATTTAATTTAGCAACTACGTGATTGCCTTTGAGAGCATTCTCTGCAGCTACTTCTCCCATACGAAAGGCTGCATGCGCCAACATCTTGGTACCGTTAATATCTCCAGGCGCATAAATTCCTGAAACAGAAGTTTCCATATATTCATTGACCTTGATACGACCTCGGTCTAGTTCAAAGTCAACCTCGCCAATTCCCTCCAAATCAGGCACTCGTCCGATAGAAAGCAAAGCTTTATCAGCTATGATATCTTCCTTTCCTGCAACTTTGATGCGGAGCTTGCCATTTTCTTCGACAATTTCTTCCAACTTGGTCTCTGTCAAAATGGTCATGCCCTTGCGGTCAAGAATGAGTCGAAGGTTTTTAGAGACTTCTGCATCCATAGCTGGAACAATCCGATTCATCATTTCAACAACCGTCACCTTGCTACCAAAGGTCATGAAAGCCTGTCCTAGCTCAATACCAACAACGCCACCACCGATGATTACTAAACTTTCTGGAACTTCCTTCATATCCAGAATATCATCGCTAGTCATAACAAGTGATGATTCCATGCCTGGAACGTTAATCTTGCTGACTTTTGATCCACCAGCTAAGATAATCTTCTTGGTCTCAAGAAGTTCAGCACCATTCACCAAGACATTCTTATCTTTGGTAATGGTACCAATTCCTTTGTAAACATCAACGCCGTAGCTGCGAAGCAGACCTGCAACGCCTCCGACAAGTGTATTGACAACCTTGTTTTTGGTTTCCAAAACTTTATCCATATTGACAGTAAAGTTTGGATTTTCAATGATAATACCACGGTTTGCTGCATGGGCTAGACTTTCAATAATTTCCGCATTGTGAAGATAGGTCTTAGTCGGGATACAGCCACGGTTGAGGCAGGTTCCACCTAGTTCAGATTTTTCAACAAGGGCAATCTTGCCTCCTAATTGAGCTGCTTTAATCGCTGCCACATAGCCAGCTGGTCCGCCACCAATAACCACAATATTATAAGCATCATCACTCTTATTATCATCGTTAGAAGTTGTGGTTGCAGTTGGTGTTGAACTAGCATCTGAAGCAGCCACAGTAGTCGGAATATTTTCTCCTTCTTCGCCCAGATAACCGATAACTTCCGTTACAGGAACAGTCTCACCGTCTCCTTTCAAGATAGCAATCAAGTAGCCATCTTCCTCTGCTTCTAACTCCATGCTGACTTTATCTGTCATGATTTCCAGAAGGATTTCTCCTTCTTTTACAAATTCGCCAACTTTTTTATTCCATTGAACAATCTGTCCTTCTGTCATATCAACGCCGGCTTTTGGCATAATTACTTCTAAGGCCATGTTTTTATTTTCCTCTCATTTAAACTTTCTCTTATACCAACATTGAAATTGGGTCTTCAATCAGTTCTTTTAGGTCTTTCATGAATTTAGCACCTGCCATACCGTCCACGACTCGGTGGTCAATGGTCAGTCCCAGGCTCATAATCGGCCGGATGACAATTTCTCCGTTCAGGGCAACAGGTTTCTCAATAGTGGCACTGACGCCCAAGATGGCCGAGTTAGGCTGATTGATAATCGGGCCAAAGGATTGGACACCAAACATGCCCAGATTGCTGATGGTGAAGGTAGAATTTTGCAGCTCGCTCGGTGCCAGCTTGCCATCCAGGGTCCGGCCGATGATATCCTTGAAGGCCACAACTAGCTCAGACAGACTCATCTTCTCAGCGTTGTAGACTACAGGTGTCATGAGACCATTATCCATACCGACAGCCATGGCCAGATTGACATAGTTGTGGGTGATGATGGTCTTGCCGTCCTCGGTCAGGGAGGAATTGAGATAAGGGTGCTTCATCAGGGTCTTAACCACAGCCAACGACAGCAAATCTGTGACCGTCACCTTCTTGCCGGTCGCTTCCATGATTGGATCTATAACCTTCTTGCGTAGGGCCAGCATTTCCGTCATATCCACATCATAGTTGAGGGTAAAGGTCGGCGCCGTCAGATAGGAATCCACCATCCGTTGGGCGATAACCTTGCGCATCGGTGTCATTGGAATACGCTCAATCTCACCGTAAGGCGTGATATTATCTGGTACTTCTTCAACCTTTTCAATAACAGCCGGCGACTTGATGCTGTCACTTTCGACATTTTCAGGCAGGAAGGCCAGGACATCCTTCTTCATAATCTTGCCGCGGTGCCCAGTTCCCTGAATCTCATTCCAGGCGATATTGTGCTCCTCGGCAATGCGCTTGGCCAGCGGTGAAATCCGAACCGCATGGGTATCTTGATAGGTTTCCACGTCTTCCTTGTGGACGCGACCGTTTGAGCCTGAACCGGAAACATCGTAAAGATTGATTCCCAGATCGTCTGCCAGCTTTCTAGCTGCAGGGGTCGCTCTTAATTTTTTGTCATCCATGATCTCTCTCATTCTTAAATAATTCATTGGTCGAGGCAACATTTGCCCTTATTTTTGTTTTTATTCTCAGTTATTTATACATAATTTAAATTACGTAAATGTTAATCGCTGTTTATCTACACCTTACTCTTTATGATAAGTCTTACGGATAGTGTCTTTGATGGATTCTACTGTCGGAATCATGGCATTTTCAAGATTTTGAGCATAAGGCATCGGCACGTCTTCTCCAGCACAGCGACGAATCGGTGCATCCAGATAGTCAAAGGCTTCAGACTCAGATATAATAGCCGAAATTTCTCCGATATAGCCGCTGGTCTTATGGGCATCGTTGACCAGAACGACTTTTCCTGTTTTTTTAACTGAGTTAATAATAATATCTTTATCAAGTGGTACCAAGGTACGAGGATCGACTACTTCTACTGAAATGCCTTCTTCTGTCAATTCTTCAGCTGCTTGCATAACTCTGCGGAGCATTTTTCCATAAGTCACAACTGTTACGTCCATTCCTTCTTTTTTGATGTCACCAACACCGAGAGGGATTGTATAATCAGGGTCAAGTGGAACTTCGCCTTTTTGGTTGAATTCTGATTTATACTCAAGGATAATAACAGGATTGTTGTCGCGAATTGAAGATTTCAACAATCCCTTCATATCTGCGGGAGTTCCAGGCGCTACGACTTTGAGACCGGGAATATGGGTAAACCAAGATTCTAAAGATTGCGAGTGTTGAGCAGCTGATCCGACACCATTTCCAGCTGCGCAACGAATTGTTAGCGGAACTTGTCCTTTACCACCAAACATATAACGTGTTTTAGCAGCCTGGTTGACAATCGCATCCATGGCAATGACAGAAAAGTCCATGAAAGTCATATCTACAATAGGACGAAGGCCTGTCATGGCAGCTCCTGCTGCAGCTCCTGAAATAGCTGCTTCAGAAATTGGACAATCACGTACTCGTTCTGGACTGAATTCTTCTAACATTCCGACGGATGTTCCGAAATCTCCTCCGAAAATGCCGACATCTTCTCCCATTAACAACACATTTTCATCAAGACGCATTTCCTCAGACATGGCAAGGATAATGGTGTCACGGAAAGACATTGTTTTTGTTTCCATTATTGTTCAATCTCCTCTCTTTAATCTGCATAAATATCTTCAAAAGCTGATTCAAGCGGTGGGAATGGACTTTCTTCCGCGAATTTTACAGATGCTTCTACTGCTTCTTTAACCTCTGCTTGAATAGCCTCAAACTCTTCATCGCTTGCAATCTGATTTGCGAGTAAATATTTACGAAGATTTTCGATTGGATCTTTTTTCTTCCATTCTTCTACTTCTTCACGAGTACGGTATTTACCTGGGTCAGAAGATGAATGTCCCAACCAACGATAGGTCACACTCTCGATTAAGACAGGTCCTTTACCACTGCGAACATGCTCTACAGCTTTTTGGAAACCTTCATAGACATCCAAAACATTATTGCCATCTTCGATGAACATACCTGGAACGCCATAAGCTGCGCTGCGCTCGTGAATATGCTCTATATTGGTCATTTTCTTAATATCCGCAGAAATACCATAGCCATTATTGATACAATAGAAAATCACTGGCAAATTCCAAATAGAGGCCATATTAACCGCTTCATGAAAAACACCTTCGTTCGTTGCTCCGTCACCAAAAAAGCAAACGACAATCTTTCCTGTATGATGCATTTGCTGAGTAAGGGCTGCACCGACAGCAATTCCCATGCCGCCGCCAACAATACCATTTGCTCCCAAATTTCCAGCATCCAAATCAGCAATATGCATGGAGCCACCTTTTCCTTTGCAGGTTCCGTTGTATTTGCCCATGATTTCTGCCATCATGCCATTCAGATCAATCCCTTTAGCAATGGCTTGGCCATGACCACGGTGGTTGGATGTAATCAAATCATCAGGATCGAGGGCCAACATAGCTCCGACACTCGCTGCTTCTTCTCCGACTGAAAAGTGAGTCATGCCTGGAACTTTCCCCTTTTTTACGAGCTGAGCAATTTTTAAGTCCATCCGACGAATTTCTTCCATCTTCCGAAACATCTCTAACAAGAGATTTTTATCTAACATTGCCATATTTTTTACCTTTCTAAACTTGGTTTCTACAATCACATTCTAACCAATCCTAAAAAAACTGTCAAAATTTATGCTTGCAGAATTTCACAAAGAAAAATCAGCTAACCTTGCTGGCAAGCTGATTTGAATTGACAAAATAAAAATTTCACAAATAGATTTTTCTACTTTTTCCCAAAATCCTCTATCATTTGATCGATTTCCAAACGACTTGGTGTTGTCAAAATATAATGAACATCTCCTTGTAAATCTGCAAATGCCTTTGGCATGATTTTGACTGCTTTTAATTTATCGCCGTACTTTGCACGCAATTCTTCTTCTGAATACACATAATTTGAGGTTGAACGGCGTGAAGTAACCAAGCCATATTGTGCTTCGACTTGAGGTTGTGGGAAAGGTTCGCCATTCACAATATCTGCATATCCACGATAAAGATCAATGGAGTGAGCAAAGTTATACAAATCAATCGTAAAAGCACCTGCTGGACGATTATTGTATTCTATGGCGATATAATCATCTCCGTCACGGAAAAATTCAATATGGAAGAAACGTTCTTTCATGCCAAACGCTTTAATGATAACTTCCCCATATTGACGTAATTTTGAATCCATATCTTTTATAATATAATATGAGTTTTCATAATGATTCAAAACTAAATCTAAAGGGGTATAAGCATAATCAAAAGTTGTTGAAAACACAATATTTCCCTTTGAATCTAGTAGCCCGTCAAATGTACAAATTTGTCCAGAATCAACAAATTTTTCAAAGAAATAAACGGTTTGCTTATCCCATTCTTGCTTAAACTGTTCAACATCTTCACTGCTTTCAAGTTTATAAGTTCCCGCTGCGCCAACTCCATTATCTGGTTTCGCAATCAATGGAAGACCAATTTTACTTACCGCCATGTCAACTGCCTGCAAGGTTTTTACAATTTGACCAGGAACGACAGGAACTCCGGCCTTTTTAAAAAGTTTCTTCATTTCAGATTTGAATTTTGTCTTTTTCAAGTCTTTTGGTTTTGGTCCTACAACATTGAACTGTTCACGCAATTTTGCATCTTGATCTAACCAATATTCATTGTGTGACTCAATGCGGTCAATTGGTCCGTGCTTGTAAAAAAGGAAGGCTACAGCACGTTTCACTTCATCAAGATTTTCTAAATTTTCCACACGAAAATATTCTGTTAAAGCATTTTTCAACGGTTGATCTAGTTGATCATAAGGTTCCTGCCCGATGCCCAAAACAGTAATTCCTTTATTTGCAAGTTCAACAGTAAATTGTTGAAAATTTTGCGGATAATAAGGTGAAATAACGATATAGTTCATAATAGTGTTTCCTTTCTAATCATAGGTTTAATTGATTGAGAAAATAAGGCATTTGCTTGCGCCACCAAATCCAGTCATGCGAAACATCATATCCCCATTCAGCAAACCATGCCGGAATGTTCTTATGTTCAAAGGCTTCTTTTAAGGTGTAGAAAGAAGGTAGTCCGTCCTGTTCCCATGCACCAAGTCCTGTACAGACAATAATATCAGCATTGCGACAGCGATCAATAAACCAGCCATCATTTTGATTCCAAATATAATCTGCCGGTGAATTTTGATAAATTATTTCATCCTCTAAACAATCACCAACAAAATAGCGCGCATCATAAACTCCGCTCAGTGCAATGACTTTATTGAAGACATCGGGGTGCTGGAGAAAGAAATTAACAGCGTGATAGGCTCCCATAGAACAACCTGTCGTCATCATTGGATCAAACCAACCTGTTTTATGCTTGATAAAAGGAATGGCTTCCTCAATGACATAGCGCTCATAGGCTCGGTGCATTTCTGCTCGGTCGTGAGGAGATTTCCAATCAGCCAGCCAGCTTTCACTATCTACACTACTCAAAGTGAAAAATTGGATTTTTCCTGTTTCGATAAACCATGAACAAGCCTCAATCATACCAAAATCTGCATATTCATTATGACTGCCTCCCGATGAAGCAAAAACGATTACAGGCATTCCAGCGTGTCCATAGCGATTCACATACATTTCACGGCTTAAATTACCGCTCCAATGACTTAAAAATTCAACATGCATATAAATTCTCTTCTCATATTCTTAATTGATTTATTTACCATTTTTCACTAAAGAAGCGAAGGCAATCAGGTAAATGCTCAGCCCAAGCCATTTCATTGTGTTCTGCACCGGCTTGGATATAAAACAATAGATTTTCCAAATCTAAACCACCTGCAATTAACTGACGAAAGTAGGTTAATGACGAATCAATATAAGCTTGCTTGATATTGCCAGCCATCAAGGTTTTATCTGTATCATCTGCTTCTTCTGTTCCAACATAAATATAAATATGCTGATCTGCTAATAAGTTATGACGTTCTATATAACGATTGAATGCTTCTTGGTGCAGCCAGTTCGCAGATGAGAAAACACCCAAGCAACCGATTTGCTCTTGGTATTCAATTCCCATAAACTGCGTAATATTTCCACCCAAAGAAGAACCAACCATGCCCGTGTGTGCTCGGTCTGACTTGGTACGGTAATGCTCGTCAACAAAGGGTTTGACAACTTCCATGACAAACTCAGCATACTCTGTTCCTTTGCCTCCAAATTCTATACCTGGAATAGTTGACTCTTGGTATTTCCAAGCAGAATACTCATTCATTCGATTAAAACCGTCGTTGTCAATAGCTACCACAATCATTTTTTCAATGTCCGGATTTCGCTTAATTGTTGGAATAATCTTCCAAGAATGACCGCTAAAAGACTCCTTACTATAAAGGACATTTTGACCGTCATGAAAATAAACTACAGGATAAGATTTCTTAGTATTTTGCTCATAATTTCTAGGAAGGAGCACCCGAACACGACGCTTTTGTTTAGTATAAGGCACTTCTAATTCATGTGTTCTAACTTCAAGGTAAAAATAGGAATGGTTCATTATCAGAAAACTTTCTATTTTCAAAATTTTTATCTATTATATCATAAAAATATGCAAAAAAGTTAGGAATTCCTAACTTTTTTAATACTTCTACAACTTATCGTCATTATTTCCATTTTTTCAGAAAGAAAATTAGAGATTTTGATAGCTTTCGATAGCTTGTAGAGCTCGTTTTGCTATTTTTTCATAGCGTTCTTTCTTGTCTCGAATTCGAGGACCGTCCAATTCTTTGATAATTCCAAAGTTGACATTCATCGGCTGGAAATGTTTGCTGTCAGCGTGCGTGATATAATGAGGTAAGCTTCCAATAGCAGTTGTTTCTGGAAAGATCACAGCTTCTGCTCTATTGAAAAGACGAACTGCATTGATACTAGCTACGAGTCCAGATGCAGCGGATTCCACATATCCCTCTACACCAGTCATCTGACCCGCAAAGAAGATATTCTGTTGTTTTTTAGACTGAAAAGTTTGAGTCAGAAGATTCGGTGAATCCATGTAAGAATTACGGTGCATCACGCCATAGCGAACAAACTCTGCATTTTCCAAACCTGGAATCATCCGAAAAACGCGCTTCTGTTCGCCCCATTTAAGATGTGTCTGAAATCCAACGATATTATAAAGACTCCCAGCTGCATTGTCTTGACGAAGCTGCACGACTGCGTATGGCGTCTTAAATTCGCCATCACGAGGACCTTGATAGTCATCTGGGTATTCCAAGCCGACCGGTTTCATAGGACCGTAGAGCATGGTTTTTATCCCTCTCTTAGCCATCACCTCAATCGGCATGCAGCCTTCAAAATATTTTTCTTTTTCAAAAGCATTGAGAGGCGCTTCCTCAGCATTGACTAAAGCATCGTGAAAAGCTATAAATTCGCTTTTAGTCATGGGAGCATTTAGATAAGCAGCTTCTCCCTTGTCATAGCGAGACTTGAGATAAACTTTTTCCATATCAATCGTATTGACATCTACAATCGGTGCTGCCGCATCATAAAAGTAAAATCCAGTTCCACCATTTAGCGCATGGATTTTTTTAGCAAGCGCATCACTTGTCAAAGGACCTGTCGCAATAACAGTAATCGTATCGCCAGGGATTTCTGTTATTTCCTCACGAATAACCTCAATGAAAGGATGATTATTTAGCTCATCGGTGACTGATTTTGAAAAGCTCTCTCTATCAACCGCTAACGCTCCTCCGGCCGGTACACGCGTAGCTTCTGCTGCTCGCATAATGATTGAATCCAAACGGCGCATTTCTTCTTTTAGCAGACCAACTGCGTTTGTCAGTGAATCTCCCCGTAGAGAATTAGAACAGACTAGTTCTGCAAAATCACTAGTCTTATGCTGAGGAGTGGATTTCATTCCGCGCATTTCGTACAGTTTAACAGGAATACCGCGTTTAGCAATCTGATAAGCTGCTTCGCTGCCAGCCAGACCAGCTCCTATGACATTGATGTAAGATTGAGACATACAACGAATACCTATTTGGGAGGGTTACTCCCACAAATCTTTCTAATTATTCTTTATCATTATAACAAAAAAAGCCTCTACTGACGAGTGAGACTTTCTAGGACGCAAATACACTAACTTATTAGTATCCATCCTCAAACATTGGTGTAAAGAATATAATGATTGGTCATGTATCTACTTCTTTAACATTTTTTCCAGATAAGCAATTTTAACAAAATCCTTATCATTATTTTGGTCATTTCGATAGGAATCTTGCGAAGACGCTGTGTAAATCTTAAGATATTGTTCAGCATCAGGAAGAAAATAAATTACCCCTGCTGTTTCATGTTTTACCAATTCATCTAAAGGAATCCCAGCAAAGTTTTCTAAAGTATTCATGCTACCAAACTCAACCGATAGATTTCCTTTTTGAAATTCGTGCTCGTGCAAATCTACTAATTGGTAGCCAAGCCGGTTCATAATCGTTTCAATCTTTTTAAAATCATAAATTCGTACCTCATCAGGTGCGTCCCATCCCCTAGGATCTCCTGGAACATGGATATCAATATCTCGTGCTTGCCAGTCTTGACCAGTTACCTGTTCAAGACCTAGTGAGCCCATAAGAAAAGGAATAATTCCGATTTTATTTAATTCCTCGGAAATTTTTAAAAACTCATGAAACTTCTCTTTCATATAATCTCCTTTTGTGGATGCAAAAATTATTTGCATAAGTTAAATTATGTAAAACATTGAATTATTTTACTTTTTCTTCTTCGTAATCCCCGTTGCTGCAGACAACTTGTTTGCCACCACCGCGAACTTTCTTTTCTACAAGATACTGACCGCATTTCGGACAAGAGCGACCAACCGGTTTATCCCAAGAGGTGAAGTCACAATCTGGATAGCGATTGCAACCATAAAAAAGCCGATTGCGCTTGGTTTTGCGCTCAATGATTTGTCCTTGATGACATTTAGGACACTCTACGCCTATTTCTTTGACAATTGCTTGGGTGTGACGACAATCGGGGAAGTTGCTACAAGCATAGAATTTACCATAACGTCCTAACTTGATAACCATAGGACTTCCACAAACTTCACAATCAAAACCAGCCGGTTCGTCTTTAATTTGAATTTTCTCCATTTCAGTTTCTGCTTTAGAAACTTCTTTTTCAAATGGTTTATAAAATTCGTCAATGACCTTTTTCCACTGCTCTTTTCCGACTTCTACATCATCCAATTTGGCTTCCATATCAGCGGTAAACTTCACATTGACAATATCTGGGAAGAATTCAACAATCAATGAATTCACAATTTCTCCCAATTCGGTTGGTTCAAAGCGTTTGGAAACTAATTTTACATAGTAGCGTTTTTGAATAGTTTCAATCGTTGGTGCATAAGTTGATGGACGCCCAACGCCATTCTCCTCCAAGGTCTTAATTAAAGTTGCTTCTGAATAACGTGCTGGTGGTTGAGTAAAATGCTGCTCAGGATTGGTGTTGATACGCTTAACCAAATCACCTTTTTTCATGTCTGGCAGCATTTTGTTTTTATCAGAGTCGTTATAAATAGCTAGATAACCATCAAATTTAACCTGACTACCGTTTGCAGTAAATTGAACACCATTTTGCTCTAACTTCACACTCATCGTGTCAAATACCGCAGCAGTCATTTGACTCGCCACGAAACGATTCCAAATCAACGTATACAATTTCAATTGATCTTTATCTAGATATTTTGCGATATTGTCAGGTGTATTAAATACACTTGACGGACGAATCGCTTCATGAGCATCTTGTGCGCCAGAAGTATTTCGGACTCTACTGCCATGTTTAGAATATTTTTCGCCAAAACGATCTGTAATGAAAGTTGCAGCTTCGTTTTGAGCTACTGGGCTAATACGAGTAGAATCTGTACGCATATAGGTAATCAAACCTTGCACACCAGAACCGATATTGATTCCTTCGTAGAGTTGTTGAGCGACCATCATAGTTTTGCGAGTTCGGAAATTGATTTTATTAGCAGCGTCTTGCTGCATAGATGATGTAGTATAAGGTAACGGAGCATGACGCTTGCGTTCCTTTTTCTCAACACTTTCCACGGTAAATTCATCATTCTTGATTTGAGAAAGAACATTTTTGACATCATCGTTGATAGCAAGTTTCATTTTCTTGCCATTTATACCATAAAAGCTTGCTTGAAATTGCCGAGCACCTTTCTTGAACGTTCCATCAATCGTCCAATATTCTTCTGGCTTAAAAGCATTAATTTCGTTTTCACGATCAATGATGAGCTTCAAAGCAACAGATTGCACGCGTCCAGCAGATAATCCCTTTTTGACCTTTTTCCAGAGAATTGGAGAGATAGAATACCCCACAATACGGTCAAGTACACGACGAGCTTGTTGAGCATCTACCAAATCCATATCAATTTGACGTGGTTCTTTAAAAGCATTTTTAACTGCATCTTTCGTAATTTCGTTGAAAACAACGCGATTTTTATCATGTTCATCCAGATTTAGAATATGAGCCAAATGCCAAGAAATAGCTTCTCCTTCTCGATCTGGGTCGCTCGCAAGATAGACTTGTTTAGCCTTTTTAGCTTCTTTTTTCAAATCATTGATAAGAGGACCCTTTCCACGAATATTGATATATTCTGGCTCATAATTATTTTCAAAATCAACGGACATCGTAGATTTTTTTAAATCTCGAATATGACCTACGCTGGCTAAAACCTTGTAGTTCCGTCCTAAATATTTTTCAATTGTTTTTGCCTTAGCTGGCGACTCTACAATCACCAGATTTTTTTTAGCTGTTATTTTTTTCTTCGTTTTTGTTGCCAATCTAAACACCTTCTAAAAGTAATAAACCTCATAGAGTTTAAACTATTTTTTTCAAGATGTCAACTAGTAGCATTCTCTTATAGGAGAACTTGTTTTAAAATTGGAATTCAGAAAGTACGTCAGCCCCTGATGTGATGCATTTTGCTCCTTCCTGAATCAAATGATGACAGCCATCACTTCTTCCATCTAAAATTGACCCTGGAATAGCAAATACATCTCGCCCTTCTTCCATTGCTCGCTCACAAGTAATAAGGCTGCCTGAGCGCATTTTTGCTTCGGCAACAATAACCCCTCTACACAATCCTGCTATAATCCGATTACGCTCTGGAAAATGAAATTTTAATGGCTCTGCTTCAGGACCATATTCACTAAGTACTAGATGATGTTCTCCCAAATACGATTGGAGTTTTTTATTTGCCCTTGGATAAAAAACGTCTAGACCCGTTCCGATAACTGCAATTGTTCGACCACCATTTTGCAATGCTGCCATGTGAGCTGAGGTATCAATTCCGCGTGCTAAACCACTCACGATAACCAATTCATTGTTTAGCTCTTTAATAATCTTTTGAACGGATTGACTGCCTACTCGGCTACTATTCCGACTTCCTACAACAGCTACTTTAGGTAATTTTAGCAAATCCAAATTACCTTTATAAAAAAGAAGAACGGGTGGATTATAAATTTCACTCAAATCCCAAGGATATACATCTTCCAAGATAGAAAAAGATGGGAATTTCTCAAATTCTTGATGTAATAAATCATCATCTAATTGTAAATATTTTTCGATAAAAAGAGCAGGATTACGACATTCGGAGACAACTGCCATATCTTTGACTGACAATTCTTTTTCGCGAATTTCTGCGTATTCCAATACATTGATGACTTGTTGGTTGGTCAAACCAGCTGTTTTTAGTTTATAAATATCAAAATTATCCATTTTATCATTCCTTTTACTATTGCTAATTGTCTTTCAGTTATATTATTCGTAAAAGGAATTAAAAAAACGAGAATTTCTCGTTTTTTACATTCTATCTAATTCTTTAATAATCCGAGCTGGGTTTCCTGCTAAAACAACATTATCACCATAAGATTTAGTGACAACTGATCCCGCACCAACGACAACATTGTTACCTAATGTTACTCCTGGTAAAATCGTTACACCACCACCTGCCCAGAAATTATCCCCAATAGTTATCGGTGCACCATACTCTACACCTGATATGCGTTCTTGTGCATCTAAGGGATGGATAGGAGTCAGAAGTTGACAATTCGGCCCAAACAATGCATTTTTTCCAATTGTAATCGGACAGACATCAAGCATAGTTATGTTCCAATTAGAGTAGAAATTATCCCCTAAATGTATATTGATACCATAATCGCAAACAAAATTTGGCTTCATAGAAATACTTTCACCAGTAGAACCAAGCCATTCTTTTACTAAATCACTTCTTCTTTTGTCATCTCGTTCTGCGTTAAATGTGTATTGAAATTTGCAAGAACGAGATACAAGCTTGCGTAATTCTGGATCTTGAGGATTGTATAATTGTCCCGCTATCATTTTTTCATATTCAGTTTCCATTGATTTTCCTTTTCATTCTTGATAAATAAATGGTTAAATACATTTGTTCATCTATGCGCATAACTAATTTCATCAGCCATTTCAATGATATTAGAAGGCAATTCCAATAACAGGTCACGCTTGTTTTTCTGATAAAACATATTTTTTCTCAATTAGGTTGTCCTGAATGTCATCTCCCGCCTTACAACCAAAGGCTAACCCACGTCCCATTAGAACTACTTCTTGGTGATTTTCTTCAGAAATGACTACATTATTGTTTAAAACCTTGCTAATAATCATTTTTGATCCTCTGCCTTTTCAATCATAGATTTAATTGGTTCAAAGGTTTTCCGGTGGATAGGAGTAATCCCCTTTTTCTTTAAGCCTTCTAAATGGTGCTGGGTTCCATAGCCAGCATTATGCGCAAAGTCATAACCTGGATAAGTTAAGTCATAATCTGTCATCATGCGATCCCTAGTCACTTTTGCTACGATTGAAGCAGCCGCAATGGAGAGTGAATTAGCATCTCCTTTGATGATAGAAGTCTGTGGTATTTGAAGATCTAGCTTCATGGCATCAATCAGAAGATGTTGTGGAGTAATTTTAAGATTTCCAACTGCTTCTATCATAGCCAACTTCGTTGCTTCATAGATATTCACTTCATCAATAAATTGATTATCCTTAATACCAATACCAATTGCAACCGCTTGCTTTAGCACTTCTTGATAGATTGTTTCATGTTTTTTCTTAGAAATTTTCTTGCTATCGTTGAGACCTTTTATTTTAGAGTTTTTAGGTAAAATAACTGCCGCAGCCACAACAGGACCGGCCAAAGGACCACGACCAACTTCATCAATGCCGGCAATCCATTCTATACCCTGTGCATAAAAATCTTTTTCATAGCATAGCATTTTTTCCAATCGAGCGTCTTCTTCATACTCATCTTGAATTGCTTTGCGACGCTTAACAACCAATTTCTTTACCCCAGTCCGTTCATCATGAGCCAGCGCTTTAAAAAATGGATCATCCAAACCGGTAACTTGTTCCAACTGTTTCTGAATTTCTTTAATCGTTGCCATTCAAGTCTCCCAGCATATCCAATGTATATCGCCCTACTTTTCCGTCACGAATCTCTTTGATAAAAAGCTGATAAAACCGGTCATAATTATCGCGAAATCCTAATTTCTGTGTCATATCCATAATTATTTCCGGTGCTTCTTCTTTCAAGTCTATTTGCTTGAACCGTTCTCGAAGCTCTTTTGGATAATGTTCTTTAAAATAATTGATTCCGAAAATAGCAACTTCATCCATTGGGAGCAAATCGTCTTTAATTGCTCCTGTTAAAGCGAGTTTTAAAGCTACTTTTTCATCCTCAAACTTAGGCCAGAGAATCCCTGGAGTATCTAAAATTTCCAAATCCTTATTAGACTTGAGCCACTGCTGCCCCTTGGTAACACCTGGTTTATTTCCAGTCACAGCGATTTTTTTCCCAGCTAAACGGTTCATCAGGGTTGATTTACCAGCGTTCGGGATGCCGATAATCATAGTCCGCAATGTTTCAATTTGGATCCCACGTTCTTTTTGCCGAGCAATTTTTTCTTTCATTAATGACTTAGCTGCTTCTGTGACTTTTTTAACAGTTGATTGTTCTTTAGAATTGATTGCCAAGGTCTTGATACCTTGACTTTCAAAATATCTTCGCCACTCTTTCGTCAGATCAGAATCAGCTAAATCCGCCTTATTTAAAATAAGAAGCTTGGGCTTATCACCCACGATTTTAGTTAGCATAGGATTTTGACTAGATAATGGCAAACGCGCATCTACTAAAATTGTCACAAAATCCACAAATTTGATATTTTCTTGTACTTGTCTCCGAGCCTTTGACATATGACCTGGAAACCATTGAATTGTTACCATGAAAACCCTCTTTCTTACAGTATTCTAACATTTTCATTATATCAGAATTTTAAATAATCCGCATTGATAAATAGAGTCATAAAAAAAGCCTTTCAAAAATAAAAGGCGATTTTTAAATTTTAATGATATAAAGCAGGTTTTCTATCTTGCTTATCGGTAAATGGAAGTCTTGGTTCACGAATCCGCTTTACATAATCAACAATTTCTTTTCCTTCATGGTCAAATTCTGCAACAGCAAAAAATTGATCATGATAAAAGAAAAATTTATAATGATTTTCAAATGCTTCCTTGAGCCATTTTTCTTTTGCAATAATAGAACGCATAGGATAGTCATCTACAGCAGCAACCCAAACAGGCTTACGATGCACGTGGGTTAAGAGCAAATCCGCCATATGGATCATCGTTTCCTTTCCCTGTTTCAGTAAAATAATACTATGACCATTGCTATGCCCGCCAGTATGAACTAGTTGAATTTCTGGAATGATATTTAAATATTCAGTGAATGTCTCGACTTGATGCTGAATGGGCTCCCAATTTTCTCTTAAATAGGTTCCACGTGTTCGATTATTTGGATTCATCATTTCATACCATTCAATATCATTGACAAAAATCTTAGCATTAGGAAAGGTTGAAACCAATTGATTGTTTTCATCTAATTTCGTTAAACCGCCAGAGTGATCGTGGTGCATGTGAGTCATCAACACATGAGAAATATCTTTTGGTGTCAACCCTAAGGTTTCCAAGCTTTCCTCAATTCTGCTTTCGGATAAAATTCCTAGATTTCGTCTCTGTTTATCCGAAAGTTTAGCAGTATTAAAACTTGCATCAATTAAATAGTTTTTGTCCTTGTATTGAATCAATATGGGATCTGTCAATTCAACCATCATATTTTCTTTAGTTGTTGGATAATAGCGTGACCAAACAACTTTTGGTACAGGGCCAAAGAGAGTGCCTGCATCCGTCATTTTATCAGCACCACGTAACCAAATTAGTTTCATGTCTCCAAATTGATATTCTTGTAGAGTGAGTTTTGCCATTTCTTACTCCTTTAGCCATCTTTCAGCAATTTCTCGTCTAATAGAATTTCCAGACCTACCATAATTTTCAATAATCTCAGCATCCTTTAAGTAACGTCTGATATTAATTTTATCAAATTTTTGAAAAGGCCCGATAAGTCTAATAATTTCATCGGATATTTCAATTGCAACTTTAGTTGTGTATAATTTTATGCGAGAAACAAATTTTGCGTCTTCTTCTATCTGACTAGGATAGGAGTCAAAATAAGCTTCCGCCGAGCATAGTTTATTATACAAATCAGCAAACTTATGTTGGTGAACCTCGACATCAATCAAGCGCTTACCAAATTCTCTTTTCACTTTTGCAAATTCAAGTCCTTTCTTAAAAGCTCCCTCAGCAATCCCTAACGCAATAGCACTTAAACCAAGTTGCATATTCTTGATAATGTTAGCAAATTGTACATCTCCAAGCAATTCACCTCCCAGTAAAGCATGTTTTGGGAGTAAGACATTTTCTAAAGTAACTGAACTCAAAGGGAGACCGATTAACCCTGGCTTTTCAATTTGTTCACCAATCAGAACATCTGAATCATTCGGATCGACAATAAAGAGTCCGTACGTCTCTTCCTTACTTTGTTCTTTTACTTTTGCCAAAATTAATAATATATCTGCAACACTGCTATTAGAAATCATGGCTTTTTTCCCTGATAGATACCAGCCCTGCTCAGTTTTTGTTGCATAGGTTTCTAGGTCTTCCAGTCCATTTAAGTGCTTATATTCACAAAATCCCAGCCCTGCTATGCAGTTGCCTTTCAGTAATTTTTCAAGATATAACTCCTTTTGCTCTGCTGTCCCAAAATTTAAAATAGAATAGATGCCATAGCAGCCTTGGGTTAATAAAATAGCTGAAAGAGCAGCAAATTCATTAGCAATTTTTCGGATAAATGTGATGAAATCAGAACTCAATGTATGATTTTTTTCAGATAAAATGGGCGAAAATATATTCATATCATTCGCTAAATTATCCCATATCTCTCTTGGGAAATCATTTGACTCATCATATTCTCTTACATAGTTTCTAATTGCTGTATTTACATATGAATCAAGCATTGTTGCTGTAGTGCTATTTTTTGACATTGATTCTCTCCTTTATTAAGTATCAAGGCTCTGAAATAGGCTGATAATAATCTTTTAAAAGTTCTTCATAAACATATGCTTCAACTTCGTTATAATTTGTTTTATAAGGTCTGCAGAACCAAATATTAAATGGTATCGGATCTTTAAAACGGACAACTTTAAATTTATCTTTATCTACAAAGTACTCTACTGGACGAGGTAAAATAGCAATCATATCGTTCTCATACGTGGACTCTGTTAAAAAGTCCCACGTTGATGATAAATAGGTAAAATTCCTTTTTATTTTTTTGTTTTTTAATTTCTCTGTTATCAATTCATAAGTGGTAAATGATTTATTAAAGGTCGCCAAATCATAAGCAGCGATGTCTTTCCATTCTAAAAATTCTTTATCCGCTAAAGGATGATTTTTGTCCATGTAAGCCGCATATTCATCGACTTGGATAATATATTGCTCATATTTTTTTGTATCCAAACTAGTTGGTTCAATCAATAAAACAAAATTCAAATCGCCTTCGATAAATTTTTGACGTAAATCCTTGCTTCCACCTTCTACAACTTGAATATTGATGTGTGGATTATCCTTTAAAAATTTAGGGAGCACACTGGCAAAGTAAACGCGTAAAATCAAAGAAGGAATACCTAAACTAATGGTACCTTTTTGTTTCTGGGCTTCTCTATGAATCATGGACTGCATTTCTTCGTAACGATTAACAATTTCAGTTGCAAAACGATAAATTTTCCCACCAGCTTCTGTCAGACTTTCTAGCCTTCCATTTCTACGATTAAAAAGCTGAAGTCCTTCAGCGGTTTCAAAATTTGTGACAAATTGACTCAAAGCAGATTGACTAATATGAATTTTTTTAGCAGCAATTGAAAGATTACATCCACATTCAACGATATTAATAAAATACGTCATTTGAATAATATCCATGTTCGTCGTCTCCTATCTTCAATATTTTTGTGATGTAATTTGTCAAGAATAAAATAGCAACCAATCATTTTGAATACAGATGATTAGTTGCTAATAGTTCGATTAAAAACTTATCATCGATAAAGTTCTTTATAAGCATATAGTAACACATTTTATGGCAAACAGTAGTTCTATTTGCTTGATATTTTAACTAGATAGACATTGTTTTTAAATCTTCCGACACAATTACGTCTCCAGCTGTTTTTTCAAGGACTTCTTCCAGAGTGACGCCGGGTGCTAATTCTTTTAGCAGGAATTTACCATCTTGAAAGCCAAATACCGCTAGTTCTGTGATGACTAAATCCAAAACTCCTTTAGCTGATAGAGGCAATGTGCACTCTTTCAGCAGTTTTGACTGTCCATCAACAGTTGTATGTTGGATGGCAGCGATAACTTTTTTAGCACCAACGAGAAGATCCATAGCCCCTCCCATTCCTGGCGCGAATTTGTCAGGAATAATCCAGTTTGCAATACTGCCATCTTGGCTGACTTCTAGCGCTCCTAAAACTGTCGCATCAACATGACCTCCACGAATAATAGCGAAAGAAGTTTGAAGATCAAATAAAGACGCTCCTGGTAAAAGAGTAATGGGGGCTCCACCAGAGTTGGCCAGATTCGCATTGTAGTTTTCTTTTGTCGGTGTCTCACCAAAACGAAGTGCCCCATTTTCTGCTTGAAGAATCACATTCACACCTTCAGGAATGTAATCAGCAGAAGCGTTCGGAATCCCAAAACCAAGGTTGATGACATCTCCATCCTTAAATTCAAGTGCGATACGTCTTGCAATAATTTCTTTTGGTTTCATATTACACTACCCCTGCAAATTTTTTTGTCTCCGTCCAGAGGTCCCCCATCATTTCATGATGTTCTTCAGCAGTCAAACTTTTAACAACATAATCTACAAGGATTCCTGGAATGTATATATCGTTGGGATCGATTTCACCAACTTCAACAATGTCATTAGTTTCGACAATAACTGTATCAGCTGCAAGCGCTAGTTGCAATGAAATATTTTTGGTTGTACCGTCGATATATAAATTACCATATTTGTCTGACTTGGTAGCTTTAATCAAAGCAACATCGATTTTCAAAGGGTCATAAACCAGATATTCTCTGCCATTACGGACTACTTTTTCATAGTCATTTTCCAAAATAGTACCTACACCAGTAGGAGTCAAGACAGCTCCTAAACCGGCTCCAGCAGCGTGAAGTCGTTCTACCACAGTTCCCATTGGTGTGAACTCAACTTCCATATCACCACTAAAATATTCATGTTGCACTGCTGCAGAAGTTCCCACATGAGCAGCGATGTATTTTTTTACTTGGTGGTTTTCGCATAAACGACCAACACCAACTTCTTTACCGGGTTGTGAAGTCACCACCGATACTATTGTTAAGTTTTGTTGATTTTGTCGAATCAGTTCTTCAATGAGTTCAAATGGTTCACCTACCCCAAGAAAGCCTGAGATGCCAACTATATCGCCAGATTTAATCTTAGAAATTGCTTCTGGTAATGTTACAATGTGCATACCACTACCTCCACCTACTATTTGCGATTAAAAACAGCTTTGCGCTTTTCTACAAAAGCATGCATCCCTTCTACTTTATCCTCTGTAGAGAACAATAATGCTTCTGCTTCAGTTTCGAGCCTAATAGCATTTTTAAGTGGAAGTTCAGAACCAACCTGAATAACATGTTTAGCTTTCTCTACTGCTAACGGTGCATTCTTCATAATTGCAGCAGCCAATTCTTCAGCTGAAGTTAACAGTTCTTCCGCAGAAACCAACTTATTAAGAATTCCCAGTTCGTAGGCTTCTTGACCTTTCACTGTACGAGCAGTGAAAATCAATTCTTTCGTACGGCTTGTTCCAATCAAACGAGACATACGTTGAGTGCCAGCGAATCCTGGAATAATGCCCAAACCAACTTCTGGAAAGCCAACAACTGTCTTTTCAAATCCAATACGGATATCCGTCGAAAGTGCTAATTCCATTCCTCCTCCAAGTGCATACCCATTGAGCACTGCAATTGTTGGTTGACGTAAGTCAGAAAGTCGAGTAAAAGTATTGTTTGCAAATGTCATATATTCAAAAGCTTGAATTGGCGACATCACGTCCATTTCTTTAATATCAGCCCCAGCTACAAATGCCTTTTCTCCTGCCCCTGTTACAATCACAACACGGATTTCTTCACTTTGTTCAACTTGATCAAGAACATCATTCAGATCAGTTAATACTTGAGAACTCAAAGCATTTAATGCTTCAGGACGATTGATCGTAATGTAGCCGATGCTGTTTTTTACTTCTAGTAAAACAGTTTTACTCATTTTAATGCTCCTACTTATAAAATTTGAAATATTAAGTACAGTGTCAACAAATACTTGAACCCAAAATGTAAGAGCTTACAATGCTATGATATCCCATTTTTCCATTCTCGTCTACTTAATCTTAATTTATAACTCTATAAGTTAAACTTATAGAGTTATAAAAAATACTAAGACTTTTTGATTTTCAAAATAAAAAAAACAAACTCTACTAAGAATCATTTAAGATAAACGTCTTAGATAGAATTTGTTTTACAGAGTAAAAAAATCAAATGGTAAATTAAATTTAGTAGGTAATTATTTTTAACGTTCTACAATAACTGCTGTGCCCATTCCTCCTCCGATACAAAGAGTTGCAAGACCACGTTTAGCATCGCGTTTTTCCATTTCATGCAACAAAGTAACCAGAATACGGCAGCCTGATGCTCCAATTGGATGACCAAGTGCAATGGCACCACCGTTTACGTTTACTTTTTCCGGATCAAGATTTAACTCCTTACCAACAGCACATGCTTGCGATGCAAATGCTTCATTGGATTCAATCAAATCAAGATCTTCAGTTGTAAAGCCACCTTTTTCAAGTGCTTTACGAGAAGCATAAATTGGTCCGCAACCCATGATTTTCGGATCTAATCCTGCACTTGCATAGGATTTTATGGTTGCTAAAACAGGAATGCCTAGCTCTTTCGCTTTTTCTGAACTCATGACAACAACTGCTGCCGCTCCATCGTTGATGCCAGAAGCATTACCAGCTGTGACCGTTCCGCCTTCTTTAAAGACAGGGCGTAATTTAGCCAAACCTTCTAGTGAGGCATCTTTTCTTGGAAATTCATCCGTATCAAAAACAATTGGCTCACCTTTTCTCTGTGGAATAATCACTGGAACGATTTCTTCTTTGAAACGTCCAGCTTCAATAGCTGCCACAGCACGTTGTTGTGACTGAACAGCAAAAGCATCTTGGACTTCACGAGAAATATCATACTGTTCAGCAACATTTTCAGCTGTGATTCCCATATGGAAATCACCAAAAGCGTCAGTCAGACCGTCGCGTAACATAGTGTCAATCACTTTTGTATCTCCCATACGAGATCCCCAACGCTGACCTTGAAGAACGTATGGTGCCTGACTCATATTTTCTGCACCACCTGCTACAATAATATCTGCATCTCCACATAAAATTGCTTGGGCAGCTAATTGAACTGTTTTCAGTCCTGAACCACATACTTTATTCACTGTAAAGGCTGGAGAAGAGACTGGAATACCTGCATTGACACTCATTTGACGTGCTACATTTTGCCCTAGTCCTGCTGCCAACACATTTCCCATAATCACTTCATCAATTTGTTCTGCTTTCAAATGTGCTCGTTCAATCGCACTTTTAATAACCAAACTTCCCAAATCAACAGCTGAAATATTTTTCAAACTTCCACCAAAAGAACCTAATGGTGTACGAACTGCTGATACAATCACTGCTTCTTTCATTTCTTGCTCCTTATATCTTAATATTTAAAGAAACCTTCCTTTGTCTTACGACCCAGTTTACCAGCTTCAACCATTTTTTTCAACAATGGAGCAGGACGATATTTTGGATCACCAAATCCATTATTCAATACACCCATAATAGCTAAGCAAACATCCAAACCAATCAAATCAGCTAAAGCCAATGGTCCAATAGGATGGTTAGCACCGAGTTTCATAGCTTCATCAATTTCTTCAGCTGTTGCAACCCCTTCTCCGAGAATGAAAATCGCTTCATTAATCATCGGAATCAACACACGGTTCACCACAAAACCATAAGAATCTTTAACACCAACTGCTGTTTTACCGATTTTTTCAGTTAATTCACGAACAGCTTTAACGACTTCTTCTGATGTTTGAAGTGCTTTGATTACTTCGACCAATTTCATAACAGGAGCAGGATTAAAGAAGTGCATTCCAATGACTCGTTCTTGATGTACTGTTGCTGCAGCAATGTCTGTGATAGACAAAGATGAGGTATTTGAAGCTAAAATAGTTTCTGGAGATGTCAATTCATCTAATTGTTTAAAAATACTCAACTTAATATCTCTATTTTCAGTAGCTGCTTCAATAACTAACTGAACATTTTTAGCATCCTCATATGAAGTTGATGGAATCAGCTTACTCAAAATACTATTTTTATCATCTTCTGAAAGACGACCTTTTTCAACGGAGCGTGTTAGTTGCTTAGTGATATTTCCGATGCCTCTTTCAACGAATTCTTCTTTAATATCATTCAAATACACCGTAAAGCCTGATTGCGCAAAAACTTGAGCAATACCACTTCCCATTTGACCTGATCCAATGATCATTACGTTTGAAATATTCAATTTTTTCTCCTATCTAGTACGTTACAAAATTTAAAGCGAAAGAATAGGAACGATTGAATGATATACACCCCTCAATCGCTCCTTTTTCGTCATTATACAAATGCACCTAAGCCAGTGATTTCACGACCAACAATCAAAGCGTTGACTTCATGAGAACCTTCATAAGTGTAAACTGCCTCAGCGTCTGCAAAGAAGCGTGCAACGTCTGTTTCAAGAGTAATTCCATCGCCTCCACATGTTTCACGAGCAAGAGCCACCGTTTCACGCATGACAAGTGAATTGTGCATTTTAGCAAGAGCAGAATTTAACATCAATTCATTACCCGCTTCTTGCATTTCAGCGATACGAACTGAATAAGCGATTGCTGCCACAGCGTTTGCTTGCATTCTAGCCAATTTTTCTTGAATAATTTGGAATTTAGCAATTGGACGTTTGAATTGTTGACGATTTGTAGCGTATTTCAAGGCTGCATTAAATGATCCGCAAGTTATCCCCATAGCGATATGAGCCACATCAGCACGAGTAAATGTAAGAATACGAGCTACATCTGCAAATCCATTGATATTTACTAAACGGTCTGAATCTGGAACTTCAACATTTGTCATGGTAATATGACCATTTCGAACACACCGAAGTGCAATTTTATGTTGGATGACTTCTACATCGTAACCAGGAGCTCCCTTACGAACGATAAAACATTTAACCTTACCATCCGCAACATCGCGAGCAAATACTGGGATAACATCTGCTGTATCTGAACCACCAATCCAACGTTTTTCACCATTAAGAATCCATTTATCTCCAACACGTTCAGCAGTTGTTGCGAGTCCACCTGCAATGTCTGAACCTGAAAGTGGCTCTGTCAAAGCAAAACATCCTTGCCAATCAAATGCTGCTAATTTAGGAAGAAATTCTTTTTGTTGACGTTCATCACCACCGAGCAAGATTGTATTATAGCAAAGTCCGCCATGAACAGTATAGAATGTAGCCATTGATGTATCAAAACGAGCCAATTCCAAGTAAAGGAATGCGATATAAAGTTCTGATGGTTTGTAGCTGCCTTCACGTCCCTCAAACAATTTAGGATTGTTCATAATTTGTGCACCCTTGGCAACTGTGTAAAATTGTTCAAATGGAAAATCAGGTTTTTCCCAATGTTCATTGATAACAGGACGAAGATGTTTTTCAATCAAACGACGAGTTTCTTGCAAAACTTCTGCTTCTCCTAATGTCAAACCATCTGCATAATGGAAAAGATCTTCAGGATATAGTTCACGTAAAATTTCTTCTTTGGTTGCCATAGTATGGACTCCTTTGTAATAGTATGATAAGAGCGCTTTCATTTTAAGGCTCAGTATTTGTTGACGCTTTCATTTTATATCGAACACGCTATAATGTCTACTTAAGATAAATTAAACTTCCCATAAGCTAGTGTTATACATGCTGATTTTAGTGGATTTTCAAGGGTTAAAATCTAAATTTTCCGAATAAAAAATTTTTCAGATTCTAAAAATTTCTTTATAAAATTTTTGGATTTTATAAAGATTTTTTCCAATACATGTAGCGGCCAGATCAATTTTACGGAGCAAAATACGGGCAATTTCAAAATAGACGTGCTACAATATTTGTAAAAAACGGAGGAAAACCATGTTAATATATGATATAATTGTCATTGGTTTTGGTAAAGCCGGAAAAACATTAGCAGCCAAAATGGCAATGCAAGGAAAAAAGGTTGCTTTGATTGAACGCAGTAAAGCTATGTACGGCGGAACTTGCATCAACATCGCTTGTATTCCAACCAAAACCTTACTAGTAGCTGCAGATAAAGGATTATCTTTTGAAGAAGTAATGACTGAGAAAAATGCGGTTACTAGCAGACTCAATGGGAAAAATTACGCAACTATTAGTGGTGCTGGAGTCGATATTATTGATGCAGAAGCTCATTTTCTATCCAATAAGATAATTGAAATTGTCTCAGGTAACCAAAAACAAGAATTAACAGCTGAAAATATCGTCATCAATACAGGTGCTATCTCTAACATTCTACCAATCCCAGGACTTACTACATCAAAAAATGTTTATGATTCAACAGGTATTCAAAACCTTGATAGACTACCTAAAAGTCTTGGAATTCTTGGCGGTGGGAATATCGGTCTTGAATTTGCTGGTTTGTTCAATAAATTAGGAAGCAAGGTCACTGTTCTTGATGCTGCCGATACCTTTCTACCACGTGTAGAACCTTCTATCGCTGCCATGGCCAAACAATACATGGAAGAAGATGGCATTGAAATTCTTCAAAATGTCTTTACTCAAGAAGTTAAAAATGATGGTGACGAGGTGATTGTCGTTACTAAAAATAAAAGTTTTCATTTTGATGCTTTGCTTTATGCTACCGGTCGCAAGCCAAATATTGAACCATTAAAGTTAGAAAATACAGATATTCAAATAACAGATCGTGGTGCTATCCAAGTTGATAAGCATTGTCAAACTAGTGTTTCTGGCATTTTTGCTGTTGGAGATGTCAACGGTGGATTGCAATTCACCTATGTCTCATTAGATGATTTCCGTATAGTTTTTAGTTATTTAGCAGGTGACGGCTCATACACACTTGATAATCGTAAAAATGTACCGACTACCATGTTCATCGCTCCACCACTCGCTCAAATTGGTCTAACTGAAGCACAAGCTAAAGAACAAGGATTGCCTTATGCAACTAAAGAAATTCCAGTTTCAGCTATGCCACGTGGACATGTCAATGCTGACCTCAGAGGAGCATTCAAAGCAGTTGTAAACACAGAAACTAAAGAAATTCTTGGCGCTACTATCTTCTCACAAGGAGCTCAAGAAATTATTAACATTCTAACTGTAGCTATGGACAACAACATACCATATACTTATTTCACAAAACAAATCTTTACTCATCCAACCCTAGCTGAAAACCTTAACGATTTGTTTGCGATTTAATGATGGTAATTGAGTTGTCATCAAAATTTAACACGAGTCGTTTTACTTTCAGCTAACTAAAAAGGTTAAGCAAAAACTTCCTGAATAATGAAAAAAGCTTAAAATCAAGTTATTAAAAACGTTGATTTTAAGCTTTTCTATTGTTAGCTACTTAATTTTGACTAAAAACGGAATCTTTGCCCAGCTTCTTTTATTTTATAGTTGCATTTGATTATATGTTTTACTAAATGCATTCAAAATTTCTTTTGGAGCATCCTTGTAAGAAGTTTCTCCTTCTAGTGTTCCTTTAACAATCGTTCGCGAAGTAGCTGCAGCATCTTCGCAGGTCACTAGCGTTACCTCATTGACTCCTTCACGATCATTAATCACATCTACTCTGTCAGGTGAAACATTTTCAACAGAAGTAATGGAATAAGTATATATCTTCTCTTTATCTGTTAGGTAAATCTTCATTCCGGCTTTTGCACGATCTAATGGAGAAAATAGCATATTACTTGCACCTGTAATTCCAAACACATGGTGACTCGCCAATGCATAATTCCCTTTCCCCATTTGCTGTGTTTCTTTCATCGTACCTGCACCATAATAAAGACCAACATTATCTAGTCCCTTAAAAATTGGCAAATTCATCGAAAGCTCTGGAATTGCAATTCCACCAATAACTGGTAGTTGCTGAGCCTGCCATTGGGCGTTAATCACATCTTCAGTTGACAATGATTTTACTTTGTCAAAGTTAAAGCTGGTTTTGGCTTTTTTATTTTTATTAATCTTATCTTTTGAAACATTGCTCACTTGATACCTATTGGTATGCCAGACCATAATCATATTACGAATAGAAGAGTTGAAAATAAGTGCAAGCGCTACAATAATTAGCAATGTCGCAACAATGTTAATCAGAATATTTTTTCTTTTATTATGTTTTTTTCTTCTTGATGACATAACATTTCCTTTTATCTAGTTTATTATTCATCCACTTCTTTTTCATTTTCTGCTTCAACACTTGTAAAAGTAACAATTTGCGCTCCCTTATCTAGTCGCATTACTTTAACACCCAAAGTTGCACGTCCTGTTTGAGAAATGTTAGCAACATTTGTTCGGATAATGACACCTGTATTTGTGATAATCATTAAATCTTCATCACCGTTCACGGCCATAAGCCCCGCTAATGGACCGTTCTTTTCAGTGATATTCGCTGTTTTCATTCCTTTTCCGCCACGTCCTTTCGTAGCGTATTCACTAGCCAAAGTTCGCTTACCATAACCTTTTTCAGTAATGACTAACACTTCTTGATTATCCGAAATAACGCTAGCTCCCACAACATGATCATCTGGGCGCAAATTTACACCACGTACACCAGTTGCAGCTCGTCCCATGTTGCGAACCTGATTTTCATTAAATCGTACAGCATAGCCCATTTTTGTTCCGATAATGATGTCTGTTTGCCCATCTGTCAGAAAGACATTGATTAGCTCATCTTCATCTTTTAAATTCAGAGCTTTTAGCCCATTTTGACGAATGTTAGCAAATTCTGTTACGCTAGTTCGTTTTACCACACCATAGCGCGTGGTGAAGAAAAGGTAAGAATGATCATTGTGTTCAGCTTGAACATTGATGATTGTCTGAATTGTTTCACCTTCGTCCAATTTCAACAAATTGACAATTGGCAACCCTTTCGCTGTACGACCATATTCAGGAATTTCATAACCTTTCAAACGATAAACACGGCCTTTATTGGTGAAGAAGAGCAAGCGTTCATGTGTACTAGTAGAAACTAATTCACGAACAAAGTCATCATCCTTAACACCTGTCCCTTGAACCCCTCGACCACCACGTTTTTGAGCTGTAAATTCATCTTGATTTAGCCGTTTGATGTAACCTTTATTGGAAAGCGTGATTAAAACATCAGCCTCTTCAATTAAATCTTCATCTTCAAGAGATAAAACTTCCCCGACCATTAGTTCCGTACGGCGCTTATCAGAAAATTTACGTTTGACTTCTTCCAACTCTTCTTTGATAATCGCAACAACTCGTTCTGGTTTTGCCAATATATCTGTCAAATCCGCAATTAATTTCATTAAATCATCGTATTCAGACTGAATCTTATCGCGCTCCAATCCTGTCAAACGACGAAGACGCATATCCAGAATTGCTTGACTTTGACGTTCAGATAACTCATAACGTGACATTAATTCCGCTTGTGCTTCAGCATCCGTTTCACTATTTCGAATAATGCGAATGACTTCATCAATATGATCAAGCGCAATCAACAAACCTGCTAAAATATGGGCACGTGCTTCGGCCTTTTCCTTATCAAAAATCGTCCGACGAGTTACCACTTCTTTTTGATGTTCAATATAAGCAAGCAGAATTTCACGCAAGGAGAGAATTTTAGGCACTCCATTTTGAATCGCTAGCATATTGAAACTGAAATTCGTCTGCATTTGCGTGAGTTTAAATAAGTTATTTAAAATAACATGCGCACTTGCATCACGTTTCACTTCAATGATAAAGCGAACACCTTCTCGGTTAGATTCATCACGGACTGCCGTAATTCCATCAATCCGTTTTTCTTGAACAAGCCGGACAATATGTTCATGGACTTTTGTCTTGTTGACCATATACGGAAATTCGGTAACAACAATCCGTTCTCGACCAGATTTAGTTTCTTCGATTTCTGTCCGAGCACGTAAAACAATGGAACCCTTACCGGTTTCATAAGCACGATGAATACCTGACCTTCCCATGACTAAAGCTCCCGTTGGAAAATCTGGACCAGGCAATACTTCCATAAGCTCGCGCGTTGTTACATCTGGATTGTCTATAATCAATTTAACGGCATCAATGGTTTCACCAAGATTATGGGGAGGAATATTGGTAGCCATCCCCACAGCAATCCCAGTTGCTCCATTAACCAATAAATTAGGAAAACGTGACGGTAAGACTAATGGCTCACGTTCGCTGCTATCATAGTTATCCGCAAAATCAACTGTATTTTTGTTAATATCGCGCAACATCTCAAGCGATATTTTACTCATACGAGCTTCTGTATACCGTTGTGCTGCGGGACCATCTCCATCCATAGAACCAAAGTTTCCGTGACCATCGACCAGCATATGACGGTAAGACCACCATTGCGCCATCCGCACCATCGCTTCATAGATAGAGGAATCTCCGTGTGGGTGATATTTACCCATAACATCACCCGTAATACGAGCAGATTTCTTATGTGGTTTATCAGGGGTAACACCCAGTTCATTCATTCCATACAATATTCTGCGGTGAACAGGCTTTAAACCATCACGAACATCAGGAAGGGCACGAGCCACAATGACACTCATGGCGTAATCGATAAAACTCGTCTTCATTTCGCTCGTTAAGTTCACATTGACTAAATTATTATCCTGCATTAAAAAATGCCTCTCTTCAATTTATATGACCATATCATTATAACATAAATCATGATTTTTTTCAGTAAACACCCCTTATCATAAAAACGTTTACATAAGATGATATGTATTATATCCGTGACAAAATGTTACAAAAGTGATAGAATGAAGTTGTAAAGGGAAAATGTTCCCCAATAAAATAAAGGAGATGTTTAGCAAAATGACTCTTACTAAACAACATAAAAAAGTCATCCTTGTCGGTGACGGTGCTGTAGGTTCTTCTTACGCATTTGCTCTTGTCAACCAAGGTATCGCTCAAGAACTTGGTATCGTTGATATTTTCAAGGAAAAGACAGAAGGAGATGCTGAAGACCTTAGCCACGCCCTTGCCTTCACTTCACCTAAGAAAATCTATTCAGCAGAATATGCTGATGCGCACGATGCAGATCTTGTTGTTTTGACTGCTGGTGCACCACAAAAACCGGGTGAAACTCGTCTTCAATTGGTTGAAAAAAACCTTCGCATCAATAAAGATGTTGTTACCAAAATTGTTGAGTCAGGATTTAACGGTATTTTCCTTGTGGCTGCTAACCCAGTTGATATCTTGACTTACTCAACTTGGAAATTCTCTGGATTCCCTAAAGAACGTGTCATTGGTTCAGGTACTTCTCTTGACTCAGCACGTTTCCGTCAAGCGCTTGCTGAAAAATTGGATGTAGATGCTCGCTCTGTCCATGCTTACATCATGGGAGAACATGGTGATTCAGAATTCGCTGTTTGGTCACATGCTAACGTTGCAGGTGTCAACCTTGAAAATTATCTTCAAGACGTAGAAAACTTCAATGCTGCTGAATTGGTTGACTTATTTGAAGGCGTTCGTGATGCTGCATACTCAATTATCAATAAAAAAGGTGCAACATTCTATGGTATCGCAGTTGCCTTAGCTCGTATTACAAAAGCTATCCTTGATGACGAAAATTCAGTTCTTCCACTTTCGGTATTCCAAGAAGGTCAATATCCTGGTGTTACAGATTGCTACATTGGACAACCAGCTATTGTTGGCGCACATGGTATCGTACGTCCAGTAAATATCCCGTTGAATGATGCTGAAAAACAAAAAATGCAAGCTTCTGCTAAACAATTGAAAGATATCATCAATGATGCTTTCTCTAAAGAAGAATTTGCTTCAGTAGCTAAAAACTAAAGAATTTCCTTTCTTACTCCTTGTTTTATCAAGGAGTTTTTTCATTTTAAAACAGGAATAAAATTTGAAATTTTTTAGTTTGCGATTTTAGCTTCGTTACCTAACATTCCTTTAGAATCTTGAAGTATGAATGAAAAAAATTGTTCTTTCGAGTTTGAAAAGCGAATGTTATTGGAACTGTTTCATAAGTCCTATCTATTCTTTCAACTATATTAATAGCTTTTACTAGCGTAAAGTAAGGCTAAGATAATATTATCTTAGCCTTACTTTATAACTTATTTGAATAGATCGTTTAAATATGGAACAATTGTTTCTTCTTTCATATCCGATAAGGTCTGAATCCAGCGAAATGCTGTATGCTCTTCTGGATCAAGTTTTATCTCTCTACATTCTAGCAATTTCGCCTTGTATACTAGACGTGTGAAAACGACTCCCTTTGTATCATCGTAACAGCTATCCTCATGAAGTATCTCACTTAATTGTATCTTTTGGTTGACTTCTTCCATCGCTTCTCGTACAGCACCTTCTCGCGGCAATTCGTCTTCTTCCACACTACCTCCTGGAATATCCCAATATTCGGGATACATGTTTGGAGAACCACGTTTTATTTTACTTCGTTTAATAAGCAAATATTTTCCATCTTTTTCAATTAGAGCATGAGCAATCAATTTTATAGGCATTCGCAATCTCCTTTGTAAAAATAAAAAATCTTGCATAAAACAAGACTTTCAAGTAATAAACACAATCCACCCTGAGAGAATCGAACTCCCATCTCAAGAACCGGAATCTTACGTGATATCCATTACACTAAGGGTGGCAACTATTTTATTATATAAAAATTTTATAAAAATAACAAGTAAAAAAGGACTGAAATGATAAATTCCAATCCTTTTATTTGATTATAATTCAATATCACCAAACAAGTCAGCCATTGAAAATCCAGTTTGAGTTTCTGGAAGTTCAAAGTCACGTTTTTCTTGACGTTTTTGACGACGAGGACGTGATTGACGTTTTTCTTTTTGGTCATCTTCTTGTGCTGGACGTTCTTCAAGAGCCTTGATAGAAAGTGATACACGTTCTGCATCAGCGTTTACATCAAGAACTTTCACAGTTACTTCCTGACCGACTTTAAGCACATCTTTTGGATTTTCAACACGTTTATGTGAAATTTGTGAAATATGGACAAGTCCGTCAATACCTGGTAATACTTCTACAAAAGCACCGAAATCTGTTAAACGTTTAACTGTACCTTCGATAACATCACCGGCAGCAAGTTTTTGTTCGACACCGTCCCATGGTCCAGGGGTTGTAGCTTTAAGAGAAAGCGATACACGACCTTCTTCTTCATTCAAATCAAGAACTTTTACTTCGATTTCATCGCCAACTGATACAACAGATTTTGGTGAAACATTGCGCTCATGTGACAATTCAGTTAAATGAACAAGTCCGTCAACACCACCAAGATCAATAAAAGCACCAAAGCTTGTGATACGTGCAACTTTCCCAGTCACGATGTCACCAACAGCCAATTTACCAAACACTTCAGCACGTGCTGCTGCTGCTTGAGCTTCTACAACTTCACGACGTGAAAGGATAAAGCGATTTTCTTTTGGATCCACTTCTTTAATTTTTGCTTCAAATTCTTGACCTACAAAACGTTCAGTGTTACGAACGAAACGAGTATCTAGCATTGAAGCAGGAATAAATCCACGAAGTCCCTCAAATTCTACTGAAAGTCCGCCTTTAACAGCACGAGTCCCTTTTACAGTAACAACTTCTTCTTCACGTCCAACCAACTTGTCCCATGCCTTGCGAGCTTCTAAACGTTTTTTAGATACTAGGTAAGTAACTGTATCCGTATCTTTACCCACTACTTGACGAAGAACAAGCAATTCAAGTGTTTCACCTGGTTTTACAAGGTCGTTAATGTCAGCATCACGATCGTTTGTCAATTCACGAAGGGTCAAAACACCTTCCACACCAGTTCCAGCGATTGCAACATTAGCTTGGTTCGCATCAACAGTCAATACTTCAGCAGTAACGACGTCGCCTGGCTCAACTTGGCTAACACTATTTAGCAAATCTTCAAATTCATTCATCTAAAAAAATCCTCCAACAATCAAGCATTTCTCGCTTGACATACTTATAATATTTTTCCTAAGCACCGCAATGACATTGAACTATCTTTAACGTTTCTCACCCTATAAAGAAATAAAATACCCTAAGATATTTTACCATTTATCTGATATATTACCTAAGAACTGGGGTAGCTGGATTCGAACCAACGCATGAGGGAGTCAAAGTCCCTTGCCTTACCGCTTGGCTATACCCCAAAAAAGAACGTGGTCATACCATTAAAAATTAAGTACGCTCATGGAGAGGGAGGGATTCGAACCCCCGAACCCGAAGGAGCGGATTTACAGTCCGCCGCGTTTAGCCTCTTCGCTACCTCTCCTGTATAATCAACAGTATTCATTATACCATTGATGAAAAGAAAATACAAGCATTTATTTACTCAAATTATAGGTTTCAATCAATTTTTCCACAGCATTTTCAAGTTTTTTATAAAAACTATCAACATTTTCATTTTTTATGATAGCAAATTGCCCGTTAAACTCAGCAATTTGACCAATGACTTTTTTTCCAATTGATAGAACATAACCTTCGTACTGGTCAGTTCCTACTTTGACTTGGCTATCTGCCAATTGGATTTCAATCTTTTTATCTTTTTTACTCATCATATACCTCTTTCAAGTCTCTATTTTACAAAAAAATAGGAAAACTAGCAAGTGATATGTGACAATAAAAGCTACCTCAACCGAGAGATAGCTTCAAACATTTTTAAACTTTTACGATCCAGCCTTCTGGTGCTTTAACATCGCCAAATTGGATGCCGGTTAATTCATCATAAAGTTTTCGAGTAACAGGTCCAACTTCTGTTTCACTATAAAAAACATGAAACTCATCACCGTGCTGAACACCACCAATTGGAGAGATAACCGCTGCTGTGCCGCAAGCCCCTGCTTCGACAAATTTATCTAGATCATCTATGAAAATATCCCCCTCAATAGCTTTCATGCCCAAACGATGCTCTGCTAAGTATAGAAGAGAGTATTTTGTGATAGAAGGCAGGATAGATGGGCTAAGTGGTGTGATAAATTCATTATCTGCGGTAATGCCAAAGAAATTGGCAGAACCCACCTCTTCAATTTTGGTATGAGTTGCAGGATCTAAATAGATTACATCTGAAAATCCGTTTGTTTTCGCATATTGACCAGGAACAAAACTTCCTGCATAGTTCCCCCCTACCTTAGCTGCACCTGTTCCATGTGGAGCCGCACGATCGTATTCCTCTTGAATGAGAAAATTAGTTGGTTGCAAGCCTCCTTTAAAGTAATTTCCAACAGGCATAGCAAATACAGTAAAAATGTATTCATCGGCTGGTTTTACGCCAATGATGTCACCGATACCTAGCAACAGCGGACGAATATAAAGAGTCCCTCCTGTTCCATACGGTGGAACGTATTCTTCATTTGCACGAACAACCTGCTTAACTGCATCAATAAACATATCAGTCGGAACTTGTGGCATTAAGAGCCGGTCTGAGGTACGTTGTAGACGTTTTGCATTTTGATCCGGGCGAAATAGTTGAACGCTGCCATCTTTTGTGCGATATGCTTTCATTCCTTCAAAAGCCTGTTGTCCATAATGAAGGCAGGGAGAAGATTCAGACATATGCAAAGTAGCATCTTCAGTTAATTCTCCCTTTTCCCATTGACCGTTTTTATAATAAGCGAGATAACGATAAGGTAATTTCATATAGGAAAAGCCTAGGTTTCCCCAATCAAGATTTACTGACATAACATTCTCCTTTTTGAACTTATGTTTTTAATTTTACACTATTTTTAGATATTTTCAATAGCTTTTTGCAAAATTCTGAAAATTTTTAATTTCAGTTTATAACGACAATAAAAAATCAGCCACTTGGACTGATTTTCAATTATTTAAGATTCGCAGAGAACACTTCTTCATCAGAAATGGTATCTGAGATAAAACTACCATTGCTGGTTCTTTCAGATAAACCAAGATCAGCTAGCTTCACCTCGTAAGTCGTTCCTTTGTTAGAAACTATGGACAAAATTTGCTCTTCTTCTGCTGCTGGATTATCTGAACTGAAGAGATCTAGTTCTGCAGGCTGCTCCTCAAATACAGGACCTGCTTGAAAGACACGATGTGGCTTGGACTTCAGATCGCGCAACACTTGCAAGCCACGATTCGCTCGACTAGTCACAGGAATGTCTGCAACTGCCATTCGCTTGAGCGCTCCTCGCTGAGTCAAGATATAAAGTGAATCAGTATTGGCAATAAAAGCAGTAGCTAGGACATCATCTTTTTTGAGATTGATAGCTTTGACACCTGCTGCCTTGGCACCCACAATTGGTACTTCTTCGATATTGAACCGAAGAGCATAACCGTTCTTAGTCACTAACATGACATCGTCCAGCTTGATTGGAGAGAGGGTGATAATTTGATCGTCTTCATTTTTTAGTTTAGCAAACTTGATAGACTTGGACTTATAGGTTCGCCAAGGACTAAATTCTCTTCGCTCTACGCGCTTGATTTGCCCTAGTTTTGTTACCGCAAAATAAGTTCCTTCGTCAAAATTATCAACCAATTCTGTATAGATGACTTCTTCATTCGTCTCAAAATTAGTAATAGTCTGACTGAGGTGTTCCCCGATTTCTTTCCAGCGAATGTCTGCCAGTTCATGAATCGGTCGATAGATGACATTGCCAAGGTTGGTAAAAATCAAAAGGTGCTGAGTGGTTTTCGCCGAGCTGACAAAAATCAGACGGTCGTCCTCGCGCTTGCCGACCTCGTCAACCATTGATGAATTGAAAGAACGTGGACTGGTGCGTTTGATGTAACCCCCACGAGTGACGCTGACATAGGTTTCTTCTTCCACAATCAGACTAGCCGTATCAATCTCAATGGCATTAGCCGTATCTTGCAATTCACTAAGACGAGGATTGCCAAATTTCTTTTTGACCTCACGCAGTTCACGCTTCATCAAATTGTACATGGTCCGCTCATCGCCGATAATGGCAGAAAGTATGGCAATTTTCTCGCGCAATTCCGCCTGCTCTTCCTCCAGAATCACCACGTCTGTATTGGTCAAACGATAAAGTTGGAGAGTGACGATAGCCTCTGCCTGCTCCTCGGTGAAATCATAGCTGACTTTGAGGTTTTCCTTAGCATCCGATTTATTTTCCGATGCACGAATGAGCGCAATCACTTCATCCAAGATAGAAATTACTCGAATCAAGCCTTCCACGATATGCAGGCGCTTCTCTGCTTTCGCTTTGTCAAAACGACTACGCGCCAGAATAATCTCTTTTCGGTGGGCGATGTAACTAGTCAGAATCGGCACAATCCCTACCAAACGCGGTGTAAAATGATCAATCGCCACCATGTTAAAATTGTAATTGACCTGCAAATCCGTATATTTAAAGAGATAATTCAAAATCAGCTCGGTATTGGCATCCTTTTTCAGCTCAATAGCAATACGAAGCCCGTCACGGTCAGACTCATCCCGCACTTCTGCAATGCCAGCTACCTTATTATTGACCCGAACGTCATCAATCTTCTTGACCAGAACAGCTTTGTTAATGTCATAAGGAATTTCAGTGACAACAATCTGCTCTTTGCCGCCTTTGAGCTTTTCAATCTCCGTCCGAGAACGCACGACAACGCGCCCCTTTCCAGTCTCATAGGCTTTCTTAATCTCATCACGCCCTTGCACAATAGCTCCCGTTGGAAAGTCAGGGCCCGGCAGAAACTCCATGAGTTTGTCAACCTTAGCTTTGGGGTGGTCAATCATATAGACCACCGCATCGATGACTTCCGCCAGATTGTGAGGCGGAATGTCCGTCGCATACCCAGCAGAAATCCCCGTTGCCCCATTCACCAAAAGATTTGGAAAGGCAGCAGGCAATACAGTCGGTTCTTTTTCCGTATCATCAAAGTTCCAAGCAAAAGGCACGGTGTCCTTTTCGATGTCTTGAAGCAAGTAGCCCGCAATCTCAGACAAACGAGCCTCGGTATACCGCATAGCAGCTGGCGGATCGCCGTCCATAGAACCGTTATTTCCGTGCATTTCCACTAAAATCTCACGGTTCTTCCAGTCCTGAGACATACGGACCATAGCGTCGTAAATAGAGCTGTCACCATGCGGGTGGAAATTCCCCATGATATTTCCGACAGACTTTGCCGACTTGCGGTAGCCCTTGTCAAAGGTATTGCCGTCCTTGTTCATCGAATAAAGAATTCGACGCTGCACGGGCTTGAGTCCGTCACGAATGTCGGGCAAGGCCCGCTCTTGAATGATGTATTTGGAGTAGCGCCCAAAACGCTCTCCCATGATGTCCTCCAAGGACATGTTTTGAATGTTACTCATAAGATACAAAGGGACGTTTCGGCTTGCCGAAAATTTCTGTAGAAAAATAGGAAATCGATGCAGGGTTCGATGAACTCCAATCGATTTATCTTTTTTTCTAAGTCTTAGTCCCGTGTTCAGTTGCTATACAACCAAACTATCCTTTCTGTAATTTTCTTTTTTAATGCTTCCTGATGTAAGAGGCATCTCTTATGAATGAGCAAAGTGGATTATCACTTTCTTAGATTCAGTTTTTCTTTAGTGTACTGAATCATTTTTTCTGCAGTTTCTTTATCATAAGGAAAATCAGTCTTGAGAGAGAAAGCCTGAGCTTCTCTGTGGAAAAATTGCTGCGTAGACAGTAGAGACTGGATGAGGCTTTCTTTGTTGGAAAAATCAAGCAAAGCGGCAAATTCTTCCTCCTTCTCAGCAGGCAAATACTCAAACAGGTACTTGTAGTTTTTGCCGACATCAATGACTCCTCTGTCTGCTGCCACTTGCCAAGCCAATAATTTCAGCAATTCTTTCTGACAGATACCATAGAGATGATCCACCGCATACACAAATTGCTGACGCTGAATCCCCTTGACAACATAGGCTGAAACCCACCAGAATTCATTGCAAGATTTTGCAAAATCATCTGCACTCGCTGGTTTTGTCCAATAACGTTTGGGAGTAGGTGTATAGGGCTGAAAGAGTCCCTGCGGGTCATCCAGCACTGTGAAATCTGCTTCGCTATCCACCCATTCTTTGATGTGTTCCTTGGGGCAGAGAGTCAGATCTATCCGATTGCCATCTTCAAAGAGCATCAGATAAAGACGGCGATGGTCAAGTATATTATGTTGCTCGATGATGCGCTTGCCAAACGCTTCTAACCAAGCAAGGTCAGTTACCAGAGCAGCTAAATCATCTACAACGTAGACCACATCATAGTCTTGAAACTCGTCCTTGGGAGCATTCGGATTTGTCCGCGAGCCAGACAGAGCGACTGCATCCGCTTGTATGACTTTTGCAATTTGCAAAATCAAATCCAACATTTCACTTTCAGTTCTCATGGAGGTACCTACCTTTTTGCTAGATCGCTTCTTTCACTTTCTTAACCGCTTTGCGTTTTTTGTAGCGGCTGCGAATGGTATTGAGGTGGTCGCGAAGATCCGCATAGTGGCTTCTTTCTGGGTAGGCATAGGTCATGATAGCGGTGAAATCCAGCAAGAAATCGTAAATTTCTTGTAGCTGAATGCGAAGTTGCTTGCTTTGGCTAGGCACTTTGCCTTTTAATTCAGTCAAGCGCTCCTTATAGGCTTCTTCAAACCGCTTTTGCGCAGTTACCAAGCTTTCCACATGAGCTTCCAAGTGCAGTTTTGCCAGCGCCGTTTGATAAGTTGATTTCTTCAGCTCTTGGAGCAGGTGGTTGATGCCCTCTGTCTCTTTTTCATAGTTGGCAGCCGCAATCCCAGCGTAATTTTTCAGCAAGCCTGCCAAGATATCGTAGGCTTCTTTGGTCGCAGTCTCCTTGACCCGTGAAAATGCCCGCACCAAAGCAGTCAGCGTACCCAAAGCATCGTCTCGCTCGCGGTCGGCTTGGTCTAAACTGGTCACCAAGCGACTGGCTTTCGTCTGATGAAGCCCCTCCTGAAACTTAGCCAAATGCTGGCTCATCTCTTCCAGCTTACTCGTATAAATACTTTCAACCTTGTGCGCCTTGTTAAAAGCAGCAATCGCCTCTTTCGACTCGGTCATGAGCTGGGAAAATTCGTTGTTCTCCAAATTGCGTACCGTTAAACTAATGACTCCGTATTCTTTTGCCATAAACTCCTCTTTCTTCGTGTGTTTTTTAGTTTTTTTGCTTTAAAATCGCTCAGAACACATGTAAATGTTCGTCTTTTGCTTTAAAAATTCAAATCACACATGTGTGATTTGGTTTTTTACTCCTAGACAAGAAATTCTTCATGTGAAATTTCTTGTTTTAGGGGTGGGGAAGGTAATTTGAGATGTGGGATTGAGTTATCCTTCTCTTAAAAACGTTAATTCTGATAAAATTCTAGCTTCATCCAAACTTAGAATAACAAACAAGGATGAAGTGTAGATATCATCGTACCATTGTTCTAGTTTATCATTAGTCATATCAAGATGATATTGTTTAGCATTGTTATGTCTTAAACCAAAATTATTATACATTTCAAAAAGCTTTTCAAACGCAATAATCTTTTGATTATTAACCTTGAACACCTCCTTTAATTCCTCAGAATTATTCAATTCTTTTCTTAATGGCTCAAGGTAGTTCGCTAAAGAAATAAGTATTTCTTTCTTACGCTGAATATTTCCCTTATTTGCAAAATGATTATATTCTAAAACCTTTATTGCATCTTGTATATTTGTCTCAGATAAAATCTGAGAAACTTCCGAAGCATAAACATTCTTTTCAACGATGATTTTGTCACCATTTTCTAAAGTAATCAGTTCATGATTTGATAATTCTAAGAATCTTGTAATATTATCAAATATAACTTGAATAAACTGACATTCTTTTTCTGTAAATTTTCCCTCGAGATTATTAAATATATCGACTAATAACTCAGAGAAAACAAATAGTTGTTCAGTTGTATCATAGATGTTTGAAATAATAACTTCTATCATTTGTGAATAACTGGTGAACGTTGATCGATTAGGATAATCTAAGAAATTATCAGAAATGACACTATTTATCGTTGTATAATGGCCGCGGCCCAAATTATTCTCCATTTTAAGTAAGTCCACTAAATTTTTCAGTTCTCTCTGTGGATTAAACTCCATCTGGTTCAAAATATCAAAATAATTTTGTCGTGTCATAATATCTCCTATACTATCTTAAAACGCCGTCGTTTCTTCCAGCGTAAACTTAACATTATCTTCAATCCATTTACGGCGGGGTGGGACTTTGTCGCCCATGAGGACATTGACGCGGCGCTCGGCACGGGCCAAGTCGTCAATGGTGACGCGAATGAGGGTGCGGTTTTCAGGGTTCATGGTGGTTTCCCAAAGCTGGTCTGCGTTCATTTCCCCAAGCCCTTTGTAGCGTTGCAGCATGGCACCTTTGCCAAATTTCTTGCGCAAATCTTCTAGTTCGCCGTCCGTCCAAGCGTACTCGACAACCTCGTTCTTGCCTTTGCCTTTGGACATTTTATAGAGCGGGGGGAGGGCGATATAGACATGCCCTGCTTCTACGAGTGGACGCATGTAGCGGTAAAAGAAAGTCAGCAAGAGCGTCTGGATATGGGCGCCGTCCGTATCTGCGTCGGTCATGATGATAATCTTGTCGTAGTTGGCATCTTCGAGGGAGAAGTCCGAACCGACACCTGCACCAATGGTGTAAATCATAGTGTTGATTTCTTCGTTTTTGAGAATGTCTGCCATTTTAGCCTTGGCGGTATTGATAACCTTACCGCGCAGGGGCAGAATTGCCTGAAACTTGCGGTCGCGTCCTTGCTTAGCAGAGCCACCCGCTGAATCTCCTTCGACCAGATAGAGTTCGTTTTTGGCTGGGTTTTTGGATTGAGCTGGCGTTAGCTTTCCAGATAAAAGCCCCTTGTCTTTCTTGTTTTTCTTGCCACTTCGGCTTTCATCTCTCGCCTTGCGGGCTGCCTCGCGCGCATCTCTCGCCTTAATCGCCTTGCGGATGAGATTAGATGCCAATTCTCCATTTTCCAAGAGGAAGAAAGTCAACTTGTCCGACACAATCGAATCCACCGCAGGACGAGCAAGCGGACTGCCCAGCTTGTCCTTGGTCTGTCCTTCAAATTGCAAATGTTCTTCTGGTACTAAGATAGAAAGAACAGCCGCCAAACCCTCACGGTAGTCAGAACCTTCCAGATTTTTGTCCTTTTCTTTCAGCAATCCAGTCTTTCTCGCATAGTCATTCATGACCTTGGTAATAGCTGACTTAAGCCCCGTCTCATGCGTTCCACCGTCCTTGGTGCGGACGTTATTGACAAAAGAAAGGATATTATCTGAATAACCGTCATTGTACTGGAGGGCCACTTCCACTTGAAAACCGCCCTCTTCTCCTTCAAAATAAAGAACTGGTGTCAAAGTTTCCTTGTCTTCATTCAGATAGCTGACAAAGTCCTGCACCCCATTTTCATAATGAAAATCAACAGACTCGCCCGTTCGCTCATCTGTCAGAGAAAGGTGAACGTTTTTGAGCAAAAAGGCTGATTCATTAAGCCGCTCTGCGATTGTATTATATTTAAAATCAATCGTTGAGAAAATCGTATCGTCTGGCATAAAAGTCACTTTCGTGCCCGTTTTTGACTTGGGAGCCTTGCCAATCTTTTCCAGACTGGTAACAGGTTTTCCACCTTGCTCAAATCGTTGCCGATAAACCATTCCGTCACGTATGATTTCAACTTCCAGCCAGCTAGACAGCGCATTGACCACAGAAGAACCCACACCGTGCAGCCCCCCAGAGGTCTTGTAGCCGCCTTGACCAAATTTACCCCCAGCGTGGAGCACCGTAAAGATGACTTCTACTGTTGGGATTCCCATAGCGTGCATACCGACTGGCATTCCCCGACCGTGGTCTGCTACAGTCAAACTCCCGTCTTTGTTAATCGTCACGTCAATCTTGTCGCCAAAGCCAGACAGAGCCTCATCAACTGCATTGTCAACAATTTCCCAGACCAAATGGTGAAGCCCAGTTGCATCTGTTGAGCCGATATACATACCAGGACGTTTACGAACCGCGTCCAACCCTTCTAATACTTGAATGGCATCATCATTGTAATTGTTAATATTGATTTCCTTTTTTGCCACAAGGAACCTCCTGAATCATTCATCCTTTCTATCTTACAAGTTTTTAGCAAATTTTGCAAAGATTTTTAGAAAATAGTGTATTCTTTCTGCTTCTCACCACTATTTTTTCAGCCTAGACAAATTTTATAAAATATTTCTGATCGTTCAACTATCAAAATCAAAATTCATGGTATAATAAAAACATGATAAAGATAGTTTTTACATTGATAGCAGCTTATTTGATTGGTTCAATCCCTGCCGGGCTTTGGATTGGACAAGTATTTTACAAGAAAAATCTCCGCGAATACGGCAGCGGAAATACAGGGACGACCAATACCTTTCGTGTCCTTGGAAAAAAAGCAGGCATCATCACCTTTATTTTTGACTTTTTTAAAGGGACATTTGCGACACTATTGCCATTTTTCCTTCATATCAACGGTATTTCTCCTCTCGTTTTTGGACTTTTAGCCGTTCTTGGGCATACCTTCCCCATTTTTGCTGAATTTAAAGGTGGTAAAGCCGTAGCAACTAGCGCAGGCGTCATTCTTGGATTTTCACCGACTTTCTTCACTTATTTAGCTGTCATCTTTTTCAGCTGCTTGTACCTGACTAGTATGATTTCCTTTTCAAGTGTGACAGCTGCTGCCTCCGCTATTCTGGGAGTCTTAATTTTCCCACTATTTGGCTTTCTTTTACCACGTTATGATGTACTCTTTACCGTAATTGTACTCGCATTAGCGCTCATCATTATCGTCCGACATAAAGATAATATCCAGCGAATTCGGATGAAACAAGAAAACCTCATTCCCTTCGGATTGAATATCACAAAACAACAACCTAAACAGAAATAAAGGGAACTCTATATAGCGCGGTTTACACCAACTGCAATAAGCAGCATTTTAAAACAAGATTTTTGTAAATTTGATAATAATAATTTATTTCTGTGTAAGCAAGTATGTAATTTTAAAAATAAAAACGGAAGAAGTAATATTCTTCCATTTTTATTTAGCCTTGACTTTATTGATTTCTGAAATTGAATCTTTAAACGTAACACCTTGAATATTATGTGAGTGCCTTTTTTGTAGTTTCTGGCGATGTCATATCAATAACCACAAATTCATCACCTTCAAGATTCTTGTCTTTATCAACAATCGTAGAAACTTGGAAAAGACATGCGCCATTGACATAGTGCACTAAGACTAAGCAATGTCGACAAAATAGAAACATTTATTTTTTCTTCTTCATAATCAATCCTCTTTTATTATTTTTTGATTATATTATATAAGATTTTTTGATAAACTAAAACCTTATTTAGTAAATTTCAGTTTATCGTTCGTTAAAATGGATATAAAAATACTCTAATTTTTATATTAGAATACCTTTATTTTACAAACATTATGAAATTTTCATCTTATTACTTTATCTGTGCCATCAAACCCTTCAGCTCTGTCGCTCCAACGCCATCACCTGCTTTTTCAAAACACGCCAGTGCTTTTTGTGCATGAAGCTTAGCTCTTTTTATATCTCTCTTAGCTAACATTACCTCAGCCAAGGCGCGATAAGCACAAGCATGGTTGACTAAATCATCTGTCTGCAATGCTAAATTTAGTGTTTCTTGCAAAAGCTCTTCTGCAAGATGAATATTTCCAAGTTTGAACTGTAAATATCCTTGTTCGTATAAATTGACTGATTTCTTTAGTACATCATCAGGGAAATGCTCTGTAATAATTGTAGCTTCTGTCATTATCAAATCATAAGCCTTTTGAAAATGTTCTTCTTCTCGTTCGACCATAGCTAGTTGATGTAAGCCTATGTGCTGTTCTTCTAGGTTCTTTTCAGACACAGCTTGAGCATAATAGTCTTTTAAAAATTGACGGGCTAACGCAAAATCTTTTTCTTCTAAAGCAATATATGCTTTTAAATTCAGTGTACTATAATTGTCTTGCTCTATTTGATAAACTAATTGCTTCGCAAGCTGATATTGCCCATCAAACAATGCTTGCCAGGCTTTTTGAAGTTGTTCTTCTGTCATATTTTCTTTCCTTGTATTCATAGAAAATAAATGTTACACTCTAAAAGTTATATTAAATCAATCTCCGAAATTGCTTCTTTTACTTTTTCAATTGGCAAATGTACTAGCTCGACTTTCTTTTCGCTATATAAATAACGCGCATAATCATCCATACGGTATTGATTGATATACACTACTCGCTTGCAACCAACTTGTAAAAGCTGCTTAGTACAATTGAGGCAAGGGAAATGCGTGACATAAACAGTAAAACCTTTCGGAATTCCACGCTCTGCACCTTGTAAAATCGCATTCACTTCTGCATGTAAGGTTCTCACACAATGCCCATCAACCATCAAACATTCATGATCAATACAGTGCTCCGTTCCTGAAACAGAACCATTATATCCTGTTGAAATAACTTTGTTCTCCTTTACAATAACCGCTCCTACACTTGCTCGCTTGCAGGTTGAGCGATTAGCAATCAAGAGAGCTTGCGCTGCAAAATATTCATCCCAAGCCAATCTTTTTTTAACCATGTTACACCTCATTGTCTTATTCATCGCTCGATTTACCATTCTTTCGCTGCGGAAAAAGCGGAAGTCCGAGCGATGCAATCTTCTCTGCTGGAACCCTCATACCGTCTTTTATCCATTTAATCAAAACAGAAACCACCGCCGAACTCCAAAAAGAATTCATGTACGTTGAAGCCTCTTTTCTGGAATAATTTTGTTGCTCTAACATATCAAACACAGCACTTGTCAACAGTTTTTCTAAATTGTAGTCTATCGCTAGACTAACAATTCGAGCTTCTTTTTTGACTTCTTTAAACAAAAACAACCATACTTGATAAAGTTCTGTTCTCATATTGAATTGTTCCAATTTATCTGTAATCTTTTGCACTGTTCGTTGAAAAATTTCTTGTAAAATCTCTTCTTTTGAATCATAATTTCGATAAAAAGCTGCACGTGAAACGCCTGCCCTCTCTACTAATTCAGAAATAGTAATTTTAGTCAACTCTTTCTTTTCCAATAATTGCAATAAAGAAATCTCCAATGATTCTTTTGTAATTCGATTCGATTCCTCATTTGATATTTTTAAATTTTCTAAGGATTTTTTTGATATTTTACGTTCCGACATAACATTTTCTTTCTACGTGTAACAACCGACTGTAAAGGCTTTCTAAGGCACAGATTTCATGATATAATTGTAAAAAAAGACAAAACTTTTGTCAATGTCTAACTAATTTACTGCCCTATAAAGGAGAATTTAATGACTTGGAAAATTGTAGCTGATTCAGGTTGTGATTATAGAACTATCGAAAATATTGCTGTTGACACCTTATTTGAAAATGTTCCTTTGAGCATTCAAGTAAACGATGAAATCTTTATAGATAATGCACAACTCAATATTGATGATATGATGAAAAAAATGTATGCCACTTCTTCTGCTTCAAAATCAGCCTGCCCTAGTCCAGATGACTATATGAAGGCTTTTGATGGCGCTTCAAATATTTTTGTGGTTACTATTACAGGAACCTTATCAGGAAGTCACAATAGCGCGCAAGTTGCTAAAAAACTCTATCTCGAAGAACACCCCGATGTGAATATTCATATTATTGATACTCTTTCTGCAGGCGGCGAGAATGACTTGATTATCAAAAAACTGAATTTTCTTATTGGTCAAGGTTTGAGTTATGAAGAAGTCGTGACAGAAATTACAGCCTATCAAACCAAGACAAAATTACTTTTCGTTCTTGCCAAAGTTGACAATCTCGTTAAAAATGGTCGACTAAGCAAATTAGTCGGAGCCGTTGTAGGATTACTTAACATCCGTATGGTAGGTGAAGCTAGCCAAGACGGGAAGCTAGAGTTACTTCAAAAGGCACGTGGTGCAAAAAAATCACTCATTGCAGCTTTTGATGAACTCATAAAAGCGGGCTATGCAGGTGGGCAAATCATTATTGCTCATCGAAATAATCTTAAGTTTTGCCAGCAATTTTCCGAAATGGTGCGAGAAAAATTTCCTCAGGCTGTTATTGAAGTTATTCCAACTTCTGGCCTGTGCAGTTTTTACGCCGAAGAAAATGGTCTCCTCATAGGTTATGAAATTCAATAATGTAACAAAAGGAATTAGACAGGTGACTATGAAACGAATATAATCTGAGAAGATTACGTATACGACGGAATAAAATTGAAAATTTTTAGCTCCTAGTTTCACTCCTGCAAAGGTTGAACCGTCTGAACGGATCAGCTCAGTAACCTCTATTACAAATACTTTGAGCAATAAACCACTGCGTCCTTGGTTTATTGCATCATATACTTTGAAGCTGGGAATTTTCGTCCCAGCTTTTTTTATAAATAAAGCAAACTAAAAACAATGAGCACACTAATCATGCTAAAAAGTGAGCCAATGAGGTAATATTCCGCAAAGGACTGGCTTTCAGAAATTTTATTATAGCGAGCAATTGACTTGGCGGTAAAAACTAAACCAATCGAGGCAAATTGTCCAAATACGAGGGACAAAGCCATAATATAACGCTCTAAAATCCCAATCATTGCACCTGCACCTGCTATGGTATCTTGGTCATTCCCATTTGACTGATATTTGCTAAAGAAAAACTTAAATAAAATATTAACAGGTTTTCCAACGATAGCCAAAAATAGAAACATCTGAGCTACTAGAACACTATTTTTAAGCCAAAGTGGATAGGTTTTACTCGCCAATACGGTATAAAATAGGAAAATGCAAATGAGATGAAGTAGTTGGTCAACGATAAAAGCTTGTTTGGTACATTTCTTTTTCTCTATAAAAATATTGAGCTTGTACTTCAAAAAGTCAATAACTACATGACTAAGCCAAACCACAGCAAAATATAGGCTATTTTTGGGGAAAAAGACACTCAAAATCAGTAATGGAAGAAAAACGATGATCAAATGTAATATTAAATATGGGAATTTCCGACTTTTTAAGTCGGCTATTTTTTGACTCTGCCATTGAAAATCAGCTAAAACATGAGCTATCAACGTTAATAATAAGATTGGATTTTGCAAGAAGAAATCTGAAAACCCCCACAACTTAGACATACCTACTCTCCTCCTTTGCTATCTCTTTTAATATCTGATTCATAGCAACTCGTTTATTTCTGAGATAAATTTTTAGACCACTTGCCTTGATACGTTTATTAAAAGCACTTGGAGTAATACCGAGCAATCTTGCTATTTCTTTATGCGAAAATGTTTCATCGTATATATTTTCAGCCAGTAATTGTTTGAGTACATCATATTGAACTTCTGTCCACTTAGACTGAATAAAAGAACACGCAGCTAACATAGCATTGACAGTCCAACTAACTTCTTCATTTGCCAAAAAAACTGAAATGTGATTGATGCCATAATCATTCTTATCGTGGATATGGTTAATGGCTTCTCTCGCCAACCAATATGCAGGACCATCAGAACCTATACTTTGTTCTTTATTAATCTCTGTAATCATATCTCCAACACCAATACCGAATCGAATTTCATAAGGAGCAAATGCAACAGAAATCTGATCTATGATTTGAAATATATAAGAATTTGGTGAAAATAAGGCTTGAAATTCATCTCCAGTTGTGACTGTAAAGGGAGAAACTAAATAATTTTGATATTGCTGATTCAACTCTTTCATCAATTGTAATAAGCGCTGTTGCACCTGTGCTCGATCTTGTATTTTTTTTGATTCAATAATATCGCCAATAAGAGCAATGTACATCATTTTCTCACCTCTTTTTATCTATTATAACGGAAATTTTTAAAAATTTCCATTACAAAGGACATTTTATAAAATTTCCGTTATAAAGGACATTTTTAAAATTTTACTTTTTTAAAAAATACAGTTAAATGCCATACATTCACTGATTTTCGAATTAATTATCCGTTAATTTCCATACCTTACTTAACACTTCTCCAATCTTGCCCTTGATGACTAAATTAGCTTGATTATCTTGTACCGTATTACTTTTATTGATAAGGACTAGCTGCCGTCCTTGAAAATAATGAACCAAATTCGCCGCTGGATAAACAACTAGCGAGGTCCCACCAATGATGAGTAAATCAGCTCGACTAATAGCTTGAATAGCTTGAGAAAAGACGTCCATATTTAGCGATTCCTCATAAAGAGTCACATCTGGCTTAACTATGTAACCGCAAGTCTCACAATAAGGAATAGTTCCAGATAATCTCAAAAAATCCTCTAAGTCATAAAAACGATGACAGTTGGTGCAATAATTTCGGTCAACACTACCATGAATTTTCAATACATTTTTGCTTCCCGCTATCTCGTGTAAACTATCAATATTTTGCGTGACAATCGCTTTTAATTTCCCTGTCTTTTCTAGATGAACTAAATAATCATGGGCTACATTTGGTCTGGCATCCGGATAAATGAGATGTTTTTTGTAAAAGTCAAAAAACTGTTCTGGATAGCGTTCAAACATCGTATGGGAAACTAGTTGCTCTGCTGTAAAATGCTGGTTTAACTCAATATTGTAAATACCATTTGAACTGCGAAAATCCGGAATACCAGATTCAGTTGAAACACCTGCACCACCAAAGAATACAATATTTTGACTACTTTGAATAATATAAGCCAGTTCTTCAATTTTATCCATATTGCCCTCCTAAAATTTATCAATACAATAAAGAAAAAATCGACTAGTTTCACTAGCCGATTCGTATTCTAACTGAATTATTTTGACAAGTTATAGAAAGATTTCAAACCACGATATTCAGCTACTTCACCAAGTTGATCTTCAATGCGAAGCAATTGGTTGTATTTAGCGATACGGTCTGTACGTGAAAGTGAACCAGTCTTGATTTGTCCTGCGTTAGTTGCGACTGCGATGTCAGCAATTGTTGAATCTTCAGTTTCACCTGAACGGTGTGATACAACAGCAGTGTAACCAGCTTCTTTCGCCATTTCGATAGCGTCAAATGTTTCAGTAAGAGTACCGATTTGGTTAACTTTGATAAGGATTGAGTTAGCACAAGCTTCGTTGATACCTTTTTCAAGATAAGAAGTATTTGTTACGAAGAAGTCGTCACCAACAAGTTGCACTTTCTTACCAAGACGTTCAGTAAGTTTCTTCCATCCATCCCAATCGTTTTCATCCATACCATCTTCGATAGTGATGATTGGGTATTTGTTTACTAATTCTTCAAGGTAGTCAATTTGTTCATCAGCTGTACGAACTGCAGCTCCTTCACCTTCGAATTTAGTATAATCATAAACTTTACGTTCTTTGTCGTAGAATTCTGATGATGCACAGTCAAAACCAAGGAATACATCTTTACCAGGAACATAACCAGCAGCTTCAATGGCAGCAAGGATTGTTTCTACACCGTCTTCAGTTCCATCAAAACGAGGAGCAAATCCACCTTCGTCACCAACAGCTGTTTCAAGACCACGAGATTTAAGGATTTTCTTAAGAGCGTGGAAAATTTCAGCACCCCAACGAAGAGCTTCTTTGAATGTAGGTGCACCAGCAGGTACAATCATGAATTCTTGGAAGGCGATTGGAGCATCTGAGTGAGAACCACCGTTGATGATGTTCATCATTGGAGTTGGAAGAACTTTAGTATTGAATCCACCAAGGTAGCTGTAAAGTGGAATTTCAAGGTAATCAGCAGCAGCACGTGCCACAGCAATAGATACACCAAGGATTGCGTTTGCACCCAATTTACCTTTATTTGGAGTACCATCAAGTGCAATCATTGCACGGTCAATAGCTTGTTGATCGCGAACGTCATAACCAATAACTGCTTCAGCAATAATATTGTTTACGTTGTCAACAGCTTTTTGTGTACCAAGACCACCGTAACGAGATTTGTCACCATCACGAAGTTCAACTGCTTCGTGTTCACCAGTAGAAGCTCCAGATGGAACCATACCACGTCCGAAAGCACCTGATTCAGTATAAACTTCTACTTCAAGTGTTGGGTTACCGCGTGAGTCTAGGACTTCGCGAGCGTAAACATCAGTAATAATTGACATTTTTTACTCTCCTTTGAGTTATTTTATTTACATTCCTATCATACCTTAAAAATCGGTTTTTTTCAAGGAAAAATCGTGTCTTTCTATGAAATTTACGATAATTTTCTGTGTAAGCGTTTTATATTTCCGAATGTTTCTTGGATAAATTTCAAAAAAGTATGTTATACTAACTTTATGACAGATATAAACAAAGCAATAATCGAAAAAGCTCAAGGGGGATTAAAATTAAATCCTGATGAGCAAAGAAAATTTTTAGAAACATTTGAAGAACGGGTCATAGCAGAATGTAGCATTGATGAGGCTAATAGTGCTCCTATCCACGACCACTTTAAAGAAATGTTACAAAAGATTATCTTGGACTATCAGCCTGTAACTGTGAAAATATCTCCTGCGGTCACCAGTCAATATCAAATTTTTTACTTAAAAATAGCAAAAGATCTCGGTTGCAAAGCAACAATCGTGTCTAGTAACTGCAAAAATTCTCCATTTGGATTGGTTATTCATAGCGATCATCCAGTAGAGATTACCGAAAAAGAAATCCTTATCCAATTTTCTGAACTTTTCCAATCAGATTTATCCCAACAAGCAGAAAAGAAACTTTCTTTTTGGAAAAGGTTGTTTCATTAAGGAGGTCACTAATGACAAATTTAGAAACATTAACCTTGTTCCTTCGAGCGGAAAATCAAAGAGATTGGAAAACTTGCCAAAAATTTTTACATACTAAAATCATCTGAGAATTGCATGAGCAAAAGGTTTCTATTATTCATGGAATAGAAGATTACCTTTATAAGATTCAGCAAGCCTATCGTCATAACACTGTTCAATTTTCCCGTTTACATACTTTTTCAACAGATGAAAATCGGATTGTTACTATTCTCAAAAATGATTTTAGTCAACTATCCTGTGATATTTTTGAGTTTGAAAATGGTTTAATTGTCAGAGAATATAAATATTTGCTATGATCATTTTTGAGAAACAAACGTATAAGGTTAGGGAATAATATCCTAGCCTTATTTTTTATAACAACTCTGCTTCGCCTATACCAAATGCCGTTAGGATCTGCTTGATTTGGTCGAAATTCAAGCGAAAATGTTCTAACGTATGGGCATCAGAGCCAACAGAATACTTTGTTCCGCCCAATTCTTTCACCAAAGATAGAGCATAGATATAAATATCTTCGTGATTATAGAGATACATAGACTTGCAATTTAGTTCAAAAGCCAAGTTGTACTCTATCATTTTCTGAAAGAGGGCACGAAGTTGAGGTTCAAAGTTTTTTAGTTCTTCAACTGTCACATTAAACTTGCGAAAACCATAGTCAAAATGAGCCAAAACATGAGCTGGAATACTTTCAATAGCTTCTTCTAATTCTTTTAAATAATCTGGAATCCATTGCATTTTTTCCAATTGCAAAACAGGAGCTTCTAAGTAATCGAATTTCCCATTGTGATGAACAGATAAAAGTTTCAAATCATAATCTTTATCTTCTAAAAAAGCCAAAGTATCTTTCTTACGTGGTCTATAATAGCCTATTTCAATTCCTTTTTTGATTCGATTTCCATATTTCTTATTGAGAAAAGCTATTTTTCTAGAATAAGACTTATAATCAGGAATGTCATCGTGAGGAGAGCCTGCATTATACGGATAGGGATTAGATAAATCCAGATGTTCAGTCGTCACAATTTCTCCATCATAATGTTCCAAGTAATCTCTAAAATCAGTATCTGAATCGTAAGAAAAGTAAGTATGAAGATGATTGTCACGCATAATATTTTTCCTCCTATCGTTCCATTAAATTATACCGGAAACTTAAAAAATATCGTTTCTAGTTCCATTATCTCTTTCTATGGTCTATGAATAGTAGTACCGTCATTTACAATTCCTTACCACAAAGATTGATTAAGTAACAAACCAATCTGTCCATGAAATTTAGCTCATAAAACTTATATTTTATCAATAAATATAGCCTAAGGTAAAAAATTAATTTTCGATTGTTTTCAGCTGTTTACGAATCCTTTGTAAAACGATAATTAAAGGTAGTACTAACACTATCAGTACCGTTCCCAAACCAATAAAAGTCGAATTGAAGCCAAAACTGTCAATCAGCCAACCAACAATCGGAAAAATGATAATCATGCTTAAACTGAACATCATTGAAGTAACGCTTAACATGGTCGCTCTGACTGAGTTTGGTAAATACTGTTGCAAATCATTGTAAAAAATTGGTTGATACATGGCATACAAAGCGTTTGTCGCTAAATAAACAAGGATATACATAAATGGAGTTTCCAAAAACGACAGAGTATAAGCTCCCCCTGTTAAACTGACAACTACTGGAAAAATCCGAAAAGAATGCCATGTTTTCCCAATCTTACTGGCAATAGAAACTGCCAAAATATTTAAGACGCTGCCAATTAACATAACTGTCGAAATTTGCCATCCAGCTAAATCTGGTAATTGTTTTTGATAGTAAAAATAAAACATACACATCATTGTTCCAACGAATTGGAAAATCATCATCCACGCAAAAAGACTCGGACTACTTTTCATTTCTTCTTTTACCGTCAGGATTATTTTCTTCATCGTAACCACTTTATCTGTTTGCCTTTTAAGCCTTGGTTCCTTTATGAACCAAATCAAGATTAAAACAACACCTGAGACTGCAATCATGATATAATAAGTCACATACAGATATCCATGTACAAATAATCCAGCCAATACCGTCCCTAAAGAAATCGCTGCTTCTGAAACACCTGATATCAAACTTGATAGTTTCAAATAACAATCTTTTAAGCCCGCTTCTACTGCAGAATCATATAAAAGTGCAGAGCTCGTTCCTGAATCAAAATTATAAGACAAAGCATTGAAAATCATTGCCAGAGCATAAATCCAAAAGTTCCCCTGCCCTGTCAACATCAAAATAGATGACAAAATACTTGTTAAACGGCTGATATACAGATTAGTCTTATAAGAAAACCTGTCTGCTAACATACCTGACGGAATTTCAAAAATGATCCCAGTTGCATGAAAAATACTCTCTAACAGACCAATTTGCAGTAAAGACATCCTGTTTTGGCTGAGAAATAAAATCCAAAAACTTGTAATACCTAAAAATCCTAGAAACTCCACTCCAGCCATGAGAGGAATATTTCTTTTGTAACTTCTCCTAAACATAAACATATTTTTTCCTTGAATAAGAAGAAACTGAACATTTCATCTCATTTTCTTACTTAGTCGTTTTCCATATATTTTATTTCTAAAAAAACGCCAACAGGCGTTTTTACATTTCTTAAGGTTCAATTCTGTGAAGCATACGTGGAAACGGAATGGCTTCACGAATGTGTTTCGTTCCTGCGACAAATGTCACCATTCTCTCCAAACCAAGTCCAAATCCAGCATGAGGAACCGAACCATATTTACGCAAATCAAGGTAAAAGGCATAATCATCAGGATTGAGACCGTTTTCCTTAATCTTCATTAGTAGTTTTTCATAATTTTCTTCACGGGCTGAACCACCAATAATTTCACCATAACCTTCTGGCGCCAAAAGGTCTGCACAAAGCACACGTTCTTCGTTTCCGGGCACAGGTTTCATGTAGAAAGCCTTGAAGCTGGCAGGGTAGTTCACGACGAAAGTTGGTATACCAAAATAGTTTGAAATCCACGTTTCATGTGGTGACCCAAAATCATCTCCGCGTTCAATATGCTCGTATTCTGCATCTTCATCATTTTCATGTTCTTGCAAAAGGTCAATTACTTCATCGTAAGAAATGCGTTTGAATGGTTCAGTTGCATATTTTTTAAGCAAATCTGTATCGCGTTCCAACATTTCAAGTGCATGTGGTGCACGATCCAAAACTCCTTGAATCAGAGCCTTCACATAAGCCTCTTGAAGATCAAGCGATTCTTCATGTGTAACAAATGGATATTCTGCATCCATCATCCAGAATTCTGTCAAATGGCGACGTGTTTTGGATTTTTCAGCACGAAAAACAGGGCCGAAATCAAATACACGACCAAGTGCCATGGCACCCGCCTCTAAGTAAAGCTGTCCAGATTGACTTAAAAAGGCAGGAGTTCCAAAATAATCTGTTTCAAAAAGCTCTGTCGAATCTTCCGCTGCATTCCCTGATAAAATCGGACTATCAAATTTGATAAAGCCGTTCCGGTCAAAGAACTCATAGGAAGCATAGATAATCGCGTTGCGAATCTGCATAATTGCCATTTGCTTGCGCGACCGAAGCCATAAGTGACGGTGATCCATCAAAAAGTCTGTTCCGTGTTCTTTCGGTGTAATTGGGTAATCAACCGATGTAGCAATAATTTCAAGGTCAGTGATATCAAGTTCATAACCAAATTTTGAACGTTCATCTTCTTTGACAATACCAGTCACATAGACTGAAGTCTCTTGACTGATATGCTTAATTGTATTGAATTTTTCAAGCCCAGCTTCTTCACCAAATTTTTCAAGAAAGTTCGGTTTAAAAGCTACACCTTGAAAAAAGGCAGAGCCATCACGCAATTGGAGAAAGGCAATCTTTCCTTTTCCTGATTTGTTGGCAACCCAAGCACCGATAGTGACTTCTTCACCAATATGCTTTGGGACGTCAATAATGCTTACTAATTCTCTAGACATTAATTCATTTCTCTTTTCTTTTATTTTTTATGATAAACAGCCTCAATATTGCTTCCATCTGGATTAATGATATAAGCTTAAGCCGCATAATAGCCAGGATGATAGTGGCTACGTTCACCGGGAGCACCATTATCTTTGCCACCAGCTGCCAAGGCTGCTTGATAGAAGTTATCAATTTCCTGAGGATTTTGAGCATTGAAGACAAAATGCTCAAGCTCTTGCTGACCAATATTCAACCAAAAATCACCGGTAGGATCCGCATTTTTTGGCTCTGAGAAACTTGCTACCCACTCGTTATCAAATTGAAGACGATAATTTAAAGGAGCTAAAGCTGCTTGATAAAAGAGTTTGCTAGCTTCTAAATCCTTTCCTTTGATACCAAAATGAGCAATCATTTTTATTTCTCCATGAAAGTTCTAATGCGACGAACAGCTTCTTTCAGAGTAGCCATATCTGTCGCATAGCTGAGACGAACATTCTCTGGTGCACCAAAGCCAGCACCCGTGACCAATGCAACACCTACTTCTTCTAGGATAACTGTTGTAAACTCTGTTACATCTGTATAGCCTTTCATTTCCATTGCTTTTTTAACATTTGGAAAAAGGTAAAAAGCTCCCTGAGGTTTTACAACATCAAATCCTGGTACTTCGGAAAGCAAAGGGTAAATGGTATTAAGACGTTCTTCAAAGGCTTGTCGCATGATTTCAACAGTATCTTGAGGACCAGTTAAAGCTTCAATAGCAGCATACTGTGTTGCAGTCGTAGGATTTGAAGTTGTTTGTCCAGCAATCTTGCTCATGGCTGCAATAATATCAGGATCTCCAACAGCATAACCAAGCCGCCAGCCTGTCATTGAATACGACTTAGACACGCCATTGATCACAATTGTTTGCTTGCGGATCGCTTCAGATAGACTCGAAATTGGTGTGAATTCATTTCCATTGTAAACCAAACGACCATAAATATCATCTGCCAAAATGAGAATGTCGTGCTCTACAGCCCAATTACCTATCGCCAACAACTCCTTAGCTGTATAAATCATTCCCGTTGGATTGGAAGGAGAATTGAGCACAAAAACTTTCGTTTTCTCTGTCCGTGCAGCCTCTAATTGCTCAACAGTCACTTTGAAATGATTTGCTTCTGTCGCTTGAACAAAAACTGGTATCCCTTCTGCCATCTTAATCTGATCACCATAACTAACCCAACACGGGGTCGGAATAATTGCCTCATCGCCCGGATTGATGACACTCATAAAAAAAGTATAAAGGGAGAACTTTGCCCCCGTCGCAACAGTCACTTGATTTGGTTTAATCGTATAACCATAGTATTTTGCAAAATAAGCTACAATTGCTTCCTTTAATTCAGGAAGACCACTAGTAACCGTATAAAAGCTAGCTCTACCGTCTCTTATTGCAGAGATAGCTGCATCTTGAATATTCTTCGGAGTTGGAAAATCTGGCTCTCCCAAAGTCAGCGAAAGGATATCGCGTCCTTGTGCTTTTAAAGCTTTTGCACGCGCTGCTGCTGCTAGTGTCACGCTCTCTTCCATATTTAAAACGCGATTTGATAATATCATAGTCCCTCCTTACTGAGTAACCTTCCAGTTTCAAATTCAACATTGTAATAAGTTGTTCCAGATTTGATTTCCCAAATTGGTTGCTCTTTGATATAGCCAAATGTTACTTTATCAATTTGTTTGGCCCCATTATCTTTAGCGATTTTTTCTGCTTTCTCTTGACTAATTCCTTTAGACAACTCATAAGTATAGATTTTATCACTATCAGCTTCTATCAAAACAGCAAGCTGTGTCTTTTTGCGATTCTTCCCCAAAAGACTATAATAACTCTTTTTGCCATTATAGATAGCAAAGCGATCCACTTTATCCAAATCTGCGTATTGGCGAGCGATTTTACTAGCCGTTTCCTTAGCGGATTGATAAGGAGTCATCGATAGATTTAAAATGTAAAGAAAAGAAAAAGTGAGAACAGCTAAAACTATCACGCTTCCGATAATATATTGCCATATAACGAAAATTTTATCATTTTTTCTTCTATTTTTCACTCGTCTATTATACTATAAATAAGGATTTTTTTCTATCTTTTTCTAAAAATTGATTTTATTACTACTTATTGGTAAAATACAGATATGGATAAACTAACAAAACTTTTACAAGAAAATCGTCTTGATTTAAAAACAATGATTGTTTTAAATAAAGCAATTCGTACAATTCGACATTTTGAAAACCAAGCAGCAAAACAACATAACCTTACTCCCACTCAATTTTCCGTCTTAGAAACTCTTTATAGCAAAGGAAACTTACGCATTCAAGACTTAATTGATAAAATGCTTGCTACATCTGGAAATATGACCGTTGTTATTAAAAATATGATACGAAATGGCTGGATTTTTCGGACCTGTGACCCATCTGATCGACGTTCATTTTTAGTCGGATTGACCCCAGAAGGGCGTAGCAAAATTGAAGCAGTGCTTCCAGATCATATTCAAAATATCCAGCAAGGACTCAGCATTTTAACAGGGGAAGAGAAAGAAGATTTAATTCAGATTCTAAAAAAATTTAAAAATTTGAGCTAGTTTCTTGCTAACTAGTGATATTTGTTGTAACATGAACAGGTACAAAAGAAAAGGAGAATGACTTATATGTCTAAAAAAGTACTATTTATTGTCGGGTCTTTTCGTCAAGGCTCATTCAACCATCAATTAGCTGCTCAAGCTGAAAATATCCTTACTGACAAAGCTGAAGTTTCTTATCTTGATTTCAAAGATATTCCATTTTTCAACCAAGATATTGAAAGCCCAGCTCCTGCCGCTGTTGCCAAAGCTCGTGAAGAAATTCTTTCCGCTGACGCTATCTGGATTTTCTCCCCAACTTATAACTGGTCTATTCCAGGTGTTGTTAAGAATCTTCTGGATTGGTTATCACGTGCTCTTGATCTTTCAGATCCTACTGGACCTTCTGCTCTCAACGAAAAGCTTGTAACAGTTTCTTCTGTAGCAAATGGAACTTCTCCAGATGAAGTTTTCAAACATTATCGTAGCCTCCTTCCATTTATTCGCATGAATGTCGTTGAACCATTTACTGGTGTTGCTGTGAATCCAGAAGCTTGGGGAACAGGTCAACTCACAGTTTCTGAAGAAAAACAAGCTGAACTCGCAACCCAAGCTGAAGCTTTATTAGCAGCAATTAACTAAAAAGAATCCAAAACGGAATGACGTAAACGTATCATTCCGTTTTTTGCTTATTTTCCTTGACAAAAACATAAGTATCTATAGTAGATAAATCTTCTCGAAAAGCAAAGTCTGCAAATTGTAATTGCTTGATTTCCTCTTTCGTTGTTATTTGATTTTCAATTAAAGCAGTTAAAAATTGCCCCCTAGCCTTCTTAGAAATAGTTGAGTGAACTTTCAAACTTCCTTCTCTATCTTCTAAAAATTTAAACCGAAGCATCTTATCACGCACAGATTTGGAAAACACCGTCTCAAACTCACTTGATAACAGAGACAAAATCATTTCCTCACCTGAAATAGCTGCATCATAATCATTGCGCCAATAATTTTTCAAGCTTTTGCCAGAAATGGTACATTTCACTAAAAAATCCAATCGATGAGGTGAAATCAACGCCATAGCTGGCATAATACCATATAGACTAGAGGTAATGAGCAAATGATTGTCTATATACCTCAACTCTTTCTCCATTAAATCACTTCTTTTGATATTTCGATACATGAGACCATCAAATAAATGTAAAGCTGGGTAAGTAAGAGCTTGCTCATTTTTTAATTGTTGCAGATGAAGATGCTCCTCTTCTGCCCGCTCCAGATTAACATGATAAAGCTTCGCTAACTCTTCAATAGAATACTGTGACAGGCTAGCTACAATTGTTTTTGTTTGCTCTGAAAGAAAACACTTGCCATGCGGTTTAAGGCTAAGATTCATTTCCTTTGCAGTTGGAATTAAAATTTTCATAATCTTATTGTATCAAAAGTTATTTTGCAGAACAAATGATTTTTCTCTTGACACAAGACATTTATTATTATATAATCTGGTTATTAAGACTAGATTATGAAGAGGTGGATATTTTGAAAATCACACAATTCCCAACTTGGGAGGAATTACCTGACTTAGATCTCTATCTTGACCAAGTTCTTCTCTATGTGAATGGTGTAAACGAACAGGCGTTTCGTGGTACAGATAAATCTTTAACCGCTGCTATGGTTAATAACTATGTCAAACACGCTCACATTCCAAAACCAATTAAGAAGAAATATAATCGTATCCAGATTGCTCGATTGATTGTATTGACAACTTTGAAGCCTGTCTTTCCTATACCAGATATTATCAAAACGATTCAGCTTTTAGTAAACGAAAAGGATTCTGCTACTCTCTACAATGAATTTGTCTACTGTATGCGAGAGGAAAAAACAGATAATACTGCACCTGCTATTGAAGCAGCCTGTCAAACTGTAAAATTATTTCATCAAACGAAAGATCTTGCTTTATCCTTAGAAAGGAGGACAAAAGATGAACCAAACCCTTAAACTTAGCAAGCAGCTGAGTTTTGGTGAAGAAATCGCCAATGCCGTTACTCATGCTATTGGTGCTATCATCATGCTAATTTTACTTCCGATTTCTGCTATTTACAGCTATGAAGAACATGGTATGCTTGCTGCCGTCGGAGTTTCAATTTTTGTCATCAGTTTATTTCTGATGTTTCTTTCTTCAACCATTTACCACTCTATGAGCTATGGTTCTACACACAAGTATATCTTGCGAATCATTGATCATTCGATGATTTATATCGCTATCGCTGGAAGCTATACCCCCGTTGTATTGTCTCTTATGAATAACTGGTTAGGTTACCTTATCATTGGCATTCAATGGGGAAGCACCATTTTTGGTATTTTATATAAAATATTTGCTAAAAAAGTTAATGAAAAATTCAGTTTGGCACTGTATCTTATTATGGGATGGTTAGTGATTCTTATCGTTCCCCAAATCATTGGGCAAACAGGACCAGTCTTCTGGGGACTGATGCTGGCTGGAGGACTCTGCTATACTGTTGGTGCAGGATTTTATGCTAAGAAAAAGCCATATTTTCACATGATTTGGCATCTCTTCATCCTAGCAGCATCTGCACTTCAGTATCTTGCAATTGTATATTTTATGTAAGTAACTTTAAAGACAATTATTCTTTAAATATAGTGCAACAAAAAAACTCATAGCGTTTCATTGGTGTAAACTGTAAGTAACCACACAAACAGAACCCGAGGAAAAACTATGAGCTACTCCCATCTTACCATAACCGACCGAATAAAGATAGAAACCTACTTGGAATTAGGTTTAAAACCTTGCCAAATTGCAAGTAAACTTGGCGTCCATAAGTCTACCATTTCAAGAGAGTTAAGACGATGTCAAAATGGTTATTCTGCAGTCTTAGCACAGGAAGAGTACGACCGCAGGGCCAAACAAAAAGGTCGGAAGTCTCGTTTGACACCAAAGTTGAAAAAGGAAATTGAGAACGGTTTAAAATCCTCCTGGTCGCCTGAACAGATTTGTGGCCGCTATCAGCTTGAACAAAGGCCGATGGTAGCTTTTAAAACAATCTATAACTGGCTCTATGCTGGTTTGATTGATCTGGATTTGAGTGTCCTTCGTCGTAAAGGAAAAACTCGACAACCTAAAGAAACACGTGGAAGATTTAGGATTGGCACATTGATTGCCAAACGTCCTAAAGAGGTCCGGAATCGTGAAACTTTTGGCCACTGGGAGCTTGATACTGTGGTGTCTTCCAGAGGCAAAAGCAAGGGGTGTTTAGCGACTTTTCTAGAGAGAAAAACTCGTTTTTACTTAGCTTTCAAGATACCAGATAGAACAGCCAAAGCCATGTTTTCAGCCATCGAACAACTTTGTAGGCTATTTCCAAAAGAGGCTCTTAAAACCTTCACTTCAGACAGGGGAAAAGAGTTTGCCTGCTATCCTCTGGTAGAAAACTTAGGAATTTCCTTTTTCTTTGCGAACGCCTATTCATCCTGGCAGAGAGGAAGCAATGAAAACGCCAATGGCTTACTAAGAGAATATTTTCCAAAGAAAACAGATTTAGCCGCTATCTCTGATGTGGCTTTGAACAAGGCCTTATATGATATCAATCACCGACCACGAAAATGTTTAGCTTACAGAACGGCTTGTGAAGCTCTAGTGGATGAGTTCAAGTAAATGTTGCACTTATTCTTGCAATTTATCTTATAAAAAGAGCCAGGCTACTTTGAAAAGTAACTTGGCTTTTTGCAATAAATTATTTTGATTTGATATAATTAACACCATCTGCTTTTGGTGCAACAGCTTTTCCGAAGAAAGCCGCTAATACGACAATAGTTAGTACATACGGTGCAATTTGCAAATAAACTGCTGGTACGTGTGATAGGAATGGCAATTGACTTCCGATAACAGCTAAACTTTGTGACAGTCCAAAGAAGAGACTTGAAAACATAGCTCCAATTGGGTTCCATTTACCAAAAATCATAGCAGCCAGTGAGATAAAGCCTGGTCCGATAATCGTTGTTGCAGCAAAGTTTACTGAGATAGATTGAGCATAAATCGCACCGCCGACACCGCCAAGGAAACCTGAAATCATCACACCATAATAACGCATGAGATAAACATTGATTCCCAATGTATCAGCCGCTTGTGGGTGCTCCCCTACAGAACGTAAACGCAGCCCAAATTTCGTCTTAAACATAATGAACCAAGCTAGAAAGGCAAATACTACTGCAATATACCCCATTAGACTGGTATGTTTGAAGAAAATATCTCCAATGACAGGAATATCTGATAATAGCGGAAAGTTAAATTTGCCAAATGATACTTGAATATTATTCGTTTGTCCTTTGTTATAGAAAGCTTTTACCAAGAAAATTGCTAAGGCAGGTGCCATCAAATTGAGCACTGTACCACTAACAACATGATCGGCTCGGAAATTAATCGTTGCAACAGCATGGATAAGAGAGAAAATCAATCCCACAATACCGCCAACCAAAAGTGCCAGCCACGGAGTTAAATTTCCAAAAGTATTGACAAAAGTAAGATTAAAGACAACTCCTGAAAAAGCCCCCATCACCATAATACCTTCGAGTCCGACATTGACAATTCCTGCATGCTCAGAATAAGCTCCACCAATACTTGTAAAAATCAAAGGTGCTGCATAAATCAGCATAGAGGAAACTAATAGACTTAACATCGTTACAAAATTCATCTTATTTTCCTCCCTTGGCTTTTGCTTGTTTTCTTGGTTTGATAAAGTGTTCAATGATATAATGAATACTTACGAAGAAAATAATAGACGCTGTTACAATATTTACCAACTCAGCCGGAATCGTTGCGGTATTCATACCTGGAGCACCGACTTGGAGCACTGCAAATAAGAAGGCTGCAAATGGAATACCAATTGGTGAATTGCTAGCTAATAAACTAACGGCCATACCATTAAATCCAACAGCAAGAGAACTTCCTTGTACATAGATGTTTTGGAATGTTCCTAGTCCTTCGACAACACCTCCGACACCAGCAAGCGCGCCTGAGATAATCATTGAAAGAATAATCGTTCTTTTAGCAGACATCCCTGCATACTCACTCGCATTTGGGTTTAGTCCGACAGAGCGGATTTCAAAGCCAAGTGTTGTTTTTTTCAACATAAACCAGATAAGAACAACTGCAATAATTGCAAAGAAGATTCCGATGTTCATCCGTGAATTGTTTGTCAACGCTCGCAACCACTCTGTTTGATAGGTTGCATTTGCTCCAACTTTAATACTTGAATCAATACTTTGCATGACACTCTTGGGGAAACTATGAATCATTGCATTTCCAACATAAAGAACAATGTAGTTCATCATGATCGTTACAATAACTTCACTCGTTCCTAAGTAAGCACGAAGAATACCAGGAATTGCTCCAATAATCCCACCGGCTACTGCTGCAATGACAACTGTCGCGAGAATCATAATCGGACGTGGAAGGTTCGGAAACGAAAGTGCAAACCAGCCGCTCAAAATCCAACCTGCTAAAGCTTGTCCAGGCAAACCAACATTAAAGAATCCAGCTCGACTTGCCACTGCAAATCCAAGAGCAATTAAAATAAGTGGACCCATTGCACGGAAAATTTCACCAATACTCCGAATAGTACCAAAAGCGGCTTTAAATAGTTCTTCATAGCCCCAGATGGCATCATATCCAAAAATCCACATGACAATGGCGCCCAGCAAAATCCCAAGAACAACGGAAATCAAAGGCACTGCAATTTGCTGTGTTTTCTTAGTCATTTGAATCTCCCTTCTTAATTTCACCACCAGCCATCAAGATACCTAACTCTTGCTTATTGGTTTCAGCAGGGGTTACAATGCCTTGAATTTTACCATCATGGATAACAGCGATACGATCTGAAACATTCAAAATTTCATCCAATTCAAAGCTGACAACAAGTACAGCTTTCCCCTTATCGCGCTCTTCAATCAAACGTTTGTGAATATATTCAATCGCCCCAACATCAAGTCCACGAGTTGGTTGACTAACGATTAAAAGATCTGGATTACGATCGATTTCACGAGCAATAATCGCTTTTTGCTGATTTCCTCCTGAAAGTGCAGATGCTGGAACAGTTTCACTTGCAGCACGAACATCAAATTCCTCCATTAATTTGCGTGCATAAGAAGTGATATTATTATAATTTAAAATGCCATTTTTGCTTAATGGCTCCTTGTAATAAGTTTGCAAAGCCATATTTTCAGACAGCATCATCTCCAGTACTAAGCCATCACGATGCCGATCTTCAGGAACGTGGCTGACTTGCATTTCGGTAATCTTCCTTGGAGATAGACCAACGACTTCTTCGCCTTTTATAGTAATACTTCCTGATTTTACTTTCCGAAGGCCTGTGATTGCTTGAATTAGCTCACTTTGTCCATTGCCATCAATCCCAGCAATTCCGACAATTTCACCAGCTCGCACATCCAAAGACAAATTTTTAACAGCAGGCACACCACGATTTTCATTAACGATCAAATCTTTAATGGATAGAATAACTTCCTTAGGGTCTGATGCTATTTTTTCTGTCGTAAAGGATACCGAACGCCCAACCATCATTTCAGCAAGATCTTTATTCGTTGCTCCACCAATCTCAACAGTTTGAATACTTTTACCACGACGGATAACGGTGACACGATCTGAAACAGCACGAATTTCATCCAATTTGTGCGTAATCAAAATGATGGATTTTCCTTCTTTAACTAGATTTTTCATGATATGCTCTAGTTCTTCAATTTCTGAAGGAGTTAACACTGCGGTTGGTTCGTCAAAAATCAGGATATCAGCGCCACGATACAAGGTCTTTAAGATTTCAACACGCTGTTGCGCACCAACTGAAATATCTTCGACTTTTGCTGTAGGATCTACAGCAAGACCATATTTTTCAGATAGCTCCGTGATATCTTTGATTGCTTTCCTAATGTCTAAAACACCATTTTTCGTCGTTTCACTCCCCAAAATAATGTTTTCAGCAACCGTAAAAGCCTCTACCAACATAAAATGTTGGTGAACCATCCCGATTCCTAAAGATGCTGATTTTGATGGAGAATCAATTGTTACTGACTTTCCATTCACAGTAATCTCACCACTTGTTGGCTCAAGCAAGCCCGCCAACATATTCATCAGAGTGGACTTCCCCGCTCCGTTTTCTCCTAAAAGTGCATGAATTTCACCACGTCTTAGATTAAGGTTAATTTTGTCATTTGCGACAAATTCACCAAAAATCTTGGTTATTTCATGCATTTCAATGACATTTTCATGTGCCATATGATTAAATTCCTTTCAGAAATTATTTTATTTCAGTAAAACTCACTAAAAGATTAGCCAGCTTTACTGAGACAAAAGCTGTCTCAATCTCAAAAAAGCGACCCACGAAGGTCGCTTCTTGAGTGTCAGATTACTTATCTGTAGGAACTTTAATACTTCCATCAAGGATTTTTGCTTTTGCATCTTCTACTGCTTTTTTAGCTTCAGCAGACAAATTCTTAGTTGTTAAATCTACACCTTTATCTTTCAAACCATAAGTTGTAGTTTTACCTCCAGGGAACTTCCCTTTTGCTGTTTTGTTAGCAATATCTTTTACAGTACCACCAACTTGTTTCAGAGTAGAAGCTAAAACAAAATTAGATTCTTTGCCATCTTTAGATTTGTATTTACCTTCTTCGTTTTGGTCACGGTCAACACCAATAACCCAAACTTTTTCAGATTCATTTCTAGTTTCATTGATGGATTTTGCTTCGTTGAATACACCTGCACCAGTACCACCGGCTACCTGGTAAACAATATCTGCACCAGCTGCATATTGAGCAGCTGCAATGGTTTTACCTTTTGCTGCATCACTAAAGCTTTCTGCATATTTCACATCAATCTTAATAGATGGATCAACAGATTTCACACCTGCTTCAAAACCTTTTTCAAAGCGAGTCAAAACAGCACCTTTAATACCACCAACAAAGCCAATTTTCTTGGTTTTAGTTGTTTTTGCTGCAGCCACACCTGCAAGGTAAGCAGCTTCATTATCAGCAAATAAAGCAGAAGCTACGTTCTTATGACCTTTAATCTCATCATCAATGATAACATAGTTCGTATCAGAATGATCCTTTGCTGCTGCTTCTACAGCGTTACGAAGAGCAAAACCAATACCAAAGACCAACTTGTAATTACCAGAAGCTGCCTGCTCAAGGTTAGTAGCATATTCTGATTCATTAGTAGATTGAAAATAAGTGAAGCCATGGTCTTTTGTCAAACCATTTTCTTTACCCCAAGCTTGCAAACCTTCCCAAGCTGATTGGTTAAACGATTTATCATCTACACCACCTGTATCTGTTACAATTGCAGCTTTCAAATCTGTCTTTGCATCTTTATTGCTTGATTTAGATGCACGGTTACCACATGCAGCAAGTCCGATTGCTGCGACAGCTACTAGACCAAGGCCTAGCCATTGTTTCTTGTTCATCTCTGAACCTCCTAAATAAGATGTGCAACAAAGTTGCAAAATTAACTTTGGTCAAATGACCATTTTTACCAACTACTCCAAGTTAGTAAAAGAATACGGAAGTAATTCCCTGACCGTCATCACGACCGTCGATTTATCTTTGGCAACAAGTGTTACCTTTAAATTCTGCGGAAAAAATTCTGCCATTACTTGACGACAAGCTCCACACGGAGAAACGGGCTTTTGAGTTTCACCATAAACGATTAATTCCTCAAACTCCGTAACACCTTCTGAAATAGCCTTAAATATGGCTGTCCGCTCACCGCAGTTCGTCAGACCAAAACTAGCATTTTCAATGTTTACGCCTGTAAAAATCTGACCATTTTTAGCTACTAGTACAGCGCCAATCGGAAAATGAGAATAAGGAACGTAAGCTTTTTTACTTGTCTCAATCGCTAGATCAATCAACTCAGTAGTCGCCACTAGCTTTTTCTCCTTTCATAATGGCTACACCAGAAGAAGCTCCGATACGCGTTGCGCCTGCTTCAATAAATGCAACTGCATCTTCATACGAACGAGCCCCACCTGAAGCTTTAACACCCATATCTGGACCTACTGTCTTTCTCATCAATGCTACATCATGAACAGTAGCTCCACCTGTTGAAAATCCAGTTGAAGTTTTTACAAAGTCTGCACCAGCTTTTTGGGCTAACTGACACGCTACAACTTTTTCTTCATCAGTTAACAAACAAGTTTCGATAATTACTTTTACAAGTGTGTCACCGCTCGCTTCCACAACAGCAGCAATATCTTCTTCTACCAACACCAGATTTTGAGATTTCAAAGCACCAATATTGATAACCATGTCTACTTCGTCTGCTCCGTTCTTAATGGCATCTTTTGCCTCAAAGGCTTTTACAGCAGGTGTATTTGCACCCAAAGGGAAACCAATAACAGTACAAACCTTAACATCTGTATCTCGTAATCCTTCTGCTGCAAAACTGACCCATGTTGGATTAACACAAACACTTACAAAATCATATTCTCTTGCTTCTTCAATCAATTTTTCAATTTGCTCTTGGTGAGCATCTGGCTTTAAAAGCGTATGATCTATATATTTATTTAACTTCATTTTCGGTTCTCCTGTAAGTTAAGCGATTACTTCAATAATCTCTTGAACTTTTTTCGGCTCATTACTTATTTTAACATTTTTTTTGAATTCTGTAACTAGTTCTTGTGAAATTTTTTCATTTGCATAAATTTTTGCGACAATTTCATCGATTTTGACCGGCTCTCCGACTTTCTTTTCAAAAACAATTCCTGTTTCAAAGTCTAATGCATCAGATTTCACAGCTCGACCTGCGCCCAGCCGCATAGCAAATAAACCAAACTCCATCGCTGGTAATTCAGAAATATAACCCGCTTCATCTGCAGTCACTTCTACAACGTATTTTGCTGATGAAGGGCGGTACAAATCTTCTAAATCGCCACCTTGTGCAACAACCATGGCTTCAAATTTTTGCAGTGCCGATCCATCAAATAGATGTTCCCGCACTTCTTTTACAGTTTTTTCAACATTTGCTAAGCCAAGCATGATTTGGCCTAATTCACAAATAAATTCTGTTACATCTTCTCGTCCTTTTCCTTGCAGGATATCCAAAGCTTCAAGGATTTCCAAACGATTACCAATGCTAGTTCCCAGAGGTTGGCTCATATCAGTAATAACTGCTGTCGTCCTACGCCCAACCGCCTTTCCTAAATCAACCATAGTACGAGCTAGAGCACGTGCATCTTCTAGATTTTTCATAAATGCACCCTCGCCAACTGTCACGTCTAACAAAATACTATCCGCACCAGCTGCAATTTTCTTGCTCATAACAGAACTTGCAATCAGAGGAATCGTATCGACGGTAGCTGTCACATCACGCAAAGCATAAAGTAACTTATCAGCTTTCACCAACTGATTTGACTGACCAATAACGGACAATCCGATATCCTGCACTTGTTTAATAAATTCTTCTTGGCTGCGCTCAATCTGAAATCCTTTAATGGATTCTAGTTTATCAAGTGTTCCTCCTGTATGACCGAGTCCACGACCACTCATTTTAGCAACAGGCACGCCAAAACTAGCCACCAATGGTACTAACACCAGTGTCACTTTGTCGCCTACACCTCCGGTCGAATGTTTATCAACCTTGATTCCAGAAATAGCTGACAAATCAATTTGCTGACCTGTGCCTACCATGGTCATCGTCAAATCAGAAATCTCGCGAGTACTCATGCCTTTAAAATATACTGCCATTGCAAAAGCCGACATCTGATAATCGGGCACGGTTCCAGCAACATATCCTTCGATTAACCACTTAATTTCATCGCTGGTTAATTCTAAGCCATCCCGCTTTTTCTGAATAACATCAACTGTTCTCATATTTCCTTCCTACTTCTAAGGATATAATATCCCTTATCTTTTTTTAAAATTTCGCAATTTCCAAATACTTCTTCCATCTTAGCTTTTGCACTTGGCGCTCCCTGTTTTTTTTGAATAACAATCGTCAAGTCACCTCCGTCTAGTAAGTGCGCATGGCTTCCTGCAATCACCTCATGAACAATCTGTTTCCCAGCTCGAATCGGTGGATTGCTGATAATATGATGAAATCTCCCTTCTACATTTTGATAAATATTAGATTGAAAAATCGTAGCTAGAACTTGATTACGATTAGCATTTTGGCGAGCTAAATCAAGAGCACGCTGATTTATATCAACAAGGGTCGCCTTGACTTCTTTAGCCTTGACTAAAGTAAGTCCTAATGTTCCATAGCCACAACCAACATCTAATACGCTTTCTTGCTTATGAAAATCAAGACACTTTAAAAGCGTTTGACTTCCATAATCAATTATTTTCTTACTAAAGACGCCGGAGTCAGTCAAGAAAGTCATATTTTGCCCCAGAAGTTGAACGTTCAGTTCGTGAATATCATGTTCTGCATCTGGATTTTCTGCGAAATACATTTTAGTCATAAAACTATTTTAACATAAAGACCTTTTATTTGTAAACCGTTTACAATTTGTTTAAAATTATGATATACTAATGGTCATATTAATAGGAGTCCTCTATGAATAACGAATTTATCCATTTTGAAAAAATTAGTCGAAAAACTTGGCAAAACTTACATCGCAAAACAACTCCACCTTTAACGCAAAAAGAGCTAAATTCCATCAAAAGTTTCAATGATAAGATTAGCCTTCAAGATGTAACAGATGTTTATCTTCCCTTGACCAATCTCATCCAAATTTATAAGCGCTCAAAAGAAGATTTAGCATTTTCAAAAGGTATTTTTTTACAGAAAGCTATCAAACGCCAACCGTTTATTATCGGTGTCTCTGGCAGCGTTGCTGTTGGAAAATCTACTACCAGTCGGCTCTTGCAAATCCTTTTATCTAGAACATTTTCAAATGCTACTGTTGAATTGGTGACGACGGACGGATTTCTTTATCCAAATGCTCACTTGCAGGAGCAAAATCTTCTCAAGCGCAAAGGCTTTCCAGAAAGCTATAATATGGGGCTCTTGCTTGACTTTTTGGACAATATCAAAAATGGAAAGGATTATCAAATTCCTGTTTATTCTCATGAAATTTATGATATTGTTCCAGACGAAAAACAGTATGTTACAGCCGCAGATTTTGTCATCGTTGAAGGTATCAATGTTTTTCAAAATCCACAAAATGAACGTCTCTACATGACGGATTTCTTTGATTTTTCGATTTACGTGGATGCAGAAGTTGAAAATATCGAAACTTGGTATCTGGATCGTTTTAAAAAATTGCTCACTTTAGCAAAAGAAGAGCCAACTAACTATTATCATCCTTTCACTTCTCAGCCAGAAAACAAAGTCATGGAATTTGCTCAAAATGTCTGGAAATCTATTAATCTTGTCAATTTACAGGATTATATTGAACCCACACGCAACCGAGCCGAAATTATTCTTCATAAAACAGAAAATCATGAAATTGATGAAATTTATCTTAAAAAATAAAAAGGCTTGTCAAATTTCAACTTTTCATATATAATTAGATAGTTAGTATATCATTGGAGGTGAAAACATTGGCAAATATTAAATCAGCTATCAAACGCGCTGAATTAAACGTTAAACAAAACGAAAAAAACTCAGCTCAAAAATCAGCTATGCGTTCTGCAATTAAAGCATTTGAAGCAAATCCTTCTGAAGAACTTTTCCGCGCTGCAAGCTCAGCTATCGATAAAGCAGAAACTAAAGGTTTGATTCATAAAAACAAAGCGAGCCGCGATAAAGCACGTCTTGCTACAAAACTAGCAAAATAATCTGCATAACGTAAAAAAGAGCTCAGTGGAGCTTTTTTTGTTGCTGAAAACAGAAAGGCTAGATATGAAAATTGCAATCATTGGTTATTCTGGATCGGGAAAATCTACTTTAACGACCAAATTAGCCCAGTATTACTCTATTCCCAAATTGCATTTAGACACACTGCAGTTTCTACCCAATTGGGAAATGAGTGACCGCAGCTGGATGCAAGAGCAAGTTAAAGGATTTTTAGAAGCCAAAGAAAACTGGGTGATAGACGGAAACTACAGCTCCTGCTGCTATGAAGAGAGAATGAAACAAGCAGACCGAATTATTTTTTTAAATTTCTCACGTTGGAGTTGTCTCTATCGTGCTTTTAAGCGTTATCTGATTTATCGTGGCAAAAATCGCGATAGTACGGCAAAGGGGTGCATTGAAAAATTTGATTGGGAATTTATCCGCTGGATTCTACATGACGGGCGAACGATAAACATTCGCACGCGTTATGAAAAACTTCAAAAAATGTACGCTTCTAAATGGATAACCCTTCACAATCAAAAGGAACTAGATAACTTTTTAGCACAATTTTCATAAAAAACAAGAGCTATATCCCTAACTAAACTGAATATAGCTCTCTTGTTTTATTTTTTAATGCTGTCAATGTGTTCTAACAAATATAACAGAAATTGAGGAATCGTCTTCAACATATCCTTTTCATAGACGCGTTCTGTTAACTGATGTAAATCCTTTCCCCAAGGACCCAGATTGATTCCAGGAACATTGATATCCTGAATTTTCTCGAAATCAATCGGATATAAATTTTCAGGGACAGCCATACTATCGATAATTTTCTGATGTTCTTCAACAGATTTTTCTAAAGCACAGTAACTAATATCGCAAATTCCCATAAAGAACTCTTCTACTGTTAGACGAGCAGCCGCCGTATCAGCTAAGTATCTACTATAAAGTGCAATGAGTTTTTCAATATCAACCACACTATTTTTCAGATGCCGGCAATTCATAGAAGGATAATAAGGTGGTGCAATGGTCAGCACCACAAATGCTTCCTTTTTATCATAGAAATCTAACACCTTTTGAACAGTTTCAATGGTTATTTCTTGATAGCTTAAGCCCGCTTGAAATGCTTTATGAGCAGATCGGGTTACCTTGTGCATAAATTCTTCAAATCCAGACTTCTTTTGACATAACTGGATTAACTCATCATAAGTCAGTACACGAGGTTTTGTGACTTTTTTATACTCTTTATAAACCACCTGCAAAGTCTGATAGCGCTCATAAAATTCATCAACAGCTTCTTGACAAAGATGTTGAATTGTCATCATCAGCTCTTTCGGACTTTTATCTAAATAAAGAACGTTAAAATAGCCTGCTGCCCTGAGAACAGTTGATACATCATAATTTTCCTTCAAATCACGCATATAAGACCATGAGGGCAAAGGAGCCCGCTCTCCATCAATCAAATCCGACAAGAGAGGATTAAGATCAATTTTTTCTACTACTTTTGCTAGAAGCGAAACAGCATTGATACCCTTGAGAGGCTCTTTCATGTGGGAAAGAATACCCTGCGTAACCACGACAGGCATCATTTTCCCAACTGTTCCAACATGCAGCATTTTTTCCTGAGCTGAATTGCTTTCAAATGGTTCTGAATCAATAGCCAAGATATAATTTAAATGAAATTTCTTCTTCAAATCAGAGAGCAAACCTACCGCAGCTCGCATTCCTTGAGAATAAGATTCCTCATCTCCAACAGATAAATAAAGAAGATTCACTTTCCCTTCTGCTTTGCTCGCATATTCTGCAACTACTCCCAATTGCAAAGCCAATGCAGCTTTCATATCACATGATCCACGACCAAATTGCCATTCGTTAGAAATTATATCTTCTAACACATCCTGACCCAGTGCAGAACTTGCTAAAGCCTTTTTCAAAGCCATATTATCAAAGGCAATTTCCTTTAAATTGCCAAAATCCTCAATATCAACTGTATCATGGTGATGAAACAAAATCACTGTATCTGCACAATGACGTTTTACTAAAGCCCAATTCACGCTGCGATGAAAAAAATCATTCGGAATCTGATATGTGCCAAAGTAATCCGAATGCTCCTGAAAATACGGCAGACTGCCAATATATTGATTGAGAAAATTTTCTATATTTCTTTCTGAACTCGTATGGGTGAAACTCTCAATTGCCATACTCTTGTCAAAAACATCTTGAATCCTATTTTTCATCAATGGCTCCTTCAACTTTTTAATAAAAATAGCTCACTAGCTTTATTATATACCTTCAAAATAACAGTTTCAATCCATTTTATCGTTTCTGATTCTATAAAATTTACGCAAACGTTTGCGTCAAAAGAGTTATTTTGATAAAATAATAGCCATCAAGATAAGAAAGAAGTATCTCGTATGGAAAATCAAACATTGATGCAATATTTTGAATGGTATCTACCAAATGACGGACAACATTGGAATCGCTTAGCAAAAGATGCCCCACATCTAGCTTCTAAAGGGATTTGCAAGGTTTGGATGCCACCAGCTTTTAAAGCTACTAGTTCCAACGATGTTGGTTACGGTATCTATGACCTATTTGATTTAGGCGAGTTTGACCAAAAAGGAACGATTCGAACAAAGTACGGCTTAAAAGAAGAATATTTGAAAGCTATTAAGTCGCTCAAAGAAAATGGAATCGAGCCTATTGCAGATATCGTTTTAAATCACAAAGCAGCAGCAGATTACAAAGAGCGATTTACTGTTATTGAAGTTGACCCAAACGATCGTACAGTTGCACTCTCTGAACCTTTTGAAATTAAAGGTTGGACTAAATTCACGTTTCCAGGTCGCCACAAAAAATACAATGATTTTGAGTGGCATTGGTATCACTTTACTGGGACTGATTACGATGCTCAACGGAATAAATCAGGGATTTATCTCATTCAAGGAGACAACAAAGGGTGGGCAGATGATGACTTAGTTGATAACGAAAATGGCAATTTTGATTATCTCATGTATGCTGACCTTGATTTTAAGCACCCAGAAGTCATTCAAAACCTTTATGATTGGGCAGATTGGTTTATCGAAACGACTGGCATTCATGGCTTTAGGTTAGACGCTATTAAGCATATCGACTCTTTCTTTATGAGAAATTTTATCCGTGATATTATGGCGAAGTATGGAGAAAATTTCTATGTCTTTGGAGAGTTTTGGAATGGTGATGAAACTGCAAATAACGATTATTTAGGAAGCATTGACTATCGTTTTGATTTAGTTGATGTCAAGCTTCATCATAATCTATTTGATGCTAGTCGCGCTGGAGTGGACTATGATTTGAGAAATATTTTTGAACAAACACTCGTCAAAAATCATCCTGAATCGGCTGTTACTTTTGTCGATAATCACGACACACAACGTGGACAAGCGCTGGAATCAACTGTTGAAGAATGGTTTAAGCCTGCTGCTTATGCTCTCATTTTATTGCGTAAAGCAGGTCTACCTTGCGTTTTCTATGGAGACTACTATGGTATCAACGGCGAATTCGCTCAAGCCAGCTTCCAAACAGTTCTTGATAAATTATTAGATATTCGCCTCAACTTAGCCTATGGCGAACAGACGGATTATTTTGACGACGAGCATTGCATTGCTTGGACCCGTTCAGGCAAAGACAATGGACAGCCAATTGCTGTTATTTTGACAAATGATCAAGCTAATTCAAAACGCATGTATATTGGTGAAAATTGGGCTGGTAAGGAGTTTAAAGATTACTTAGGAAACAATTCTTCAGCCGTGATAATCGAGGAAGACGGCTGGGCAGATTTCCCAGTTGCAGAAAAATCAGTTAGCGTCTGGTCTGCGCAATAAAATAAGGAACACAGAGAGAGCCAAACCCAAATTCGCTCTCTCTGTCGATCGGGGCGACGAAGCAAACCGAAAGTTGAGACCCCCGTCCGCCCGGCTGACAGCATAAACTAAAACTTAGGCGGCTCGTCCGCCCAGTCGACAGAATAAACCGAAACTTAGACAACTTGTCCGCCCGGCTAACGGAATAAACTGAAACTTAGTCAGCTCGTCCGCCCAGCTGACAGAATAAATTAAAACTCAGGCAACTCGTCTGCCGGGCTGACGGAATAAACTAAAATTTACTTGCTTCGTCCGCCGGGCATATGAAAGCAAGAAAGAACGATGTTGACATTCTCATTCAACTATGCTTTTAAACAAGAAAAAAACACGACCAAATCAAGATTAGCTAACAACTCGTCTTGACTTGGTCGCGTTTTATTATCATCTTTCGGAATAACTTTCTTTACAGGTACACTGAAAGTATCCTAAATCTATTTTTTCTTTTTATTATCCGTTCGAATCGCAATCTTCACCTCAAAAATAGTTCCTTTAGGCTTATTGTCTTTCACTGCAATGGTTCCTTTAAGAGCTTCTGTGATTTGCTTTGCAAGCGACAACCCTAAACCAAAACCACCTGTCTGCCGAGTCCGTGCTTTATCAACACGATAAAAACGATCAAAAATCTTTTTCTTATCTGCCGTACTAATCCCCGGACCATTATCCGAAACCTTCAAAAACAAATTTCGATCATTTGCAGAAATTGTCAATTCAATCACACCATCTTCATCTGTATATTTCAGGGCATTATCAAACAAGATAGTCATCAATTGCTTCAGTAAGGTTTTATCCGTTTTAATTACGCGGTGAATCTTATTGTCAAACCGGAAAATTTTCCCATTCTCTGCGGCAACCATTTCATAGTTGGTGAAAGTTGTATTAAAGAAATTTGGCTCGACATCGCCAATTTCTGGTTTAATCCCGTCGTCACGTCGTGCTAGATTGAGTAAGTTTGTCGTCAACATTTTCATATTCCGCACTTCATCCAAACTAGAAGCAATGCTTTCACTGGCTTCCATAATAGTAGCTTCTGGCTTTCTAAATAAAGTCTCCAAACGATTTTGCAACACAGCTAGAGGTGTACGCAACTCATGACTAGCGTTTTCGACAAAACTTTTTTGCTTTTGAATGCTTTCTAAAAGAGGTTTAACACTGACCCGTGCAAGATAAACACTAGCAATCAAGGAAATTCCCCAGAAACTAATCATCACCACCACAATCAACTGTTCATGATTTTGACTAGTTTGTTCCAATTGACTGATATTGATAAAAACCGCTGCGTATTTGACATTGGTCTCCAAATTAGGCAGTTTTACCTCAAATAAAATCATTCGATAGGTTTCTTCTCGACCATAATTGCTTTTTACTTGAATCTGACGAATGTGGTCTAATTGCTTGCTATTAAAGGAAAGTTTATTGAACCCTAAGAAATTATTGCTTGTAATAATCGGCTTATAATTCTTATCAAATAAAATAACTTCTGTATTGGCACTAACATTTGGTTTATCTGTCAACTCTTTGTCAGCTGTTCCACTTTTAGGCTCTCCATTTTCTGACTTTTGATCTAGCCCTACTTTTCGAGCAAGCGCTAAATTAATCACAGAAGCCGAATCTTGACTCAAGCTTTTTAAATTGTTATCTACCGTTGTATAAAGGCTTGAGCGCATAACTTGAATGATAATCAAAGTCATAGCTGAGAAAATGAGAGTAAAAATACCAAAATTGCGAATGAAATAAGAAAAATCATCCGCATACCATGCTTTTTTTAGTTTATTCAGCATCTTTTAAAATATATCCGACGCTGCGAAGTGTTTGAAGATTATTCGCAAAGGTCGTCCCTTTCAATTTTTTCCGAATTTTTGAGACATAAACTTCTACAACTGAAATGGTTGTATCACTATCAAACCCCCATAAGCGATCGAAAATCTGCGTCTTCGGTAGAATAACATTTTGATTCTGCAAGAAATATACTAATAAATCAAATTCTTTTCCGAGTAACTCTACTTCATTTCCATCTACAAGTGTCGTGTTCGTTGACAAATTAATGGTTACATCGCCATAAGAAAGAGTATTTTCATTAAACTTGCCCGATCGTTTCAAAAGAGCTTGAATCCGCATTTTTAACTCTTCCAAATAAAATGGTTTGGTCAAATAATCATCGGCTCCCAGCTCAAAGCCATGTCCTTTATCATTCAAACTCTCTTTAGCTGTCATAATCAATACCGGTGTTGTAACACCTTTTTCACGTAATCCCTTCAATACTTGAAAACCGTCTTTTTCCGGTAACATCAAATCAAGTAAGATAAGATCGTACACACCACTTTCAGCTTCGTACAAGCCTTCCTCACCATCAAAAACTTGCATGACATCTGCAAAATCATCCAAAAAATCAAATACTGAGTTAGATAAACCAAGGTCATCTTCTACTAATAGAATCTTAATCATACGCTTTTCCTTCTAAAAATATGAGTTTAGGACAAATATCCCTCAATCAATAATTCGTTATGTACTAAACGGCGCAATAGCCGAGCATTTAAGCAGCATCCTGTTTCTTTCAGAATAGAATAAGAACTAAAAATTTTAAAATTCCACTTCTTCCCCATTCCCTTAATTATGAACCAATCAACTATTTTCACATTTTCGTGTTAAAACTCAATCTACTGACTTTCTGCTATTCTGATTCTATTATAGCATGACTTTCTCTAAAATATTAAGAATTTGTTGTATTTGAGTCATTATTTTCTGTCGTACTACTATTCTTGTCTGATTTAGTCGAACCGTCAGCATTTGATGGAGCTTTTTTCTTTGAGTTATTATTATTTCCTGATCCATTTTGACTATTACTATTATCATTTTGGTCACCGTTTTGTTGGGAAGGTCTTCCATTGGGATCACCTTGGTTATTTCCACTTTGTCCACCCGGAGGTATTCCCGGACCACCTTGGTTTCCTTGTTGGTTTTTTTGCGCCTGAGTTGTCGTACTTGTCTGTACTTTAGTTTGCTGATTAAGCGCATTTGTCGCCAATGAGCCAATACCTAGCCCACCAAGAAGACCGACAGCAAGTGATCCGCCTGCTACAACAGTCATCCACCATTTCGTACTTTTTTCCACTATGATCATCTTCTCTTTTCTACTTGTATTCTCTTGTTTCATTTTTATCAAATTCCTTCTTTCTATTTTTAAGCATTCAGAGACTGTGTTACAAAGAACATTGCAATGATTCAGCTCTTCTTTATGATAAAGCGTATCAAATCAATATACTTAACTTTGAATTTCTATCTCATCACACTCTTTCTTTTGAATGTACCTATCATATCCATTTTTTCTTAAAAGTGACTGAATTTTTTCTTAAATAAACCTAAAACTAAAGAAAGAAAATAGTGAAACAATACAGAAATAATAGAAATAAAAAAACTAAATCCGATAAATACGAATTAGTTTAGAAACGATTTTATTGAACCCCGGTTAGAAAAGTGAAAACTATGTCTCTTTTTTGTCAAAAAGCCGGTTAGTATCTATTTTGTCTTTGAGTAATGCTGCTATTTCTTTTGGTTTTTCTGTATATAAGGAGTGACCACAGCCAGACACTTCTAGAATGTCTATAAAATCCGGAATATTTTTCAAAGCATTCTGTTTCCAGATGGGCGTACCTTGATTTACTCTTGGAATAAACAATATCACATTTCTATTCTGTAAAAGAGATAGTTTCCCCGTAGTTTGTCGTCTAATAGTTAACAAACGAGTGAGAAGTATTTCAGACAAGTTCAAATGCCAATACCTTTGTACCTCATCAAATACAAAACTTTTTTTAACTGCTCTCTCTATATTTTCTGACCACACAGTGGCATTTTGCTTTTCTGCTATAATAGCTCCTTCTAAATTTCTATAAGTATTCGTTTGAAGATAATTCAAAGCATCTTCTATTTCTACATTTAAAGGGCAAATCTTGTCCATATCAATATATCCACCATCTAGTAAGACGAGATGCATAATATTATTATAAACACTTGTTAGATAAACTGCTAAATCTGCTCCCAAAGAGTGGGCAATTAACAAAATATCATCTTCCATATCAACTTGTGCTACAAACCAGTCTTTCAAAGCCTGTAATGAAGTTAATCGTTCTTTCAACTTAGAATCATACATATCCAGATAAACAACTGGAAAATGCAAAGAGTCGAAAAAGTCTTGAGGATAGAAACGATTGCATCCTAAACCACCAATAAAATAAGCTTTCATATTTTCCTCCTTTCTCTCACTGCTATAGAAACAAAACTTACTTTAGCTTTTATTTGTTTCGCTTTCAAAATATACAAATTTGGCCAAACATAACAAAAGCTCTTTAGTAACAAGAGCTTTCAGCATATTACGATGTCCCCTGCCGGAATCGAACCAGCAACTACTCCTTAGGAGGGAGTTGTTATATCCATTGAACTAAGGGGACTAGAGAAAAACTCTGCCGACAGACAGAGTTATTTCTACATTAACGGCGAATTTCTTTAATACGCGCAGCTTTACCTTGTAATGCACGAAGGTAATACAATTTCGCACGACGTACTTTACCGTAACGTACTACTTCAATCTTTTCAACACGGGGTGTGTGAAGTGGGAAGATACGTTCAACACCTACACCGTTAGAGATTTTACGAACAGTATAGTTTTCTGAAATACCTGCACCCTTACGAGCGATAACCACACCCTCGAAAATTTGGATACGTTCGCGGTTTCCTTCGACAACTTTCGCATGAACACGAACAGTATCACCAGGACGGAACGCAGGAATATCAGTACGAAGTTGACCTTCAGTCAAACTTTGGATTAATGGATTCATTTTTCTTCTCCTATCTTACTAATCTTACGATTCAAGACCACAGCGGATTAGTCGTTTTCTAGTGCTTCCATTACGCACTAACTAATATCATAACAAATTTTATAAAAATTGTAAATGCCTTGTTTGAATTATTTTTCTTTTTGGAAGGGTTATTGAAGAACTAAAGAAGCCGCTCCAATGACACCTGCATCATTTCCAAGCGTTGCAAGTGCCAGCTTTGTCGAAGTACGCACTTGTGGGAAAGAATTTTCTTCATAAACCTTACGAACACCGTCTAGTAAAAATTCTCCTGCAGCAGAGACACCACCACCAATAACAATCGTTGATGGATTTAAGATTGATCCAATGTTTGCACAGGCAATACCAAGGTAACGAGAAAAATTTCGATAAACAATGAGAGCTAATTCGTCTCCAGATTTAGCTAAGTCAAAGACTATTTTTGCATTAACATCTTCGCCGTTATCAATCAGTTTTTTTAGCTCTGCATCACCAGCATATTCATCAGCATAGCGACGCGTTAAATTAACAATACCTGTTGCAGAAGCTACTGTTTCTAAACAACCTTTCTTGCCACAAGTACAAAGGATTGGTTGATCAAAATCAACTGTAATATGGCCCAATTCTCCTCCTGCTCCAGCTACACCATGCAGTAGTTTACCTTCCGCGACAATACCACCACCGACACCTGTTCCAAGAGTCATAAACACAACATCGGGCTGATTTTCACCAGCACCTTTCCAACGTTCGCCAAGAGCAGCTACATTTGCGTCATTATCAATAAAGAAAGAAATACCAGTTGCTTTCTCAATTTTTTCTTTTACAGGTTGTAAAGTTTTCCAGTTGAGATTATAAGCCCCAATAACCGTTCCTTTTTCACGATCCACAACACCAGGTGAACCCATGCCAATTCCAATGAAATCTTCTGCCCCAAGTCCCAATAGTCGCAAGCGATGATTGATAGATTCAATCATATCATCAACAATATGACTACCTTCATCTAAAATGTTTGTCTTAATAGACCATTTTTCTTGAACTTCTCCCTCTCGGGTTAGAATCGCAAACTTAACCGATGTGCCACCTAGGTCAATCCCAATGATTTTTTTAGACATACTACTCTCCTCTAATAACTATTTTCATTTTCATTATAACAGATTTTTCAAGAATTGAAAAGGTTTGCATAAAACTTAATATATCTTAACCCAGTCTAAATCGCTTCTGTCATGAAGCTACGGCTTTCTAAAACTTGAAGCATGGCATTGGCTGTATCAAGCGCAGTAAAAAGTGGTACACCATGTTCAATGGCAGAGCTGCGAATAGCCGCACCATCTTCATCTGCCGTTCGCTTTGTTCCGACCGTATTGATAATTGCCTGAACCTTGCCTTTGCGAATAAAGGCTGGAATATCATTATGATCATCTGTACCAATTTTTTCAACTAATTGCGCTTGAATACCATTTTCTTTAAAGAATTTAGCGGTACCTTCCGTGGCTAAAATACTGTAACCAATATTTGAGAAACGACGTGCTAACGCCAATGCTTCTTCTTTAGTATCATCAGCAATGGTAAAAATGACATTACCAAAAGCAGGAAGGTGGAAATAAGATGCTTCAAAAGCTTTATAAAGCGCTTTTTCAAGAGTTGAATCAGTCCCCATGACTTCGCCTGTAGATTTCATCTCAGGTCCTAAAAGACTGTCAACCTTAGCTAATTTGGTGAAGGAAAAGACTGGAGCTTTAACATGAACAGTTTGACTTTCTGGATAAAGGCCATCCTTATAGCTAAGTTCAGCCAGACTGCTTCCTAAAATCAATTTAGTAGCAATTTGTGCCATTGGTATATCTGTCACTTTAGATAAAAACGGTACTGTTCGACTGGCACGCGGATTAACTTCAATAACATAAACGGTTTCGTCTTTGATGACAAACTGAATATTCATTATCCCGATACAGTTTAGTCCGATAGCCAAGCGTTTTGTATAATCTGCAATGGTTGCCTGAACTTCTTTTGAAAGAGTTTGCGGTGGATAGACAGCCATAGAATCTCCTGAGTGGACACCGGCACGCTCAATATGTTCCATAATGCCGGGAATAAGAACGTCCTTACCGTCAGAAATGGCATCTACCTCACATTCACTGCCGACTAAATAAGAATCAACCAATACAGGATGATCCGGACTGGCCTTTACAGCTGTTCGCATGTAAGAGCGTAAATCGTTTTCATTTTCAACAATTTCCATAGCACGTCCCCCAAGAACGTAAGATGGGCGAACAAGCACTGGAAAACCAATTTTACGAGCCGAAGCGACCGCTTCTTCTTCATTTGTTGCTGTTTGTCCCGGCGGTTGAGGAATATTTAAATCCTTTAAAACCTGCTCGAAAAGATCACGGTCTTCTGCACGGTCAAGATCAGCTACTTGCGTACCCAGAATTGTCACACCAGCATGCGATAATGGTTCTGCCAAATTGATAGCTGTTTGTCCGCCAAACTGAACAATGACACCTTTAGGTTGCTCCAACTCAATTACATTCATAACATCTTCAAAAGTTAGCGGTTCAAAATAAAGTTTATCAGAAACTGAAAAATCTGTTGAAACGGTCTCAGGATTGGAATTCATGATAATAGCTTCATAACCTGCGTTTTGAATGGCTTTGACAGAATGAACTGTCGCATAATCAAATTCAACTCCCTGTCCGATACGAATCGGACCTGAACCCAAAACAATGACGGATTCTTTTTCTGATTTGATGGACTCATTTTCCCATTCGTAAGTCGAGTAGAAATAAGGTGTTGCAGATTCAAATTCAGCCGCACAAGTATCAACCATCTTATAAACAGGAATTATCTTGTTGTCAAGACGAAGCTTGCGAACAGCATCTGCTGTCATCTGCCAGATATCAGCAATTTTTCGATCAGCAAAACCATTGTGCTTAGCTTCTTTGAGAATAGCAATATCACCAACCTTGGCTGCTAATTCTGTTTCAATTTCAAAGATATGCAAGAGCTTATCAAGAAAGAAAAGATCAATTTTTGTTAAATCCGACAGTTCCTCAATGGAATATCCACGACGAATGGCTTCAGAAAGATAGAAAAGACGATCATCTTGAGCCTTAACAATTTTGGCTACCAAAGCGTCGTCACTAACATTGGTAAGCTCTGGCATCTCATTATGGTAAACACCGATTTCAAGGGAACGGCAAGCTTTGAGAAGACTTTCTTCAATATTACGCCCAATAGCCATGACTTCACCAGTCGCCTTCATCTGTGTTCCAAGACGACGTTCACCATGTTCAAATTTATCAAATGGAAAACGCGGAATCTTAGCCACTACATAGTCCAAAGCTGGTTCAAACATGGCATAAGTTGTCCCCGTAACTGGATTAATCATCTCATCCAGAGTTAAACCAACAGCGATTTTTGCAGCTAATTTAGCGATAGGGTAGCCAGTTGCTTTAGAAGCTAGAGCTGATGAACGTGAGACACGTGGATTAACCTCAATGACATAGTATTTAAAGCTATGCGGATCCAGAGCCAGTTGTACATTACAACCACCTTCAATCTTAAGGGCACGAATAATTTTTAAACTAGCATCACGCAGCATTTGATTTTCGATATCTGAAAGTGTCTGCGTTGGCGCAAAAACGATAGAATCCCCTGTATGAATACCAACTGGATCAAAATTTTCCATGTTACAGACAACCAGAGCATTATCTGCACTGTCTCTCATAACTTCATATTCGATTTCCTTAAAGCCAGCAATAGAACGCTCAATCAGACATTGCGTTACAGGTGACAGTTTGAGACCATTTTCAGCAATTTCACGAAGTTCTTTCTCATCTGCACACATACCGCCACCTGTGCCGCCAAGAGTAAATGCCGGACGAACAATGACTGGATAGCCAATCTTAGCAGCAAATGCAACAGCTTCGTCAACGCTATTAACGATATCAGATTCTGGAATAGGCTGTTCTAAATCTTCCATCAATTGCTTGAAAAGATCGCGATCTTCAGCCTGATCAATAGCAGACAGCTTGGTTCCTAAAAGTTCAACACCCAACTCATCAAGAATCCCAGCTCTTGATAATTCCATCGCCATATTAAGACCTGTCTGTCCACCAAGAGTTGGCAGTATGGCATCGGGACGTTCTTTTCTTAAAATTCGAGTTACAAATTCAATAGTGATAGGTTCAATATAGACCTTATCTGCAATTTCTTTATCTGTCATGATTGTCGCTGGGTTTGAATTGACCAGAACGACACTATAACCTTCTTCTTTTAAAGCAAGACAGGCTTGGGTTCCTGCATAATCAAATTCAGCAGCCTGTCCAATGATAATGGGACCAGAGCCAATCACCATAATTTTTTTAATATCTGTACGTTTAGGCATTTATAAGATATTAAGGGCGTTAAGCGGATATAGCAAAAATAGGAAACTAGCCGACGACGCTCGCGTCTAGGATGTACTTATCTTTTTTGCAAAGTCCACATCCCGTATTCGGTTAAGCAAATACGAGAACTTGCCCTTCTCCTTTCTCTATTTGTCAACTTTCAGTATAACATCGAGTGTCACTTACCACTTTGTTTCAATTGAAAGGCAGCAATCATGTCCATAAATTCATCAAAGAGATAGCTGGCATCATGTGGCCCTGGTGCAGCATCAGGATGAAATTGCACTGAAAAAGCAGGATAGTATCTGTGACGTACACCTTCAATTGATTTATCATTGATTTCTTCATGTGTAATGATAAGCTCCTCTGGTAAACCATCACGCGAAACAGCATAACCATGATTTTGACTGGTAAAATCAATCCGACCTGTCGCAATCTCTCTGACAGCATGATTAAAGCCACGATGACCGAACCTCATTTTATAGGTATGAGCACCATTTGCCTTACTAAAAAGTTGATGTCCCATACAGATACCAAAAAGAGGAATTTTCCCTTGAATCCCTCGAATCATTTCTAGCACTTGTGGTAGGTCATCTGGATTTCCCGGACCGTTAGATAACATGACACCGTCAGGATGGAGGTACAGAATATCTGCTGCACTTGTATCATAAGGAACAACTGTCACATTACAATTGCGTGCTGCTAATTCACGAAGAATTGAATGTTTCAATCCAAAATCAACTAACACAATGCTAGGACCTGAACCCGGTGCTGGATACGATGTTTTCGTTGAAACTTGTTTGATATTATCAGTCGGCAAAACAGTTGCTTTCAACTGATCTTGAAGATGCACCATTTGGTCGCCAACATTAGCCAATGTTGCCTTCATCGTCCCATATTGCCGAATGATTTTTGTTAATGCCCTCGTATCAATACCAGCAATTCCTGGAATTTTCTTGATATTTAAAAACTCATTCAGGGTCATTTGATTGCGCCAATTACTTGCTCGGCGTGCCCACTCATAAACAACCACTCCCTTACATGTGGGAGTGATTGATTCATAGTCGTCGCGGTTAATTCCATAATTTCCAATTAACGGATAAGTAAAGGTTAAGATTTGTCCATTATAAGATTGATCTGTAATAGATTCTTGATAGCCGGTCATACCTGTATTAAACACAATTTCTCCAGTCACATCAATATCAGCCCCGAACGCCTCACCTTCAAATACCGTCCCGTCTTCCAGAATTAACAAGCGCTTTTCCATCTTTGCCCTCCGTTTGTTATTGCAGCAACGTATTAATGCTTATTATTTTTTTCGTCCATTTAGGACAGACTCGATAATTGCCATCCGAACAAATACACCATTTGTCATTTGCTCTACAATACGAGATTTTGGAGCTTCCACTAAGTGATCTGCAATTTCTACATCACGATTTACCGGAGCCGGATGCATGATGATTGCTGTATCTTTCAGCCTATCATATCGTTCCTGTGTTAGACCATGCATTTTATGGTAATTTTCTTTTGAAAAGAGCGAATCGTCATCATGACGCTCGTGTTGGACGCGCAGAAGCATCAAAACATCCACTTGGTCAACGACTTCATCAAGTGTGACAAATTGTCCATAATCAGCAAACTCTTCACTTCTCCATACATCTGGACCTGCAAAGAAAAGCTCTGCTCCAAGACGTTTTAGAATTTGCATATTGGACTTAGCCACGCGCGAGTGGTCTAAGTCACCAGCAATTGCTACCTTCAAGCCGTCAAAATGCCCAAACTCTTGATAAATGGTCATCAAATCTAGCAAACTTTGACTCGGATGTTGTCCAGAGCCATCACCACCATTGACAATTGCAGTTGTAATCGTTGGACTTTCAATCAATTCCTTGTAGTAATCCACTTCTGGATGCCGAATGACGCAAACATCTACTCCCAGGGCCGACATGGTTAATATCGTATCATACAAGGTTTCACCTTTATTGATGGAGCTCGTTTTTGAATCAAAATCAAGCAAATTACATCCCAGCTTCAATTCAGCCATTTCAAAAGCTTTGTGAGTTCGTGTAGATGGTTCAAAGAAAAGATTAGAAATAGTATGTCGTTCATCAAAATGAGCTTTCGCTCCATTTTTAAATTCAATTCCGCGTTTAATCAAACTCAATACTTCCTCATTCGTAAGAGTTTCCATTGATACAACATTTTTAAGAGCGATTTGATTGGATGACATGATGTGATTTCTCCTTTTATTAGATACGAGATATTTCTTTTAATAAAGTTAGGTGTCTAAACTAATTTTTAGGTTCCGGCAGAATAAGATAGAGCACAATTCCAAGAACTGTTGATAAAGCAACTCCCGAAATTTGCAGACCTGAAAGTTGAAGCGTTAAGCCGCCAATTCCTGCAACTAAAATTACACTGGCAATTAACAGGTTTTTCTTATTATCAAAGTCTGTTTGTTTTTCAATTAAAATTTTCAAACCACTAGAAGCGATGACTCCAAAGAGCGCAATAGAAATACCGCCTAGAACTGGAGTTGGAATAGATTGTAAGAGTGCCGATACTTTTCCGACAAAACTCATCACAATCGCAAGTACTGCTGCGCCTGCAATAACATAAACGCTATAGATTTTATTTAAAGCCATCACACCAATATTTTCACCATAACTAGTCACTGGTGGTGCACCAAAAATCCCAGCTATCACTTGTGCAAGACCGTCTCCAGCAAGAGTTTTATCCAATCCCGGGTCTTTAAAGAAATCTTTTTCGGTCAAACTATTCAGTACCATGACATGACCAAAATGCTCTGTCATAGTCACAAATGCAATTGGCGCCATTGTTAAAATTGCACTTGGATAGAATTTAACGCTATAGTCTAAGAAGGGAAGATGCATAGGTGGGACATGAAACCATGAAGCTTGAGAAACTTTTGTAAAGGAAATGATGTCTTCTCCTGTTACCGCTCCAAGAACGAGCGCAAAGACATATCCTACAATCAAGCCCAACAGCACTGGAATAATTCCTACAATCTTTTTACCATAAATATTGAAAAGAATGACTGCAAAGAGAGTAACAATCCCAATAATGAAATAAGTTAAATTATATTTACCATCTTTTAACATGACATCGTTTACCGCTGTGCTGGCCAGACTTAGTCCAATAACCATAATGATTGGTCCTACAACAACTGGCGGCAAAATTTTATCAATCCAAGCGTTTCCAGCAAATTTTACAGTGAGAGCGACAATGAAATAAACCAGACCACCAGTAATAGCTCCTTGAGCGACAGCAGCGATACCGTCTGTTTTCATCAACATTTGCATGGCTGCAATATAAGCAAAGCTAGAACCCATATAAGCTGGTACTTTGTATTTAGTAACTGTTAAATGCGCTAATGTTCCAAGACCACTTGAAAACAAGGCAACTGCTGGGTCAATTCCAACCAGAATTGGAACCAAAACCGTCGCTCCAAACATCGCAAACAAATGCTGAAATGACAATCCTACAAGTAGACCTGGCTTTGGCATATCATGAACATCGTATTTTACATTTTGACTCATTTTCTTATAACCCCTCCGCAATCAAGACACGGTCTTGACCATCCTGTTCTATCATTTCCACAATAATTTCTTCTGTTCGACTAGTTGGAATGTTTTTGCCCACATAATCTGCTCGAATCGGCAATTCACGGTGTCCGCGGTCTACTAAAACAGCCAGGCTAACACGTGACGGACGTCCCAAACTAACTAAATTATCAATAGCGGCACGAATGGTGCGTCCTGTATAGAGCACATCATCCACCAAGATAACTTCATGATCTGTAATATCAACCGGAACGTGTGTCGTATCTTCTTCCACCTTAAAGTCATCACGGAATGGTTTAGTATCCAACTCACCGATAGGTACATTGACCTTTTCAAGCTGTACCAATCGTTCCTGAATCCGTTGGGCAATGTAAACCCCCCTGGTCTTAATACCAATCAAGACAATCTTGTCTAGCTCTTTGTTGCGTTCGATGATTTCATAAGTAATGCGTGTAATAGCACGTTTCATTGTCAAACCATCAACAACTTCTTTCGTTTTCATAGAAAGCCTCCTTAAAAATAGAAAAAGTCTCCTTCACAAGGAGACTTCAGAAAATCTAGGCAAGCACAGAGAAACTACCAACAGCCTCACTGTGCGACACCATCTTATACTTTGACTCCTTGTCTGCCTCACGGGACAGATTTAAAGGATTATTTAATTTTTATAACTATATCACATTTTTTGAAAATATTCAAGAGAAAACTGTAAAGTTTTCACGGAAATCCCTAAATTGATTCTGCATATAACACAAAAACCGTACTTCTTTGTATTTCCTACAATTCATTTGCAATTTTATTGATTTTTCTCAAACGATGATTGACACCACTTTTCGTCAAAGGCTTACTAAGACTATCTGCCAATTGCTGAATAGAATAATCGGGGTGGTTGACACGCAGATAAGCAACTTCCTGTAAATCAACAGGCAAACTTTCTAAACCAACTGTATCAATAATCTTGCCAATATTGTGAATGGTCTTCATACTAGCCGTCACTGTTCGAGCGATATTAGCCGTTTCTGCATTGTTTGTCCGATTCAGGTCATTTCTAGCTTCTCGCAAAAGTTTGACCGACTCAAATTCAGTCATTGCTTTCATAGCACCAGTCACAATCAAAAAGTCCATAATATCTTCAGCTCGTTGCAGATAGGTCACCGCTCCTTTTTTACGCTCAATTATTTTTGCATCCAACAAAAATTTTCGCATTAAGGTTGCTAACCCTTCGGCATGATCAGAATAAACCGACAAGATTTCCAACTGATATTTTCCTGACTCTGGATCGCGCATACTGCCACTTGACAGAAAAGCCCCACGCAAATAAGCTCGGCTAGCTTCATCATCTGATAAAATAGCTTGATCAATACCTGCTTCAATTCCAAAAAAAGAGTCTGCCAAGTGCAAATCAGCTAAAATTTGTTCCACACTTTCATTTAAAAAAACAGTGTAAACACGATTTTTCCGAAGATTTGTTTTTTGATGATGGCGAATATCAGACTTAACGTGATAAAAAGCTGCCAATAATTCATAAATATGGCGAGCAATTTTTGCATTCTCTGTTGTAACGGATAATGTCAAACCCTGACTAGCAATTCCTAAGCTCCCTGACATTTTAATAATTGCAGATAATTCTGTTTTGTCTTTCCTGCCTAGACCGAGCAATTCTTCTTTCACTTTAATAGTAAAACTCATTTACGCACCTGTATGATCTTCATCAGTTCATCTACCACAGACTTACCGTCATGAAAAGCTCCGCCATTTTCCAAGCGAAGAAAATTAGACGAAATGACACGAGGAACTTGTTTTTTCAGGCCTTGAAAATCATGTTCAACTTGCACTAAATATTCATCAAATTTATTAGAATTCATATATTCTTGAGGAACTTGCTCAATGTTCACTAAAACCGTGTCAATAAATGCTTTCCCAAGATGACGATGCAAAACAGCTACGTGGTCACTATCTGTGAAATGCTCGGTTTCACCACGCTGCGTCATAATATTACAAACATAAGCAATCTCTGCTTGGGTTTCCAAGAGCGCTTGCCCAATTTCTTCTATCACCATATTGGGTAAGATAGAGGTAAACAATGATCCCGGTCCCAAAACTACCATATCACTTTCTAAAATTGTTTGTACCACTTTGCGACTAGCAGTTGGTTTTTGGTCATTATAGGTGTTGGTGACATAAACTCGTTCAATCATACCTTGGTGCTCTGCCAAATGACTTTCTCCAGCCACCTCACTTCCATCCGTAAATACTGCATGAAGCGTCAAAGGTGTATCACAAGACGGATAAATCTTGCCAGTTGTGTGGAAAAACTTGGTCAACAGCTGCATAGCATTATAAGTCGAACCCTGCATTTCTGAAATTCCGGCAATAATCAAGTTTCCAAGAGGATGTCCAGCTAAAGCACCGTCTTCTTCTGCAAAGCGATATTGAAAGACTTTTTCATAAAAACGAGGCATATCCGACAAAGCCACCAAAACATTTCGTAAATCACCTGGTGGTGTTAATTGCTGAATGTTTTTCCGTAATTCACCTGAACTTCCTCCGTCATCAGCGACTGTTACAATGGCTGCAATATCTACATCTTTCTTACGCAAACTGTCTAAAATCACAGAAATTCCTGTACCACCACCGATAACAGCAATTTTAGGTTTTCTCATGAACGGTTTACCGTTTCCTTTCTACGGTCTTTATCTCGATGAGACGAATGAACAGTCCAATCATTAGCCAAATCATCGGCTAAACGTTGGGCAAAAGCGACACTTCTGTGTTGACCACCTGTACAACCGACAGCAATTGTCAAAACAGACTTTCCTTCTTTTTTGTAACCCGGCAAAATAGGCTTGATAAGTGCCACTAAATGTTGATAAAATTCTTCTGACTCCGTATGATTCATGACATAATCATAAACTGCTTTATCAAGCCCTGTTTGATTGCGGAGTTCTGGTTGGTAATAAGGATTTGGTAAAAAACGCACATCAAAAACAAGATCCGCGTCTAACGGGATACCGTATTTAAAGCCGAAACTTACCACTTCAACGCGAAATGATTGGAGTTTTGTTGAGTCCGAGAAATGCTCAGAAATTGTTTTACGCAATGCACGTGGTGTTAAGTCAGTCGTATCTACCACATTTTGGCTCATGTTTTTTAATGGTGCAAGTAATTCCCGCTCTAATTTTATCCCGTCTAAAATACGCCCATCTGCCGCTAAAGGATGGCTACGTCGTGTTTCCTTGTAACGAGCGACCAATTCTGTGTCTGCTGCATCTAGAAATAAAATTTTAAAATCAAGTCCATCGTTATTTTCAATTTCATCTAAAACTTGTTGAATTTCCGAAAAGAAAGAACGACTGCGCATATCCACAACCATGGCAATTTTGTCATTGTCTTGCGTTGTTTCAACCAACTGCAAAAATTTAGGAACCAGCGTAGGAGGCATATTATCAATCGTAAAATAGCCCAAATCTTCAAAAGACTGGATGGCTACAGTCTTTCCTGCCCCACTCATTCCTGTCACAATTACTAAATGAATTTTTTTATCTGACATATCTCCTCCTTGATACAATAATCAATTTCAATATCCTAAAGTATCGTTAATTCTTTTTTATTATAACATACCAGACGTGAATCTTATAATAAAAAAGAGAGAATAACAGCGATTAATGTAGTTCTTCTCTCAATTCACATTTATATTTATTGCTTCATTCTTCATCGAACCAAAGGGCAATTTCTCGTTTGGCTGATGCTTCAGAATCTGAACCATGGACAACATTTTGAATCGTTGCACCATCCTCAGCTGCTTGCGCAAAATCCCCACGAATCGTCCCTGGTAGAGCTTCTTCTGGATGAGTAGCACCCATCATGTGACGCCAACCTGAAATCACTTGATTTCCCGATAAAATACCAACAATCAAAGGTCCACTTGTCATATACTCACGAATTGCGGGGTAAAACTCTTTTGTTAATAGAGCTTCATAATGCTGATCAATTATATGGTTTGGAACATTCGTTCTCATTTCTAATCGTTCAATTTTATAACCACGTCGTTCCACGCGCTTCAGTACTTCTCCAACCAAACCACGTTTTATACCATCTGGCTTTATAATAAAAAATGTTTGTTCCATGATTGACACACTCCTCTTTTATTACCTTTATTTTATCATAAATGAAAGAAAGTTGAAAGTCTTTTCAAAACTCTCTTTTATAAATGCCTTATCAATGTCAACGACGTTAGACACATAAAAAATACGAAGAGCCAAAACCAGACCGAGCGGAAAGCTTGCCGATATGTTCCTGGATATGCACGATTTCTCCGTACATACCTTTTTATATCTGTTTTATTTTTTAATAGGAAAATGACTGCGATGCTTGCACCAATTAGCAGGATAAACAAATGCAAGGCACCTCCTACATCGTCTGGCAAAAAAGAATAGAGATAAGTTAATCCTTCTCCGATAACTAAATTGTTAAAAATATGAAAAATCATTGCCCAGAAAATAGAATACTCCAAGGTCACATAAGAGAAGATCACTCCAACAAAAGTTGCAAAAACGAACTGCGGGAGATTACCATGAAACAAACCAAATAAGAGTGAGGACATCAGAATTGCAAAGATTTTTCCATATTTTTCAAACGTTCTTAAACCTGCCCCACGGAAAATCAATTCTTCTGAAACAGGTCCAAAAAAGCTTGCATACAAAAACATAGAAACACTATCTGAACCTGCCGAAGCTGATTCGACAGCTTTAAGCATAGTAAAACCAAATAAATTAAAGATTGTTTCAAAAATCTGATTAAACAGTACAAAACCTAATTGACCTAGAAGCAAGAAAGATAAGACTATCCCAAACGTTTTTGAAGTCATGGCTCTTTTCTGCATTCGTAAATCAGACTTAAATAATTTTCCGTCCCGATACAACCAAAAGATAAATACTCCTGCACAAACAGCAATTAGATAATAGCTGCCATCGCGTGACATAAAACTTTCCGTTGCTTTTTGGATTCTCTCAAGATTTCCGGGATAACGAATCGCTTGAAATAAGGTTACAATCGTTTGATAAATCAGACTAATCATTGCCATTACGGCCACATATAGTAGACATAAAGCAGAGAATAAACCAATATCTTTTCTTACTTGCTGATTTGTTTGCATCAGTTTCCTTTCTTTTTCAAATAACTTTTTTTACTCCAGCTATAGAGTAATAATGCGAATCCTTCATAAAAGGCAAAAAATAATAGAAAAGTATGGCAGAAAAATTCTTCCGGTAAAATCCAAATCACTGGATCTTTCACAGGATCAAAGAGCCAAGTATTGTCTCCGACAAATAAAATCTTATGAAAGAGAGTAAAAAACGCATCAAATCCGATCCCAAATGCGATAGCTCCAACAATAATTGGCAGGTAAACAATACTCAAAACGGCCTTTGAAAAAACAGATAAATAACCTTTTTTAATTATATGTTTTACAAACAAATAAACTACTGGTAAGGTTGCTAGGAAAACAATCTGAACCAGATGAAAAAGATATTTCACAGTTTGGAAATGATGCAATCCTGCTGCTGATGAGTGAAAATCGGGCATTGAGAGTTTTTGCTGGAATGGATTGGTTAGGTAATTCATCAAAATATTAAAATTGTACTGAATCGTTGTAGATTTGAGATAAACTTTGCTTTCTAAATGTAACCAAGAAATTTCCAAAGGATAAAACAACCAAGTGAGATAAATCGTCAATAAAATCGTAGCCGCTAAAAGACAGAGCATGCTCAACCAAAAGATCAGTTTAGTGCGCATCAAAATCCCACTCCGCTAAGCTAGAAAGTACATAATCTGGTTGGATTGGTAAGTCTGCTACTTCTTCTGGACGAGTAAAACCAGTTGTCACCAAAAGTGTAGGAATACCGTTATCAATCCCAGCTCGAATATCCGTAAGATAGTTATCCCCAACCATTATCACTTCTTTATGTGGCAATCCAAGACGTTCAACAGCTTTTTCCATAATAATAGCATTGGGTTTACCAATATAAACAGGTTTTACGCGAGTTGCTACTTCAATTAGAGTGATAATTGAGCCGGCCCCAGGCATGAGACCACGCTCTGTCGGAATATTAAGGTCAGGGTTGGTTCCTACAAAATGGGCTCCCTTTTGGATAGCTAAAGTAGCAATCGATAATTTTTCATAATCTACTTCCCAATCCAAACCAACAACTACATAATCCGGATTGTCGGTGTCTTCGATATAACCAGCTTCTGAAATAGCATTTTTAAGTCCAGCCTCGCCGATAACATAGACTTTCTTTCCTAGATTTTTATCATTTAAATAGTCAATCGTTGCCAAAGTTGCTGTATAAATCGTTTCAATAGGTGTTTTAACATTGAATTGTTCCGCCAACATAGCCTGAACAGTCTCAGGTGTACGTGTTGTATTATTCGTCACAAATAAATATGGAATGTTGCGCCGTTGCAACTCATGTACAAACGCTTCACCCGTAGGAATACGTTCTTTTCCTTTATAAATTGTTCCGTCTAAATCAATTAAATAGCCTTTATAAGTCACTCATTTTCTCCTCTAATTTAAAAGCTTAAATACTCCTCTAATCTATATAAATTGAAAATAGTTTTCTATTTCAACTTTTAAATCTATACTTTATTAATCAAATCGGGTTTCCCAGTTATTGGATGCCTGCGCCTCAAAACACATTGCAATTTGTTGAGTAGTCGTTTTAGATTCAGATAATGCTGGCAACGCATCTAAAGCAAAATAACCACAGGCTATCGTCTCAGCATTTGCTCTAAACTCCCCACCTAAGCTCGTACACAAAACAAATATTTTGGTAATGTGATGTACTGAGGTAGAGTTTCCTGGATTATTTTTATGTTTATCTAAAACGGCAATCAGTTTGTCTGCCTGAACTTCTAAGCCTGCCTCTTCTCTTACTTCTTTTATTGTATTGTCCTTTACAGACTGATCCACATCACACCATCCGCCCGGCAAAGCCCATAGTCCATTTTTTTCTTGAACGAGCAAAATCGTATTGTCTTTAAAAATTGCTGCCCGTGTATCCAATTTCGGTGTTTGATAGCCTGTCTCATCGCAAAACAGCTCTTTTACTTTTTCAAGTGGCATACCAGAAGGAGTGACTAGCATTTCAGCTGCAATCTGACGAATCTCCTGAAATCGCTCAATATCAAATTCATCCTTGCTATAGGCTAATCCATTTTGTGCTAAAGTCTGCAGACGAGTTGCCCATTCTAACCATTTACTATCTTCTGTCATCACAACTTCTCCATATTATACTTGCCTGGGCATTGATATCACCATCGCTAGAAATCTGATGATTACTCTCCAAGCCCTCCAAATCATAGCTAGAGGTAATTTGTCCGCCAGGTCGTACCTCCTTGACATACTTAAGATGAATTTTTCTAGGAATGTGTTTCATGAGAAAATCTGCACCCATAACCTCAAAAATCCAGTCCAAATACTTACTGTTATTAACATGGCCGTTCATATCTAAATCGTAAAAGCGGACATGGTAATCTTTGCTAATTGATTCTTTCAAATCTGGATACTTTGGTCCACGAATCAATTTTTTAGAAAACTCTGCTTCATAAGGTGCAACAATCTTTGACTCTACTGCATGCACTTTTCTACTATCTCTATCCATAAGGACAAAAGTAGCCAACATATTAATAATAGCATTTCCCGCTTCATCATAAATAGTAAACCGACGATAACAGAATAAACGATTATATGACAAAGCTTCTGTTTCAATCGTCATTTCTTCCCCAAATTTAGGCAGCCGTACTACATCAATATCATAATCCGTGATAATCCAGACTAGATTATATTTTTCCAGCATAGCTTTGTCACTAATCCCCAAATCAATGGACTGCAGCCCTGATACCTGTAAGGATAGCAAAATGACATCAGGTAGTTTGATATGACCATTCATATCTGCCATATCAAAAGGAATTTTCATTTTCATTTGATAAGTTAAACCCATAATTTACTCCAATATAAATTTCTCTGCGACTGTATCGCCCAAAAAAAGACCTTTTTTGGTCATACGGACAATGTCCCTGTCAGGTACTAAGAGCCCTTTCTCTGTCAGTTCTGTTACAACTTGACCGTACTGCCGATCAAAAGAAACACCAAATTTTTCCTCAAAGCGTTGTTTAGAAATACCTGACTTCTTGCGCAATCCCAAAAACATTTCTTCTTCCATCATCTCTTGCTTGCTAAGGCGTTCCTCACTCACACGGGCATTACCTTTTTCAACCGCCTCTAAGTAATGACGGATGGGACCATGATTCTTGTAGCGAACTCCATTGACATAACCAGATGCTCCGGCTCCGATACCAAAATATTCCGCATTGTCCCAGTACATAAGATTATGTCGACTCTCAAAACCTGGTTTAGAAAAATTGGAAATCTCATAGTGCTCAAAACCAGCTTTTTCTAACTCCTCAATGATGTATTCAAACATCTCTGCTTCCAAATCTTCTTTAGGCAGAGGGAGTTTTCCACGTCGCATCCGATTCATAAAAACCGTGTGATTTTCTAAAATTAAGCTGTAAAGACTCATGTGAGGAATATCTAGCGCAACAGCCTTGGCTACATTTTCTCGTACATTATCCATAGTTTGCTTGGGCAGCGCATAGATCAAATCAATCGAGATATTGTCAAATCCAGCCAGCTTCAGATTAACGATGTTTTCATAGATATCTTTTTCTAAATGACTTCGACCAATTTGCTTGAGCATGCGATCGTCAAAAGTCTGAACACCTAAAGATACCCTATTCACAGGTGAAACCTTTAAAACAGCAATCTTATCCGGATCCAAATCCCCTGGATTGGCTTCAATAGTCAGTTCTTCTAACAATGACAAATCCAGCTTTTTCGTCAGCTCTGCTAACAAAAACTCCAGCTGCTTCGCTGAAAGAGCTGTCGGTGTCCCACCACCGATATAAAGCGTCTGTAAATGCTTTATATTATAAGAAGTATATTCTTGAAGCAAGTGCTCTAAGTAGGCGTCAACTGGCTGATTTTTGATAAAAACCTTAGAAAAGTCACAATAATAACAAATTTGAGTACAAAACGGAATGTGTACATAGGCAGAAGTTGGTTTGGTATACATAACATTTATTATAGCATAATTTTAGTATATAGATGTTTCAAAGTTCACAACAAAAAGCATAGATCTCTTATCGATATATTCTTGCTCTACAACGAAAATACCATAAGTGTTAAAAACGTTCAACTTAATTCGCTACTTCAACTTGAACTTTTTCCAAATAATAAATTTGTTAGCAAAAAGAAGACCAAAATCTATCAATTATTCATTTTTGAATTGTACCTACCAACTCCACTATCTTCTGGAAAGTCTTGCCGTTTCGGATGGTTAGTTGCTTGTAAAAATTGGATTTGAGCAGTTTTTTATGATAGTTGGACTTGAGATAGTCCGCTTGGTCAGCATTACTATAAAAGAAAGCCGTCTGCCCAAAATGCAGCTGTTCCTTATCATTTGCCCAACTACCTGCCAACTCTTGAACGCTCTCCCAGTCTGTCTCCGGCAGATAAAAGAGAACATCTCGCCGAAAGGCTGTTTCATCCTGCCACCAAGCAGGAAGATTGGCTGTTTCTTTTTGAAGCATGGCAGAGCTGACAAGGACGAAAGACAGGGGAAAATCATAAGACTGACTAAAATAAGCAGTCAAGCTCTCCCGAATCCTCTCCTCCTGCTCCTTGCTATCAAAGAAAAGATTGCCGCTGTTGATGTAGGAGACTGGGTTTTCAAAACCCAACTCAGCCAAATCCTTCTTCAAATCAGCCATAACGACCCTGTTTTTCCCGCCGACATTAATGCCACGAAGCAAAAGTGCATAACGCATATGGTGCTCCTTACAAATATATCTATTATTTCCAAACTAACTCTTAGAATTTCTCGAGTAGATCATTCGTTTTTCTTTCACGGCTTTTCCTAGGTCAACGCTCTTTTCCTCACCGTCAAAAACAAAACCCATTTTTTCATAAAAAGCGATAGCACGTTTGTTATCTTCTAAAACCCATAATAAAATCTCTTGATAACCATCCAAGGCAGCAAAAGCGGCCTGTATGAGCTGCCGTCCTACACCCTTGCCATAATAAGCTTTTAAGACATACAAGGCGAAAATTTCACCCGCTATCGTAGCTGGATCTCGAAAATCACCGTAGCTAACAAAGCCAACCACTTTAGCATCATCCAAAGCGATCAAGGTATTTTCAGGATACTTTTGACTATAAAATCGGCACTTATCTAAAGTCATCTGCTCTTGAAATTCCGCAGGTAAAATCTCATCATAAGCTTCACGCCATGTCTGCCAATGAACTCTGGACTTCCCTTCTATCTCCTCAGCTGTTTCCATTGCTTTGATAGTGATGTCCATTTGCTTTCCTCCTTGAAATCCCTCAGTCCATCGCCTTTATCTCTAAAATCATATCGCGAATCTGTGCAGCCAGTTCGAAGTCGAGAAGTCCTGCAGCTTCTTGCATTTGTCCCTCTAGTTTCTTAATCATATCTTTACGTTCCTGTTTGTTAAGACTTTCAATTTCAACGACTTCTTCTTTGTCTGGCAGGACAGATTTGGTTACACTGATCAGGTCACGAATTTCTTTCTGGATTGTTTGCGGTACAATACCATGTTCTTCATTATAAGCCATCTGAATTTGACGGCGGCGAGCGGTCTCGTCCATAGCCTTCTGCATAGAGTCAGTCACCGTGTCCGCATACATGATGACATGACCCTCACTGTTGCGGGCAGCCCGACCAATGGTTTGGATCAAACCACGCTCATTTCGTAAGAAACCTTCTTTGTCTGCATCAAGGATAGCAACCAGACTGACCTCTGGTACATCAATTCCCTCGCGCAGCAGATTGATCCCGACCAGGACATCAAAGACACCCAGGCGCAAGTCACGGATAATCTCAGTCCGCTCCAATGTCTTGATATCCGAGTGCATGTACTTGACTTTAACTCCCATTTCTTTAAAGTAATCTGTCAAATCTTCTGCCATCTTTTTAGTCAACGTTGTGATAAACGTTCGCTCATTCTTTTCAACACGCGCATTGATTTCACCTAAAAGATCATCTATTTGTCCCATAGTCGGACGCACTTCGACTGCTGGATCCAGAAGCCCAGTTGGTCGAATAATTTGCTCAATCACCGTATCCGTTTGCTCCCGCTCATAGTCACCCGGTGTCGCAGATACATAGACAATCTGATGAACATGACTTTCAAACTCTTCCCGACGCAGCGGACGATTGTCCAAGGCAGACGGCAGGCGGAAACCATAATTGACCAGCATTTCCTTCCGCGAGCGGTCACCATTGTACATCCCTTTAATCTGCCCCATCGTCATATGACTTTCATCAATCATGATGAGAAAATCATCTGGGAAGAAATCAAGCAAGGTATAAGGTGGCTCACCTTCGCTGCGCCCATCCATGTGACGAGAATAGTTCTCAACACCGTTCGTATAGCCCATCTCACGGAGCATCTCAATATCATACTCCGTACGCTGTTTCAATCGTTGGGCTTCCAAGAGCTTTCCTTCCTTTTCAAAGATAGCCAGCTGTTGCTCCAGCTCGGCCTGAATCTTGGCAATGGCAATCTCCATATTTTCGTCATTTGTCATAAAGTGAGTAGCTGGGAAAATTGCTAAATGATCCACTTCACCCAAAACTTGTCCCGTCAACGCTTCTACTTCTCGAATACGGTCAATTTCATCACCAAAAAATTCTACTCGAAAGGCATGCTCATCACGAGAAGCCGGAAAAATTTCTACTACATCACCACGCACCCGGAATTTCCCCCGCTGAAAATCAATATCATTACGCTCAAACTGGATATCTACCAGATCATTGAGTAGCTTATCTCGGGAAATTTCTAGACCAGGACGCAAACTGACCACGCTATCGGAGTATTCCTTAGGAGATCCCAGACCATAAATGCAGCTGACTGACGCCACAACAATCACATCGTTGCGCTCCAAGAGAGCAGAGGTTGCTGAGTGACGAAGTTTATCAATCTCATCATTGACCGAGCTATCCTTTTCAATATAAGTATCACTGGAAGGCACATAAGCCTCCGGTTGGTAATAGTCATAGTAAGACACGAAGTATTCGACCGCATTGTCAGGAAAAAACTCCTTAAACTCGCCATAGAGCTGACCAGCCAGAGTTTTATTATGAGCGATGACTAAGGTCGGTTTATTGACCTTTTGAATAACCTGACTCATAGTATAAGTCTTCCCTGTTCCTGTCGCTCCCATGAGAATTTGAGCTTTTTCACCGCCTTCAATATTATCCACTAATTGCTCAATGGCTTGTGGTTGATCACCTGAAGGCTCATACTTGGAGATCAATTTAAATTTATTGTCTGTAATTCTGTTTATCATATAACACCTCTTTCTACTATTTTAACACAAGTATCATCATTTCAAATTTCTGAGCTTATTACCTTATATTTTATCCCTTAGATATACAAATTGAAAATTTACATGTCATAAAATCTAACATAAAAAACGAAAAATATTTGCTTTTTGAAGATATTTTTGATATAATTTAAAAATATTATTTAAAGGAGAGACTCATGAAGAAAAAAATCATAGCTTTTTTGTTAGCTTTACTACCACTATTTGCTACAACTAATATCCATGCAGATGCAATCAAAGTAGTATCTGATACAGCCTATGCACCTTTTGAGTTTAAAGATTCCGATCAAACTTACAAAGGTATTGACGTAGATATTATCAATAAAGTCGCTGAACTAAAAAGTTGGAACATCAATATGACTTTCCCTGGATTTGATGCAGCGGTCAATGCTGTTCAATCTGGTCAGGCAGATGCTATCATGGCTGGAATGACAAAAACCAAAGACCGTGAAAAAGTCTTCACCATGTCTGATACTTATTATGATACAAAAGTTGTCATCGCAACGACTAAAACAAATACGATTAGTAGTTATTCACAATTAAAAGGAAAAACTGTTGGGGTTAAAAACGGAACTGCTTCTCAACGTTTTTTGGAAAAAATCAAAGACAAATATAAATTTAATCTTAAAACTTTTGATACGACTGATTTGACTTATAATAGTTTGAACTCTGGTTCAATTGATGCTATGATGGATGATCAGCCTGTTATTGAATATGCTATCAAGCAAGGCCAAAACTTAAAAATTTCTATGAAAGGGGAAGCTGTTGGTAGCTTTGCGTTTGGTGTCAAAAAAGGAAGCAAGTATGAATATCTAGTAACGGAATTCAATGAAGCGCTTGCTCAAATGAAAAAAGATGGTTCTCTTGATAAAATCATCTCAAAATGGACAGGATCTACAAAGCCAACTAGTTCCACTCCAGAAACTACTACTCCTGCTGGCAAAAAAGCAACTCCTGTCAAAGCAAAATATACCATTGCTAGCGACTCTTCCTTTGCACCATTCGTTTTCCAAGATAGTAATAACAAATATACTGGGATTGACATGGATTTGATAAAAGCTATCGCCAAAGACCAAGGTTTCACGATCGAAATCACAAATCCTGGTTTTGACGCTGCTTTAAATGCTGTACAATCTGGACAAGCCGATGGAATGATTGCAGGGATGTCTGTAACAGATGCTCGTAAAGAGACCTTTGATTTCTCAGAACCATATTATACTGCAAACGCTATCCTTGCCGTCAAAGAATCAAGTACAATTGCTTCTTATAAAGACTTGAAAGGTAAAACAATCGGTGTTAAAAACGGAACTGCTTCACAAACTTTCTTAACAAAAAATCAAAGTAAATATGATTACAAAATCAAAACATTCTCTGATGCTTCTTCTATGTATGACAGTCTAAACTCTGGTTCTGTGGATGCCGTTATGGATGACGAACCTGTTGTTAAATACTCCATTAGCCAAGGCCAAAAACTGAAAACACCAATCAAAGGAACTCCTATTGGAGATACTGCTTTTGCCGTAAAAAAGGGTAGTAATCCTGAATTGATCCAAATGTTTAATAATGGTTTAGCAAATATCAAAAAAAATGGTCAGTATCAAAAAATTCTTGATAAGTATTTAAAGAAATCAAACTCAAATACTAGCTCTTCAGACAATACAGTTGATGAAACAACCATTTGGGGGCTCCTCCAAAATAACTACAAGCAATTGTTAAGTGGTCTTGGAATTACTTTGGCACTCGCACTTCTGTCATTTGCAATCGCTATGGTCATCGGCATCATCTTTGGGATGTTTAGTGTAAGTCCTGTTAAAGCACTCCGCATTATCTCAGAGGTCTTCGTAGATGTTATTCGTGGGATCCCACTTATGATTCTAGCAGCCTTTATCTTCTGGGGTATCCCAAACCTTATTGAATCAATGACAGGTCATCAAAATCCAATTAACGATTTTGTAGCTGGCACGATTGCTCTTTCACTCAATGCTGGAGCTTACATTGCAGAAATCGTTCGTGGTGGGATTCAAGCTGTTCCAGCTGGACAAATGGAAGCCAGTCGCAGTCTTGGTATTTCTTATTCCAAGACAATGAGAAAGATTATTCTGCCACAAGCAACAAAAATCATGTTACCAAATTTCGTCAATCAATTTGTGATTGCTTTGAAAGATACAACAATTGTTTCCGCCATTGGTCTTGTCGAACTTTTCCAAACAGGTAAAATCATCATTGCTCGTAACTACCAAAGTTTCAAAATGTATGCTATCCTAGCAGTTTTTTATCTGATTATCATTACTCTTTTGACTAGACTTGCAAAACGCTTAGAAAAGAGGATTAAATAATGGCTAAGTTAAAAATTGATGTCAACGATTTACATAAATACTATGGGGAAAATGAAGTTCTAAAAGGAATCACAACCAAATTCTATGAAGGGGATGTCGTTTGTATCATCGGACCTTCAGGTTCAGGAAAATCAACCTTTCTTCGCAGTTTAAATCTCCTTGAGGAAGTAACAAGTGGAACCATCACTGTGGACGGATTTGATTTGACCAATAAAAACACAGATGTTGATCTAGTTCGTGAAAATATCGGTATGGTTTTCCAACACTTCAATCTCTTCCCTCACATGACCGTTTTAGAAAACATCACCTTTGCACCTGTCGAGCACAAACGAATGACACAAGCCGAAGCTAAAAAACTCGGTATGGAGCTATTAGAAAAAGTCGGTCTCTCTGATAAAGCTGATGCCATGCCAGATAGCCTCTCAGGTGGACAAAAACAACGTGTTGCAATTGCACGGGGACTTGCTATGAATCCTGATATTATGCTCTTTGACGAACCTACTTCTGCTCTTGATCCCGAAATGGTTGGAGATGTTCTCAATGTTATGAAAGAATTGGCCAAGCAAGGCATGACTATGATTATCGTAACTCATGAAATGGGATTTGCTCGCCAAGTGGCAAACCGTGTTATCTTTACGGCTGACGGAGAGTTTTTAGAAGACGGTAAACCCGACCAAATCTTTGATAATCCACAGCACCCACGTCTAAAGGACTTCTTAGATAAAGTCTTGAATGTGTAATAACACTCCATCCCGAAAATTGTTTCGGGATTTTTTATATTCGTATTTAATTTATTCCTGATTGAAAACTTAACTCAGGTCTTTTTTGACATTAAATCACTTTTTTGTTATATTAAAATCAATGAAATTCGGAGGTAAGGAGCTTATGTACAAGAAATCTATTGCTTAAAGGAAACTTTATCTAGTAGATTTTTTGTTGTGCTCTTGCTCATTTTCAAAGAAGACAGTTTTACTTCTCAAGGCTAAATATATCCATCGCAAACTACTTGCTTTGCAATATTTGTTAGCAACCCAAAAGCAAAAACAGCTCTACTAGGTAAATAGGGCTGTTTTTCTTAGCTCTAAAATGACAATGAACATCATAAGGAGACATATATGCTACAAATTAGACATTTAACCATTACACATTTAAAAGACTTCAAAAACATGGTTAGTGATTTGTCACTCACTGTTAATACAGGTGATAAAATTGCTATTATAGGTGAAGAAGGAAATGGAAAATCTACTCTTCTCAAACTACTCATGAATGACGCACTTGTTTCAGACTATGTTAGTTATACGGGAGAGATTGAAAAAACTTATAGCCACTACGCCTATTTACCGCAAAGTTTACCTAAAAATGAAAGTAAACTCTCCCTTAACGACTATTTTTTTGGAGATTTGGAAGTAGACCTAGATTACAACAAACTTTATCGCTTCGCTCAAGAATTAAAGTTTGACAGTCAACGTTTTACTAGTCAGCAAACCTTAGCCTCTTTATCTGGTGGCGAACTATTAAAAATTCAACTTTTAAAAATCCTCTCTACTGATTGGGACCTTCTCTTTTTAGATGAGCCTTCTAATGATTTAGATCTAGATACTCTGATATGGCTAGAAAATTTTCTCCAAAATACACCTCGAACAGTTATCTTCGTTTCCCATGATGAAAGTCTTTTGAGCCATGTAGCGACAAAAATCATTCATTTGGAATTGATTAAGAAAAAGCAAGAAGCTCGGACGACTGTGAGGAATCTGAATTATGAGAATTATAGCCAAGAGAGACAGGAGACATTTAAAAAGCAAACAAAAGATGCAAAAAAAGAACGAGAAGAATATCAAAAAGCAATGGCGAAACACCAGCGAGTCAAACAAAGTGTGGAGCATGTCTTGCGTCATACTCATGACAGCACAGCCGGTAGATTACTAGCCAAAAAAATGAAAAATATTCTCTCACAAGAAAAACGTTTTAATCGAGAAGCCACTAAAATGACAGAGTTACCAACACAAGCAGATGCTATCATTCTGGAATTTCCTGCCATTTCCCCTCTTCCATCGACAAAAAGAGTACTTACTATCCAACAAATGTGTTTAAAGATAGAAGAACATATCTTAGTACGAAATATTAACTTTGAACTTTTGGGACAGGAGAAGATTGGGATTATTGGTAAAAATGGTGTCGGTAAATCTACTTTTCTCAAAGAACTGCGACATCTACTGAAAGAAAAGAGAAGCATTACACTAGGATATATGCCTCAAAACTATCATGATATTTTAAACGAAGCCGATTCTCCAATAGATTTTCTAACATCTACAGGAGAGGCTATTGAGCGAGAAAAAATCCTCACACACCTAGCCAGTCTACAATTCACACGCAATGAAGTACATCATCCCATTTCTCAACTGTCTGGTGGACAAAAGGCCAAATTGCTGCTGCTAAAAATGGTATTAGATCAGGCAAATGTCTTGTTATTAGATGAGCCAACACGTAACTTTTCTCCTACTTCGCAGCCACAAATTCGAAAACTTTTTACAAGCTATACCGGAGCTTTTATTACTGTTTCTCATGACCGTACTTTTCTAAAAGAAGTCTGTCAGAAAATCTACTACCTGACTGAAACTGGACTAGAGCAAGTAAGGAAAGAACAATTATAAGTTTTGAAAACTATATGACAGTTTACCTTAAAAACAAGATAGTTGAAAATGTGATAACAATTCTTTGAATTTGTATAAAATAGTATATCATTCCCTAAGTTTTTTTCCATTTGTTAATCTTAAATAACCAAACTTCCCTGCGCTGTCTGCATTTGATAATAAATACCTTTCGCTTGCATCAACTCCTGATGACTGCCATGTTCGACAATATCACCATCAACCAAAACCAAGATGATATCTGCATTTTGAATAGTAGACAGACGATGAGCAATGATAAAACTGGTTCTTCCTACCATTAGCTTATTAAAAGCTTTTTGAATAAGCACTTCGGTTCGTGTATCAATGGATGAAGTTGCTTCGTCTAAAATTAAGATTTTAGGTACAGCTAGAAAAACACGCGCAATCGTCAATAACTGCCGTTGTCCTTGTGATAAAGAGTCACCTGCGTCCGCTAGATAAGTGTCATAACCATTCGGTAATTGCTGAATAAAAAAATGTGCATTCGCTGCTTTAGCAGCTGCTATCACTTCTTCTCGACTCGCTTCTGGTCGCCCAAAAGCAATATTATCATGGATCGTGGTCTTTTTCAGCCACGTTTCTTGTAACACCATGCCAAACTGCCGGCGGAAGGACACTCGAGTATAATTTGTAATATCTCGATCGTCTAGCTTTATCTTGCCCGCATCCACATTATAAAATCGCATAAGGAGATTGATGAGAGTTGATTTTCCAGCACCGGTTGGACCAACAATAGCAACTTTACTTCCCGCAGGAATCGTCATATTTAAATCATGAATCAAGGGCTTGTTTTTTTCATAACCAAAACATATATGTTCAAAATGAATAGCTCCAAAGACAGTCTCACTCGTAAGTTCTTCTTTTCCAATTTCTACAAGTTCCTTTTCATCTAAAATCGTGTACAAGCGCTCTGCACAAGCAAGGGCGCTTTGTAATTCGGCCATGACAGACGAAATATCGTTGAAAGGCTTGGTGTATTGGTTGACATAATTTAAAAATGTCACTAATTGTCCGACCGTAAAGCTAGAGCCGTTGAAGATACGAGCTGCACCAAATCCTACAATCATCGCATAGATAAGAGCATTTACAAAACGCGTTGCTGGATTGACAGTCGAGGAATAGAAAATCGCTTCCTGAGAATAGTTCGCATAGCTCTCATTCCCCTTTGTAAAGCTCGCAATGAACTGCTCTTGAGCATTAAAACTTTGAATCAAACTTTCCTGAGAGAGACTTTCTTCGATAAATTGTGTCTGAAGCCCCCGAGCTGTTGTCTGTTTTTGAAACAACTTATAGCTTTTACGAGCGATAAAGTCTGCAATTAGCATGGATAAAGGGGTTAAAAGCAAGACTAATATCATCATGAAAAAGTCAATCCTTGCCATTGTCACAATCGTTACAAAAATGGTCAACACACCCACAAAAAACTGATTGAAGACCATGAGCAGACCATTATTTAACTGCTCCACGTCCGTCGTCAAGCGGCTCACTAAATCACCACTCCCTTGACGATCAAGATAAGCTAAGGGAAGGCGATGAATCTTTTGAATGACAGCGTCCCGAAGTTTCTGACTATAGCTATAAATCAACTGATTATAGATTAAAGGATTAAACCACTGAATTGCTGTATTAGCAACAATCACCATGCTCATTTTAGAAAGAATTGGAAACAAATGCTGACTTGCATCGGGAAGTAAAACACTATCAACTGCATTTCCAATTAAAATCGGCAAATAAATGGTCAAGGCAACCTGAATAATCGTTCCAACTGTGGCTAATAGGAAAACCCAACGTTGCTGTAATAAGTCACTTGCAAGGCGTTGCAAACTACTTTTAGAATATCTAGTTTTCATGCTTTTCCTCCCTGCTATGTTGTGAGAGATGAATTTCTCGATAAATATCGCTCGTTTGAAGCAAATCTTCATGTGTGCCAAGAGCGACCTGTTGTCCTTTATTCAAGACAAGTATCTGATCAGCTGCACGCAAGCTATTGGTTCGTTGAGAAATTAAAATCAAACTTGTGTTTTTTAATTCGCCTTTAATAGCCTGCAATAGTTTAGCTTCTGTTAAATAATCAAGTGCCGAAGTAGAATCATCCAATACAAGAAATGGAGCCTTTTGTAAAATAGCTCGCGCAATCGTGAGACGCTGACGCTGTCCGCCAGAAAAATTGCGTCCAAAAGCTTCTACCACCGCATCTAGCTGGTCTTCTTTTTCTCGTACAAAATCACTAGCTTGCGCAATGTCAAGAGCCCACCAGAGATGGTTATCACTCACATTATCATTTAATCCCAAAGATAAATTTGAGCGAATGGTTCCTCGAAATAATTCTGCCTTTTGTGGTACTAAACTTATCCAAGAACGCCATTCTTTAAGATTTCGAGGACTTCGATTATTTTTAAAAACAACCAACTGACCTGCATCTGCCTCATACAAATGTGCCAACAGCTGCACTAAAGTTGATTTCCCTGCTCCTGTTCCTCCAATCACTCCCAAAGTCTGACCAGATGGTAAATCAAACGAAATATTTTCTAATGCTGGACGAGCGGCTTGTGGATAGGTAAACGTAACATTTTGAGCAGAAATAGATTGATCACCCACAGAGTAAACAATCGGTAACTCTGCCAGAACATCTTCTCCCTCCTGTTCGAAAACTTCTTGAATTCGTCCAGCGCTGATGTAACTTTGGTTCAAAGAAGTAATGAGCATCGCCAATTTCAACAGTTCTATCAAAATTTGCAAAAGGTAATTGACCAAAGCAACTAATTTCCCTTGCGTTAGTAAACCATGTCCAATCGCTAGATTTCCATACCAAATAACTATAACCAGAGTACTATTCACTACGAAAAAGGTCAACGGACTAATCAAGCTAGACAATATTCCTGTTTTTATCTGCCAAGTCTTATAATTTTCATTGATATTTTGAAATTCCTGAATTTCTTTAGTTGTTTGTCCAAAAGCACGGATAACACGCACACCTTGTAATTGTTGACGTGTCATACTGACAATATTATCTGTAATCCGACGAATATTAGCATAAAGTGGATTGACGAAACGTGACATGATGTAGATAATAACGGTTAAGACTACAACCATCAGCAAAAACCACAGCGTAATACTTGGACTAATCAAAAATGCCATGATGATCGAGCCAAAAACAATAATCGGCGCACGTAAAAACAGACGAAGAAATTGATTAATACCAGTTTGAATTTGATAAGTATCACTTGTCAAACGAGTAACCAAACTAGATGCTGTCAGGTTATCTCGCTGAGCTTTTGGCAAACGCATAATTTTTTGATATAAATCTTTGGTCAATTGACGCGTAAATCCTACCGCTGCTCTTGAGGAATAATATTGGGCAATAATCGCCACCCCAACACCAAACGATGCTAGGACAACCAATAAAAAGACCATGATATAAAGATGTGTACTATCTTTTTCAGGGATTATTTGGTCAACAATTGTCGCAATCAAAATTGGCACCAATAATTCAAAACTGGCTTCTAACAATTTAAAAAGCGGTCCTAACAGGGATTCCCTCACATAACCTTTAAAATATTTCAATAAATCTTTCATGAAATCTCTTTTCTCATCTAAAACTAGTTCTATTTTATCATAATCTACCTTGCTCTGCGATTTGTTGGCGGATACAGTCAAATTGCATGCCTTTTATTATGGCAACAGATTTTAATTCTTTCTTTTTTTGAAGCAAATAAAAAGAAGAGAAACGTTTCCATCCTCTTCTTCTACTTTTTGAACACATATTTATATGCACGAACGGTCTATTTTCAATCTACATAAGTAGTTTCGTCTTTATTTAAAAAAGCATAGGACAAACCAATCAAAAGCCCTCCACCAATCCAATTAGCTAAAAAAGTAACGCTAAAATGCCTTAAAATATTTAAAAGATTAAAAACCTCTATTTGCCCAGCAATTTTATTAAAAGCTACTAAAGAAAATGATGCAAAATTAGCTGCCAAGTGCTCATTGGTTAAAAAAACAAACATATAAATGGCAGAAATCACAATCAGAATTTTTGCAGTTGAATTTTTCAACAACAAATAAGATAGAATTGCAATATTAACAAAAATATTGGCAACAATCCCTTCAAAAATGACAAGCTGATTAGGACGAGACAATTTATGCTCTGCTATCCCAGCTAGAAAACTCTTTGATGTGAGATGAGTAAATTCACTAGTTTGATTAAAGATAAAACCAATAAAAAGAGCGCCTACTAAATTAAAAAATGTACAATATAGTAAAATGAGCAAAGCTTTTTTCCAATTTATCTTCTTCAAAAAGGTTCCCGCCGTTAAATACATCATATTTGAAGTAGTTAATTCAGCATTTAAAAAGAGAATGTAAACTAATCCCCAAGCAAAAATAAACGGAAAAACAAAACGTCCAGTCCCAGAAGCAAATCCATTCATTAGGTCTGCTACAATAACTCCCGCCGCTGTACTCAATGTCAAAAATGCCCCTGCAAACATCGAACGAATTGCATACTTCGCTTTACTCCTGTTAAATAATTCTTCCTTTTTGTAACACGCATATTCAATTTTTGAAATAAATAACGATTCTGACATTCTCATCTCCCCTTGTTTTTTGTCATAAAAACGATGTGTTCATTATATCACAAACTTTTAGTTATGGGAAACGTTTTCTTTATAGATCCATAAAAATAGGCGAATAAACTAATTTCATCACCGAACAAAAAAGATTGGGATAAAAATCCCAATCTCTCTCATCTAATTACAAATATTATCGACGACGATTCGCCCAAGCAACATCCAAATTTAACACTTCCTGTGTTGTATATTGTTGACGATAAGGATTGTAGACCTTGTTAGATGCTGTAGCGCTAGTTGTTTGCGTACCTGGTACATCGTATTGTGTCAAATTATACTGTTGAATCAAATTATTTAGCTTGACGTTATAGCTTGTATCCGTCGCATAAATCCCTGTCAAAGCTGCTGTCGCATTCATATAACTAGTCGTATTACTTTTCCAAGCATAGGTATAGCGACTATGCTTTAAAATTGCTACATAGTCTTGCAAAGATTCAAAATAACTCGGATACGATCTAAACTCTGCATTGACCTTATAAGTATTTCCTTTCCCATCATCTTCTAGCGTAGGCATTGTAGCAGATTGACCAGCGTATTGACCTTTAATTCCAAATAAATTGTGATGAGGGGCAGCTGATAAAGCAGAACGTCCAGAATTGCTTTCCAAAATGGCCTGTGCAATCATAACGGAAGCATATAAATCGTTTGCTTGACCCAATTGACGAGCAGTTTCACCAATTTGTGAAATAAACACTTCTGTTTGGGTCAAGGGACGTTGGTAAGCCTCATCATTGGCACTAGCTGGGCGAATTTGCTTGGATAAAACTGCACTAACTAATAAAGTAACAGCCACCAAAACCAGAACTGTTAAAACTCTTTTTTTCAATTTTTTCTTTCTCATAGTTCATTTCTCCAGTATAATATATGTTTGATTATAACATAAAATCCTCGTTACTTAGTTACAATTTGGTGACAGATTCATTATAAAGGCGATAGAACAGAACTAAAAGTTTTTACTTTTTCGTTCGTAGTTCCAGTTCCGCGAAAATGATTAGAAACTTTTTGAAGTCTAAAAGACAAACAAAGTTGAGACTTGCTTCGCAAGTCCTATCTGCAACCTCAAAGCAGTACGTTGAGCAATCAGCTACCGTGTCACGTGTCAAGAGGTATTTCTAACGAAAAAGCAAGACCGGGATTTTTTGTCCCAGCCTCTTTTCTTTCATTCCTAAATTTTTTCCAAAATCGCATCCCAAGCCGCATCTAAACCATCTTTGTTTACAGATGAAAAAATAAGAAAATCATCATTTTTATCAAAATCTAACCTTTTTTTAATGACCGATTCGTGCTTGTTCCATTTACTGCGTGGAATTTTGTCTGCTTTTGTAGCTACAACGATGACGGGTATCTCATAGTATTTTAGAAATTCATACATTTGCACATCATCTGCACTTGGCTCATGCCGAAAATCCACTAAACTTACAACTGCTCTGAGATTTTCCCTAGTCGTCAGATACTCCTCAATCATTCTACCCCACTTAGCTCGTTCTGTCTTAGAAACTTTGGCATAGCCATAGCCTGGGACATCCACAAACCGAAGTTGATTGTCAATGTTGAAGAAATTCAGCAGCTGCGTTTTCCCTGGCTTACCAGAAGTTCGCGCTAAGTTTTTTCGATTTAATAATGTATTAATAAAAGAAGATTTTCCAACATTGGATCGCCCAGCAAGAGCAATTTCAGGAATCTCATCCTGAGGATAATGAGATTTGTTGGCTGCACTCAACAAAATTTCCGCATTGTGCGTATTAATTTCCATACAACACCTCGCTTAAGCTGTTTCTAAAATCGGTTTATCTGTTCCATCAACTGCTTCCTTGGTAATCCGCACTAACTTCACATTTTCTTGACTTGGTACTTCAAACATGACATCCATCATGGTTTCTTCGATAATCGAGCGCAAACCACGAGCACCTGTCTTGCGTTCAATGGCCTTGTTGGCAATTTCTTGGAGGGCATCATCATCAAACTCTAATGTAACATCATCATAAGAAAGAAGCGTTTGATATTGTTTTACTAGGGCGTTCTTTGGCTCACGGAGAATTCGTACCAAATCATCAACTGTCAAAGGCTCAAGCGCAGCAAACACTGGTAAACGACCAATCAATTCAGGGATAAGCCCAAATTTTTGAATATCTTCGGAAATAATTTCTTGCATATAAGAACTATTTTCATCAATGGCTTTGTTATTTTGACCAAAACCAATGATCTTTTCACCTAGACGTTGTTTGACGATTTCTTCAATTCCGTCAAAAGCACCGCCAACGATAAAAAGAATATTCTTGGTATCCACTTGAATCATTTCTTGCTGTGGATGTTTGCGACCGCCTTGTGGAGGTACACTAGCTACAGTCCCTTCAATGATTTTAAGCAAAGCTTGCTGAACGCCTTCACCAGACACATCACGAGTAATAGAGACGTTTTCGCTTTTCTTTGCAATTTTGTCAATCTCATCTACATAGATGATGCCACGTTCTGCACGTTCAATATTGAAATCTGCAGCTTGCAAGAGTTTTAAGAGAATGTTTTCAACATCTTCCCCGACATAGCCAGCTTCCGTCAAAGCTGTCGCATCTGCAATCGCAAAGGGAACATTTAGACTTTTCGCTAAAGTTTGAGCAAGAAAAGTCTTACCAGAACCGGTTGGACCAATCATAAGAATATTGGATTTTTGTAATTCGACATCATCCTCTTCTTCACGATTATCGTGAAAATTGATACGTTTATAGTGATTGTATACAGCAACAGCCAGCGCTCGCTTTGCACGATCTTGCCCTATTACATAGTGATTTAAAATGTTAAGCAATTCTTGTGGTTTTGGTACTTCCGACAAGTCTGCCAAGACTTCTTCTGCTAATTCTTCTCTAATAATTTCTTGTGCTAATTCCACACATTCGTTACAAATAAATGCATTATTTCCTGCAATAATTTTTTGAACTTCTTCTTGACTTTTACCACAAAAAGAACAATAAACCATCATTTCGCTCGTACGATTTGTAGGCATCTTTCACTCCAATCTATTCATTACAATTTCTTTTTCGTTCGTTTAGTTGTTTATTATTTAAATAAGGTCATATAAAAAGCATGAATACTATTCACCAAATTTGTAAAAGCATTCAGCCAAAAGAGAACTGATAATCCATACCGCTTTTTACGAAAAGCCTGTGTAGCCGCCATGACACAAACGACACACAAAAGAGCCGTAAAAAATCCGAAAATACTACGTTCCATTACGACTCCTTTCTCTGGAAGGTTGTTACAGTAAAATCATACTCATTCTTTTCGTCTTTGGCATAAAATTGACGAGAACACTCCTGAAATTTCGTCATATCAAACTCTTTCGGGAAATAGGTATCTCCTTGTAAACTAGCATGAATACGTGTCATAACTAACTCATCAATGAAAGGCCCAAATGCAGAAAAAATTTGACCACCACCAATAATATAAAGCTCTTTTTCCTGCATCTCATACCATTTTAGAACAGAAGTGACATCGTGAAAGATCAATACATGCTCATTGTCTACTTGATACGACTTATCTCTTGTCAAAATAATCGTAGTACGATTAGGCAACACTCTACGGTTCATCCCGTCAAATGTCACCCGACCCATTAAAATAACCTGTCCAGTTGTTGTTTCTTTAAAATGCTTAAGGTCAGCTGGTAAATGCCAAGGCAATCTATTGTTTTGCCCAATCAAGCCATCCTCATCTTGTGCCCAAATAGCTACAATTTTCTTCGTCATTCCCTCATCCTTTGAATTGATAGTTCTATTTTATCAAATTTCAGTAAAAAAGGCTGATTTTAACTATCAAATCACCAGACAATTTATATTTGCCTTTGGAAAATAGTTAAATAAGCCTCTTCGTTTATTAGTTTTTGAAAAAACATAATAAGTCTGGTGAAACTCAGCTTTCTGTGAATTCTTTTTATTTACATTCTGGGAGGCGATTGGAATTGCATAGGAAGCAAAACCAATTTGTATCAAAATAATAAACTTTTTTACATTCAGAGAAATTTTGTTTCATTATCAAATTGCTAAATCAAATTTCAACTGTGGCTTAACAGGGTCATAATTGATCAATTCAAAATCGTCTGCTTTAATATCAAAAAAGTTGGTTCCATCTGGAACATTCAATATCAAACGAGGTGCACAGTCCGTTGGTTCACGCCGAAGCAATTCTTCTGCTTGCTCGAATTGATTATTATAAATATGTAAATTATTGACAAAATAAAAGAATTTGCCAACTTCCCACCCAAAATGTTTAGCAATCATCATTTGCAATGCGACATACTGCATGGCATTGATATGGTGAGCTACCAACATATCATTTGAACGCTGTGTCAGAGTTGCATCTAGGTAGATTTCACCATCTACACGTCGGACATCAAACATGGTCTGAAAAGCACAAGGCAATAATCCTTCTGTTTCTTCAAAAGCTTCATAGTCCCAAAGTGAGATAATATTTCGACGATTCCAAGGATTCGTCTTCAGCTGTTTTAAAATTTTATTGATAATATCATGTTTTTTAACAACAGCACCATATCGCTCACCAATAGTGCGAGTAGTTCCTACTTCCCAATCATTCCAATAATGAACGTTGTATTTGTTTTCTAAAACTTCTAAGCTATTGGATTGATCTTGATAAATCCAGAGGACTTCTTTGATCGCTGATTTGATAGCAATCGGACGAAGCGTTGTGATAGGGAATTCTCCCTTGCTCAGATCGTACTCAGCAAAAGAACCAGTGATATACTTAGAATTAGCAACTTTCCCATTTTTATAGCGCGGACGTGCATTTTCAGAAAAAACACCTTCATATAAAATTCTTCGAATATTTTCTTTTAAAATGGTATCTGCTTTTGTCATGACTTTCCTTTTCTAATCTTGCTTTTTCTAGTATAACACAAAATAAAAATCTCCTACAAGTTAAAACCTCATAGAAGATTATTTTTCAATATCGAATTTTTTGGGCTCCATAAATCGAATGTTGTCGGTGAAGACTAAATGCCACGACACAGACTATGAAAAAATATGGAAAATTGCTAAAACCAAACACCTCACAACCAATCAGAATCGGTCCCAAGAAAGTAGAGGTAGCACTTCCGAAAACTGCAGCATAGCCTAGCGCCGCAACCAAGCTAACTGGAAGACCAAATAAACCTGCCAGTAGAACGCCTAGACTTGCCCCAATGGCAAAAAGCGGTGTTACTTCTCCACCTTGAAAACCTGCTGATAAAGTCAAAACTGTTAGAAGTAATTTAAAGAACCAATCATATAAATAAATAGATTGTCCAGCAAAACTAGCCGTAATTAAATTTGTTCCAAGCCCTGAGTATCGACCTTTATCCAACAATAAAAAGACAATACTTAAGACAATTCCCATCACCACGATTCGTTTGTAGGGATTTGGAAAAATAGTTGCCGCTTTCTTTTTACTCCACAAGAGGGCATAAGCAAATACATTGCCACAAAGTCCAAATAAAACTCCAAGGAGCACTAATTTAATAACAAGTATTGGAGATAGTCTCAAATGAGCAGAAATTGGTTGCATAAATTTTTCAAGACCTAACGCATGTGATGTCCAAGCAGCAACGAGAGAGGCTATCATGGCAGGATACAAAGCAGTCAGCTGCAAGTTCCCTACAACCAAGACTTCCATCGCAAACAAAACTGCAGCCAGTGGCGTTTGAAATAGTCCAGCAAAACCAGCAGCCATTCCTGTAACTAAAAATACTTTTGAAGTATTAGGAATAGAAAAGTTCTTGCAAAACCAGTGAGAGACTGTGGCACCTAATTGTACTGCTACTCCTTCTCGACCGGCCGAACCACCAAAAAGATGCGTCAACCAAGTCGTCACTATAACAAGAGGGATTAAGCGCTTGGGAATGTGATTTTCTACACCATGACCAACTTCAAAAATCAAGGTCATTCCTTTGCTACTTTTCCCACCATATTTCTGATAGAGAAATACAATCACTAATCCTGCAAAAGCTAAAAAAGGAATCAAATAAAGGGAATGCAAGATGCGGACTTCACTTAAAAATATAAGCGTTCGCCCAAATATCGTATCAATAGTTCCAATTACTAGTCCCATAAGAATGGACAATACCGTAATAGCTATCACTTGATTTCCGATATTGACCCACTTTAACCTATGAATTTTTTTCATTTTATCATTCCTATATTAGATATGCCGCTCTTGATAAGCACGTGAATGTTTTAAAATATCTGAAAAAGTCTGCACAAGGGTATCTTCATATTGTTTTTCCTGCACACTATTTGCGACTTTCTCTAAAATAATTTGCTCACGCTGAGTATCTAATACTGCTTTCCCAGTCTGACGTTTGTAGAGAGCTACCTGGCTCACTAACGCCATTCTTTTTTCTAACAAGGTAATCAAGTCTACATCTATTTGATCAATTTCTTTTCTAATTTCTGCTAAATCCATAGCTGCCTCCTAATTACTTTCTATCTTATCAAAATCTTTTACAATATGCTAGTGGTCGTCCTATCTCTACCATCTAGCTCAAGCACTTTTTCATATACCTTATCATTCCATTTTACCAGTCCATCGTTTTGATAATCTAAATAATGAATCCTGTTTTTTAAATAATTTGGAATAATACCTTCAAATTCCTTTTTATTTTGGCTTGGAATAATGCAGACACAAAGACTGAGATCTAACAATACCGCATCTTTCACTTTTGCTGTATGATAACCATCAAATACATAGCCCTTTTGATTCACAATAGTTTCATACCGGAAATGAAAGCTAACACCAGGTATGAAAGCTTCTTCCAGATCGACTTCCGTGGGATTTCTCTCTAGCAATCGTTCCATTGCTAACCTATAACCAGATGTCGTATTAGACCACCCAAACATGACATAGTCAAAATAATCCGCTGGATCACCTGCTGCATTTCGTTTATCGTTCACAAGCTGTTTGCCAGTCAAACCAAAAGCCTTCGTGGCAGACAATAATTTCCCTCTTTTCAAAATCTCCTTAGCAGATTCCACAGTGCAAGTATGACTGAGATAATCTGACGTCACACATTCACCATATACATTAAAGTTTCCAGCTTCTTTTCTGTCACGCGGAGTAAACGGATATATTACTTTACTATTATCCAGATACTGACAGACTAGGCTTTGTAGAACAGGATTTTCACACTCTATTTGAGTCTTCCTATTGTACATTTTTTCATACGCCACGAACTTGGCAATTTTTTCCAATTCCCATTTGTTAATTTCAGGATAATCTACTAAGGCTAAATGGTAAATCCCCTGCCATTGAAGGCTAAAATCATTTTTACAAATTTTTAATTTCATAGAATACCTTTTCACATTTATAATTGCTATGCTTATTATACATCTATATACTAAAAAATTGATAAGAGATTTGATTCAATGATTGAAAAACTCATTTTATATCGTAAAATACTAAAATAGAATATGTGTAAATTTTTTCTCAATTGAATGCAAAAATACTTACTTAAAATGAGACAAACCTACTAAAATAGCGCCCTTTTAACCTCAATGACTCCAAACGATACTCATAACGCCCCTTTTCTTTAAAATCTTAGTTGACAAGCCCTTTCCTTGTATGGTAATTTTAAAAAACAGAGGAGAATCGTTTATGTTAGATAAATATTTGGAAGAATCAATTTTAAATAAAGCAACCATTTTACAAATCATTCTAGAATTTCAAACGATTGATATTGAGCAACTAGCACAACTCACTGAATTTAGTGAAAAAATCATCTATCAACATCTAGCAGAATTGAAAGAGGAATTCAATGATTTATTTTATCTGAAAGTTTTTGCGAACACAGTTCACTTAGACCTGATTACAAAAATCAATCCTTCCATCTGTTTTCATCGGATTTATCAAAGTTCAACCTTTCTCCACCTTTTGCGCTACTTCTTACAAGAAGAAAAAGAGAGTTTCATTTGCTTTATCCAAAAAGAGTACATATCCCGTGCAACTGGCTATCGAATACGTGATAAGTGTTTGGACTTTTTGAAAGAAGTTGGGTTATCTTTAGACAGATACCAAGTCATTGGACCAGAATACCGTATTCGGTTCCTTATCGCTTTGCTGGAATATAAATTTGGCATTCATCTGTATGAAATTAAAGAAAAAGAGTTAAAACTCGTTTATCAATGGATTCGTTCTTCCAATGCCCACATCTCACAAGAAGCCTTCGAAGCAGCTACAGAAGAAAGTCGCTTCTTTTCTATTCTCGTGGTGCTAATGTGGAAACGAAAGAATTTTCCTATGGTTCTACCTGCCTCACAAGAGCTAGAAAAACTAAAAACGCTCCTTGTCTATCCAAAACTGATAACCTTAACCAAGAAAATTTTGGAACCTGCCCTACAAGTGATGTTTACACCGACAGACTACGATTATCTATTTTTAGCCTATTGTACTACCCCTAATCCTTTCTCTAGAGACAAATGGTTGGAACACGATCGCGATACAGCTCTTGATATTATCATGAAACAAGGAATGTTACTGCCGCTCATTCAAAAATTTCGCTTATTATTTGGAGATGAGCTGATCAATTCTCAACCATTTAGGATTGTCATGCTCTTCTTTATGAAGCCTTTTATCTGCAATTTACAAAGTTTGGTTCCCAATTCTTACATTTTCCAATATGACCACCGCGGATTGTTTGACCCTCTCTATCTCCTCTTAAGCCCACTTGTCAAAGAATGGATGAAAGAGGTGGGATTGACAGGTGAAGTATACAAGTACCACATTTATCATGTGACCATTCAACTGAGGGAGTTGATTTATGCCAATATGGCACCTATTTCTTTGTATATTTTTGCAAGTAATAATGCCGATGTAACGACTTTAAAGAATGCTTTTTCAAGAAATATTCCTCCTTCTATTACTCGGATTGTGGTAATTGACTTTTTGAATAGTTCGCTCCATTTACAGGATCACGACGAAACAAATATAATTGTAGCAGACCAACATATTTCAACTTATATCAAGAGCTTATTTCCAGATAAGGAACACATTCTTATCAATTTCTCGATGAATTTTTATGATATTCATTATCAGCATATCTATGAAGCTATTTATAAGTTGAGAAAAGAACGCTATCAGGAATATATCAATGGGTTGAAAAAGTTACTTTAATCATCATTAGATGGAAACAGAGTAATGGTGTTTACTTTATGAACTGTCCTCAACAAAATGAAGAGCTTAATTTTTCAGCGCCAGTAGTAATTAAGGCAAGAAAAAACCTGAAGAAAACGTTCAAAAAGAAAGTTTTTTTCAGGCAAGTAGACAAATTTTGCTGTTTCAAGTATTTAAGAAGACCCTTTCCTATGTGAGGATAGGGACATAACTCCGTAAAGCAGAAAGCTCGCAAGCAAATAACCAATAAAAATTTTGATTGACCACTGTAAGACATAAGACCAGCCATATTTTGGGATATTTAAAAAGAAGTAAGCAAATGGACTGTCTTTAGCACCTGGAATAGGCCACTTGAGAACCAAACCATTAAACAGGGCAAAAGCCATGTAAAGTAGAGGCACACTAGTCCAAGCAATGGGATCAAACCAGCGATATTGCAAACGTTTATCAAAAAGCACAGTATCCGCTAAAAACCATAACGGTACAATGTAATGACATAGGAAATTTTCCAGTCGATAAAAATCAGTCGCTAACGGAGCAAGCAGAACATGATAGATGACACAGGTAATCATGATACACATAGTGACACCGCCTTTAATCCGAAATAGTGTCTTCGTTTGCCAGCGACTTTCAGAATGCGCCATTAGATACAGCAAATAAGCTGTGAAAGCTGTTACGATAATGTTAGACAAAACAGTATAATACATAAGCATGCCAAGACCGCCATGCTTTGTAATTTCAAGATAGACTCCCACAAACCCTAAGATAAACAATATCATGCGGCTATAAAAAATTACATTTCGTTTCATTACTGACCTCAGATTTTCTTAACAAATTCTGACTTAAGTTTCATCGCACCAAAGCCATCAATCTTGCAGTCAATATTGTGATCTCCAACTACAATCCGAATATTTTTCACGCGCGTTCCTTGTTTCAAATCCTTTGGAGCACCCTTGACTTTTAAATCCTTGATGAGAGTAACAGTATCTCCGTCCACAAGTTGATTGCCATTTGCATCAATCGCTTTGATGCCATCATCTTCTTCATCGACTTCAGCCGGATTCCACTCATAAGCACACTCTGGACAAACTAATAGTAACCCATCTTCGTAAACATATTCTGACTGGCATTTTGGACAATTTGGTAATTGATTCATCTTCTCTCCTTGCTAATACTTAGAATTTATGACGCCTTCCCATTTTACTATAAAATAAAAAATTTGACAAATAAGAGAAAATGACTAATTTTTAAAAGAAATATGATAGTTTAAATAATCTATCATTACTTTTTCTTTTGTAAATTTTACCTTTTGATACTTCATTAAGGCACTATTCTTTTGATTTTCTACCAAGTAAAATAAATGAATCTCTAAAAAACGTTGCAAAGCAAAACGATAACAAAGCTCTGGATTAATATCCCTAGTATAATTTGAAAAAAATAAGTTAGCCAATTCAGGAAATGACGAAACATCAGTTTTCAAAGATAATCCCCATAAAAATGTTCCAATATCTTCCTCTGGAAGGGAATAACGTGCATCACCAAAGTCTAGAATAGTTAATTTATCCTTGTGAAAAAGAATATTGTCAGCGTGCAAATCGTTATGAATAAAAAGGGCAGGCTGTGCTTGTTTCGCTTTCTCCAAAATACTTGTGTTTATTTGAAACAATTCCCAATAATTTTTATAATTTGAAATATCCTTTTCTAATTCCTTTTCGTAAGAGAATAACCTGATATGCAAACTAGAAACCAAATCATCATAGACTGGAATTCTCTGATATTCTATACAACTTTCCTTTGAGAAATCATGAAAATGGACGATCTTTTGGGCTATCTGAGGAATTATATTCTTCTCAAAGGAAATGGTTTTTCCTTTTAAATAGACAGATTGCATCACATATAGAATACCTTTATTAACATTTAATGAGAAGATCCACTCTCCGTCCTGAAAAGGAAGGTAAGCAAAATCATTTAGTTCTTCCTCATACAACGCATTTACAAATTGAATTTCTCTTTTCAAATAAGATTTTGCCTCATAAAAAAGTGGGGAAGTCTGAGGAAGATAAAGAATACGCACGACAACTCGTTCATTCATTACATAATTTAAATTTTCAGTCCCGCCTGATAATGGACGCAATGATATATCTTCACCATATAAATCTCGAAGTAAGTTTTTAATTAATATTTCATTTTGAAATGGTTGAAAAAACATTTCCCACTCCTCCAAACTTTCACACTAAAGTATACCACAAAGTTCCATGGTTCAGTTTCCTCGAGTTCCTGAGTACGCTTATAAAACACAGCAACGACTTTGAGAATTTTGCCTCTGAAAACATCTGCTTCAAGGCTAGCCGCCTCCACAATCTCAAGCGAATCTAATATAACCTTTTCTATTAAATTCAAGCCCTTTGCAGCTGAATAATGAATAGGATTTGCCGTATAAAAACTATCAACATCAATCAATAGAACCAACAACTCTACCTGCACCGTGAATGCAATCTGCGTGCTCAATGTATCATCATTATTACTAACTTTTAACTCAACAAGAAAAACCATATCATTTTCATTGATGAGGGGAACATCTCTCCGATTAAACAAGATAAAGATTAATTACTTGGGTATGCATTTTTATAGCGTCACTTATCCATAAAATCATCTCTATTCTCTACCAAGCCTGATATACTGCGTTATTACACCAAAATTTTAAGCAAAATAAAAAGAAATGAAATACGATTCCTTTATGTTTCACTTCTTTCCTTTTCGCAATTGTTCTAGCGTTTCTTGGAAAACGATCGGCACTTCTGCTGTAAATTCCATGATTTTTCCTATCTTAGGATGAGTAAATCCAAGCGTTCTGGCATGCAAAAATTGCCCATTCCCCTTCAAGGTTTTTCGTGGTCCATACACGCCATCCCCTGCTACCGGATGACCAATATAAGCCATGTGCACACGGATTTGGTGGGTACGACCTGTTTCTAATTGCAATTCTACTAAAGTATAATTCCCAAAGCGTTCTAAAACGTGAAAACGAGTGATTGCTGGTTTACCTTTAGCTGTAACAGCTTGCTTCTTGCGATCTTTTTCACTTCTCCCAATTGGTGCTTCAATAACACCTCTATCATTTGGCAAATTGCCATGCACAATAGCCCAATACTTCCGTAGAGATTTTTTAGCTTTTAATTCATCAGCCAGCTTGATATGGGCATCATCATTCTTAGCAATCATAAGCAAGCCTGATGTATCTTTGTCAATCCGATGGACAATTCCAGGGCGCAAAACACCATTGATACCGGACAAATCCTTGATGTGGTACATCAGCGCATTGACCAGTGTTCCACTCGTATGCCCTGCACTTGGATGCACCACCATACCTTGAGCCTTGTTCACCACTGCGACATCTTCATCCTGATAAACAATATCCAGTGGCAGATCTTCTGCAACGTATTCCATCGCTTCAGGTTCGGGCAATTCGTAAGTAATCACATCACCTGCCTTGACTGCATACTTTGCTTTCTTGACTTGCCCGTTGACTAAGATTTGCCCATTTTTGATTTGTTCATTGGCATGGCTGCGGGATAATGGTGTCAAATCAGCAACCGCCTTGTCCAACCGTACACCGCCAATCTCTACTTTAACTTGCATTGCCCTCTTCCTTTAACATCATCACTATCAGTACAAGCACGCCAATCGTCAGATAACTATCAGCAACATTAAAAATCGCAAAATTGACAAAATCCAACTGAAACATATCCACGACAAAGCCTTGCCGCATACGGTCAATAAAATTCCCAATCCCACCTGCAATAATCAAACTCAAACTAGACAGTAACCAGACAGAACCTTTGATGTGCTTGCTCAAATACCAAATAGCTGCACCAATCACCACTAAAGTAATCACCGCAAACAACCACTGCTGGTTTTCTAAAATTGAAAATGCCGCACCTGTATTTCGCAAATAGGTCAAACTTAAAATCTTTGGAAGGAAGGGTTTTACTTCACCTAATTGAATGTTTTTGACAATTTCAAACTTGACCCATTGATCCAAAGCAATTAAGGCTACAATCACAATTGGCACCATCACTTTTCGTTTCATTTTTTACCTCTTTTTGCAAAATATTTTTCCATAACAGCAACAAAAGCTGCACCAATTGGTGAAAGCTCTACTTCTTCACGTTTAACATAAACCATGCGATTTTCCAAGTTGTCTTGTAATCGAATCACCGTAATGCCGTTTACGCTATTACTATCCAAAAATCCAGATCCTGTTGCATAAGCATCTGTCCGCTCTAAAATACCATTCAAAGTGGCACGATCAGTTACATTAAACATCTGAGAACTGGCACTAGTATCCACAAAATTCTCTGAATAATAGAGATATTCATCTTTTTCCTGCGTAAAACGAACTGTCGGCAGATCTGTCAAATCTTCCATAGTAAGCTCCTCTTTCCCAGCTAAGGGGTGATCTGCCCGTAGATAGATATGCGTCTGAAAAGAAATCAAATCTATCACTTCTAGTCCCAATTTATCAATCCGCTGCATCATTCCTTTAGTATTTTGATTGTTCAGATAGATAATGCCAATCTCACTGTGCCCCTGCGCCACTTCATCTAAAATCTGCACTGTTGTGGATTCAAAAATTCGGAAATTCTTATCTTTGGGATAGCGTTTAGCAAATTCCGTTATCAGAGGCGGTAAGAAATCATAGTGCTGGCTAGCAATGGAAAATTCTGCTTTTTCTTCCTCTGGATTGGCGTATTGATTTTGAAATACATCAAATCCCTTGACCAATTCTTGGGCTTTTTCGTAAAATTCCATCCCTCGACATGTCAGAAATGTGCCACTACTCGTTCTATGAAATATTTTAAAGCCCAATTCTTTTTCTAAATCTCGAACCGCAATGGACAAGCTCGGCTGGCTGACATACATTTTCTCAGCTGCTTCACGAAAAGTGCCACTGTTGGCAATCGCTACAACATAACGCAGTTGTTGAATATTCATGCTTTTATCCTCTTTTAAATGTTTTATCATTATACCATAAATCAAGGCATAACTAAACCGTCATACACTAAGGATTCAATAAAGGCATTCTCCTACGTTCCCTAGAATAACATTCTTGACACATGTTTGCCTCCTCTTACTTACCGACATAAACGGTTTCTGTCATTACTTGAAACCCTAATCGTTGGTAAAGTTTGTAAGCTCCTGTATTTTCCTTGTCTACCACAATTTGGAAATTTAAATCATTCCGCTCATACATGTCATTCATTATTGCCGACATAAGATAAGAGCCTAGTCCTTGTCCCTGTAGCTCTTTTTTCACTGCTAGACCAAAGAAAAAATTGAAATCTGTGCTCATATCAACAGAGCAAGATGCAACGATTTGCCCGTCTTTTTTCAATACAAACAAAAGAGTATTATCATTTAAAATAGCTTCACGTGCATAAGTGCGGCTGCTTTCTAAAGGATTTCCAAACGCTTCTGCTTGGAAAGTTGCAATCTCTTCGACCAAGTCCAAATCTGCCAAAACAACTTCTAAACCCGCTCTCTTTTCTAAAGCAAATTGTCTGCGCGGCTGCTCCAGCCACAACTCAGCATCTGTTATGTGAAATTGAAAATGCTCTAAAAAATTCGGGTGTTTGGTCAAAAAAGCTGTTTCTGTCACATAGTCAACTTCGGATAAATTGTATTGTGTCGCTACATTTGCAAATTCGCTTAGCAAGGCACGAGCAATTCCTTTGCGCCGATAGGCAGGTATCACATAGAGTGAAACTTCAGCTTCTTTCGGTTCATCAGCATAAACGAATAAATAACCTACTAACTTAGCTGCTTCATAGGCTAAGAAAAAAGCAGGCATATCTTTATCTACGTTGTAAGTCGTATCAAGATAGGGGGTACGATAAGTTCCATCTAGCTGATGACAATCTCTCGTAATTGCTAACAGTTGTTGGCGTTCTTTTTCTGTTACATTATTTCTTTTTAAAATATTCATCACTTTTCTCCTTAACTCTTTCATTATACCACAAAGAAAAAGCGACTACTTTGACAAAGGAGACTATTCAAGATATAATGTAAAAAAATACACAGAGGACAAGAACATGACAAACTCAAAGCTTATTACGCGACTAAAACGCTCCGAGGGACAATTACGTGGCATTCAAAAAATGATAGAGGAAGAACGCGATTGTGCAGACGTTATCACCCAATTAACCGCTGTTCGCTCTAGTGTCGAGCGTGTCATTGAGTTGATGATTACCGAAAATCTCACCGAATGCCTCAACCATCCTTTGGACGATCCTAAAGCTCAAAAAGAGCGGCTAGAAAAAGCCGTCCAATACTTTATCAAACGAAAATAATCTCAGTAGTTTTCTTCGCTTGCTGAGGTTTTTTATTGACGTTGCACAGTAAAAGCGTTATTCTAACTATCACTTCTTTTTTAAAAAATAGAATTGATCTATTGAGCAAAGGGAGCGTCCGCCCGGCTGATGGACGAAACTCGTTTCTAGGTAGACTGTCCGCCCGGCGGAAAAAGTCAACTTGTTGTCAGGCAACGTTTCAGCCCGGCTGACAGAACAAACTGATTTCTAAGCAAGCCGTCCGCCCGGCGGATAGGGCAAATCTGTTTTTAGACAAGTCGTCAGCCTGGCTGATGAACGAAACTCGTTTTCAGACAAGTTATCGACCAAGTCGACGAAGTGAACTGCTTTTTAGACAAACTATCGACTCAGTCGATAAAGTAAACTACTTTTTAGACAAGCTATCGACTCAGTCGATAAAGTAAACTGCTTTTCAGGCAAACTGTCGACTTGGTCGACAAAGAAAACTTGTTTTCATAAAACCTGTAGACCAAGTCGATGAAGTGAACTGCTTTTGGTGCAGATTGTCGCCCATTGAAAGAAAAATACACCTCACTATGGTATAATAAAAGTAATAAAACAACCCAAAGGAGGCAAGTAAAATGGACTTATACACAAAAGTGGAAGAAACCCTAAACAAACTAAACATTCCATTTGAAATCGTAGAGCACGAACCAGCGCTTACAACCGAGCAAGCCGACAGCTTCATCGAAGGCATCGAGGGTGTCCGCACCAAAACCATGTTTCTTACTAATAAAAAGAAAACTGCCTACTATTTACTCATTATGGACGACAAAAAACGCTTGGACATGGACTTGTTTAAAGAACTGGTCGGAGCCAATAAAATCCGCATGGCATCATCTGATAGTCTATTTGAAAAAATGATGTTACCAGCAGGTGTTGTTTCTCCTTTTGGATTGTTAAACAATGTAGACAAAGATATTCAAGTCTATTTTGACAAAGAAATCATGTCGGAAAAACGAATGAGTTTTCACCCCAATACCAATGAAAAAACACTCTTTTTAGACACAACGGACTTACTCAAATTCCTAGAAGCTATTGGTTATGAGCCACATATTATTGAGTTATAGGTTGGACAAAAACTCAATTTCTAGTCAAAATGAAGCAATGAACAAGAAAAAGCTTAAAATCAACGTTTTTGATAACTTGATTTTAAGCTTTTTACTATTTTTGGAAGGTTTTTATTCAGTTTCTTTTCTCTTTATTCCACCTCGCCATGCCAGAAATTCATGCCCCCAGCTACATTGGTTACATCAAATCCTTGCGCACTTAAAAACTGACACGCAGCCGCAGAACGTGCGCCAGATTGGCAGATAACATAGTATTTCTCCTGCTGGCTGAGTTGTTTGTAGCCCGTCTCAAAAGTGCTTAATGGCAGATTTTTTGCCGTCGGCACGTGTCCCATTTGAAACTCATAATCTTCTCGCACATCAAGAATGGATAAGGTTTCTGTCTGATATTTTTTATAAAATTCAGGCATGCTGATGCTAGTTTCCATATTCTACTCCCTCTGGTTTTACCATTTTGTACAAGGCAAAGGCGCCGTCTAGATTTTGAACAGAAAATCCTGCTTGTTTGAGAATGCGCTCGGCAATATAGCTACGAAGTCCACTATGACAGCTCACGATATAATCTTGCGACTTGTCTAACTCTCCTAAACGCTCACGCAATTCATTTAAAGGAATGTGAACCGTATCCACTTTCAAACGACCTTGTTGAAGCTCACTGGCCGTCCGCACATCTAGGAACTTCTTACCAGCAGCTAGTTCATCTTCCAATTCATACCACTGGATATTGTCGCTCAAACCTTCTACCAAGTTTAAGGCTGCATATCCCAGCATATTGACCGGATCTTTAGCAGAGCCAAACGGTGGCGCATAGGTAAATTCCAACTCTGGCAAATCAAAAATGGTTAGATTACCTTTAATAGCCGTTGCCAAAATATCAATCCGCTTATCAACGCCTTTTTTCCCAACACCTTGTGCACCATAAATTTTGCCACTTGTTGGCTCAAAGAGGAGTTTCAAGGTCACATCAGTCGCACCCGGATAGTAGCCAGCATGATCCTTACCACTGACATGAATAACTTGATAAGGCAGGCCATTCATACGAAGAATGCGCTCGCTCAGCCCTGTTGAAGCTGCCGTCATGTCAAATGCCCGAACAATAGCTGTACCAATGCTGCCTTTATTCTTTCGAGCTACTCCAGCAATCACATCCGCAACTTGACGACCTTGACGATTGGCAGGCGAAGCCAATGAAATCAGTGCATCTTCTCCTGTAACTTCTTGCTTGACAACAATCGCATCGCCGACCGCATAAATATCAGGTTGACTGGTTTCATAACGCTCATTGACTAAGATACCGCCACGCAATCCCAACTCAATACCTGCTACCTGTGCTAAAGCATTCTCTGGTTGCACCCCGACAGATAAAATGGTCACATCAGAAGCAATTTTTTGCCCATTCTCCAGCACAATGACCTTTCCCTTGTCCTCAAACCGCGTAGCAGACTGAGAAGTAACTACTTGAATGCCGTTTTTCAACAATTCAGCCTGAACAAAAGCAGCCATTTCTTCATCAAGCGGTGGCAAAACATGCGGTGCTTTCTCAACAATTGTCACATTCAAACCACGCTTGCGAAGATTTTCTGCCATTTCAAGTCCAATGAATCCAGCCCCAATCACCACAGCTTCTTTTGGTTCTTTCTCCAAAGCTAACATAATCTCATCTAGGTCAGGAACATTACGTAAAGTATAGGTATTTTCAGCTGTTTCCAAACCTTCAATTGGAGGTACAAAAGGTTTTGCCCCCGGAGATAAAATCAGCTTATCGTAACTCTCTGTAAATTCCTTTCCGTCATGCCGAACCGTCACCATATGTTGATCTGGTGAGATAGCCGTCACTTCATGGAAAGGTCGCACATCTAAACGAAAGCGTGCCTTTAAACTCTCAGGCGTTTGCACTAACAAGTCTTCTCGCTCAGCAATTTCTCCAGAAACATAGTAAGGCAGACCACAGTTCGCAAAGGAAACGAATGGCCCCTTTTCAAAAATAATAATCTCAGCGTCTTCTTTTAGCCGTCTTAAACGCGTCGCTGCAGACATTCCACCTGCAACTCCACCAACAATGATAATTTTCATTCAACTTCCTCCTTTATCACTTTTAAACAACTTTTCCGGTCCAAGCACTCATACCGCCTTGAACATTGACAACATCGTAGCCTTTTTTCTTTAACTTTTTGGCTGCCATTTTGCTCCGCACACCGGAATGGCAAATGACATACAGTGTTTCATTTGTTGCTGGCGTGTATCTTGCGATTTCATTGAGTGGGACATTCTTTGCGCCTTTGATATGACCACGCCGATATTCAGACGGCGTTCGCACATCTAGCAGTTGAATTTTCTTTTTTAATTTTTGTTCCAATTCACTTGTAGAAATACTATCTATTTTCGTAAATAAGTGAAACATAAGCACCTCCATTTATACCCTTATGGGGTATATTAAACCATGAAGCCTTTCTTTTGTCAAGCATCTTGTTTCAATCTTTTAACAAAAAAAGGAAGCTTCACAAATCAACTATGCCAAGTTGCTTGTAAAGCTTATCCTTTCTATCGAATGATTCAACCTTTAGTTTACTTTTATATGTTTACAAAAGGTTCATCAATCTTCTTTTTTACAACGACCAACTAAACCTAAAGCTGATAAAAGTAAACCGATACCTGTCAGCATTGTAAGAGTTGAACCATCTTGTACATCACCTGTACTTGGTAAAAACTTTTCTTTCGCTGGAGCTGGTTTGGTCGGAGGTGTTTGTACAACCGTCAAAGTTGGAGGTGTTGGTTTGTCCGAGACTGACGGAACTACTGGAGGTGTTGGCTTGTCTGGAGTCACTGGATTCGCAGTGTAATGCACATCCTTGACAATATCCTCTTGAGTGACTGTCTCTGATGGAACAGTCGCAACATCTACCCTATAACCTGGAATCACTGGGGATGGCACAGCGTCATAATTAGCTTTGTCACTGGTCCAAGCTGTAGCCGAAACTTCAGTGCCTGTGATCTTATCTTTCGTTACTGTGCGTGTCCACGTTGCTGTTTGTACATTATTAGCTGGCGTTTGACTACCCGCTCCATGATAACGAACTGTCAAGCTCACTTTCTTTGTTTCTTGGATATCAGTTGTGCCATGCTTCAAGTGAACCGTTACGTTTTGATCATGACTGCTATCAAGATCGAACTTAGCTGGAAGTGGGTCTTTTGAAACCAATTCATAGCCTTGGGCCAGATAAGCATTCACGATTGAATCATATTTTGCTCGTGCACTATCTGAAAGAGGAGTATCTGAATCTCCGCTAGTCAGCACTTCCTTATCTTTCAGCGTTTTATGAGCAGTATCATCAATGATGGTGTAAGTCACTTTTTGCTTATCAGCTTTATAGGTAACTGTAACATGGATATCAGAGTGAGCAGCGGTAATAGTTACTGCATCAACTTTTGATTTATCTGGTGTATAACCATCAACCGTTGGAGAAACCACTTCTGAGAAAGTACCTGTTGAGGGAGCCCATACCCCCTCTTGAGAGATTTTCCCAGTAACTAAATCTTTTGTATTCGTACGTTTAAAGTCTAATTTTTGGACTTTAGGAGTAGCTGCTTGGTCACCATTTTCATAAACATACTTGATGGTCTCTGTGACAGTCTTTGTTTCTTCAACTGGAGCTGTCTTATGACGTAGATGAACTTCAAATTTTTGATAAGTAGTATTGTAAGTCACACCATTTGTTGGATAATTGTCTGAATAAAGTTCATAATTTCGATCGGTATACGTCTTAATGGTTTCAGCTGTTCGATAAGGATCAGTCTGCCCATAAAAACCATTCAAATCCTTCGTTTCAAGCGTTTCCCCTGTTGTGTCATCGATATAAGTTACCTTTGCACTAGCTGGATTAGCTTTGTAAACGACTGTCTTTTCGATATTGGCACTGTTAGCCGTAATATTGTCAACTGCTGGAACTTCCGCTAAGTCTGGAGTGTGACCTTTGATTGCTGGTGATGTTACGGCTGCAAAACTTGTTCCATTTTCTGCTGTCCAGTCTCCAGTTGTAACATTTGTAACTAAATCGGTAGTTGCTGTTCTGGTAAATTTTAATTCAGTAGTATAAGTTGGAGCTGCTGTAGCACTATCTTTTGCATAAATATATTTAATGGTTTCTTTAACTGTCTTAGTCTGAGTTTCAGTTTTAACTTTATGTTTTAAATGAACTTCAAAGGTTTGAAGCTTATCATTATATTTTACACCATCTGCTGGATAATTATCTGAAACTAATTCATAATTTTTATCCGTATATTTTTTAATTGTTTCAGTTGTTCTGTATGGATCCGTTGTATTATAATCACCAGTTAATTCTTTTGTTTCAAGAACTTTATGATTGTCATCATCATCAATATAAGTCACCTTAGCGTTAGATTTATTAACAGTATAGACGTAATAAAAGACTTGATCAGAACTATTAAAAGCTATCGATTGATTTCCTGTTAATTGGGTTCCTTGTATAGAAGGAATTGACTTAGGCGTAGTTACAAGTGTATAACCAGGTATATTTTGCGGTTTAGCAGTAAAATTAGGTGACTGCGCATGTAATGGACCTCCTGGATAACCATATTGGTAAGTTTGTGTTGCAATTTGGTTCCCAGCTGTATCTACATACTGTACAGTTATCTTTGTTTGACCTTCTGAACGTGCATTAGACGGCTTAGTAGTAGCACTAATCTTTTCTGATTTAATTTCATTTTCAGTTCCATCATCATTTACACTATAACTTTTGGAATTACCAGTAATCGTATTATTAATCGAGGAATCCGCAAACATAAGTCGAGTCGAATGCCCTGTACCCTGAATAGCAGATGTTTTAGCTAAAATAGAATTTACTTTAGCATTCACCACATCAGTCCTATCAATTTCCTGATATCGATCTCCAAACGTTCCATAATCATCTGCAGGATGAATATCATGATAAGTCGTCGCACCTTCACCAATCATTTTACCTAAGTTAGTGGCAATAGTGTAGGTACCATCACCATTATCAATGACAACTGAAGAATTTTTTCCTGCTTTCTTTAATGCCTTTAAAATATCTGCATCTGTTGATTTAGGTGGAAGAGTAATTAACTTATTTTCATTTTCGTTAGTAATTGGTATAGATGTAGATGTATCATTCTTAACAAGGTATTTACCATCTTCACTAATAGCTAAAGTACTAGTGATGCGATGAGGCTCTGGATTTATTTTAATAATCTTTGAACCATTTTCTAGTTTTATGCGATGAATAGTGATGATATCTCCCTTGGGAATATTTGTATTTCCTGGTGTTTGACCATCACTAGATAGCATGTTGTTATAATAGTTTGCATCACCAGTTGAAGTACCTATTTTGATTGAATTTGCCGCATCACTACTAGCACCGTTGTACACAGCAAAATTTCCCTCAGATTTAGGAAATGTTCTCTGTACAGGTTTAAAAGTAAAAGTTGATCCGTTAATGTTCAATACAATATTATTTTTACTTTTTTGAGCCGTAAATTTGGCACCATTTGCAGCACTAAAATTAACATTAACCGTTTTTTCTTGCCCCTTTGAAAGTGATGCAAATTCACTATTCAATGTAATCTCATAAGCAAGATCGTCTTTTTTAGAAAAATCAAATTTGATAGTTCCAACACCAGGAATCGTTTCTGCTGTCCCAGAGCCAAGATTTGCATAATAAGCAGCATAAGCGTTATTTTCCAGTTTGACTGGAATCCGAATCTTATCTCCAGCTTTCAGCGTTCCATCCTGCTTAATTTTAAAAGTCATTTGAACCTTTTCGAAAGAAACTTCTTGAGCAGGTAGGGTTTTCGTATCTCCCGCATTCATAACTGTTCCGTCTTTTGTCGTAACTGTTACTGAAAAGTTTGAAATATGAGAAGAAGATTCTGCGACACTTCTACGGGTACGTGCCGCTCGTGTTTTAGGTATTGTGCTTTCAACAATTGTTTCGTCAGACTTTGGCGCTGTGTTTTCAGGAGTTGTTCCCTCAATATTTGGAGTTTTAGCTGATTTTGAAGATTCTCCATTTGTTGACAAACTACCATCGCTTGACATTGATGAATTCTCTGACGGAGCACTTTCTGTACTAGAATTTTGAAATTCTGAGGCAGTCTGAGTACTACTCACGCTTGTATTTTCTACTCTTGAAAAACTACTAGCTGAAGAAGCTTCTGTTACCGTTGATGATGTAGTAGTAGATACTTTTTCTGTCTTTGCATCCTCTGTGGGAGCAGAGACACTTGTAACTTGACCGCTAGTACTGTTTTGCTCTTCAGCATAAGTCGTTTGACTTCCTCCTACAATTCCATAAAGAGCTAGAGTAGCAATAGCAATGGAAACCAGACCGACATTCTTCTTCCGCAAAGAGAATTTATCTCGTTTCCCATTATAAAGTTTAAAACTTTTCACCTTGTGCATTCCTTTCGTTGTGAAATATTCATACAATTTTTTATTTAGGAAATGGATTGGTAACAGACTATATAAAACTGTTATCAATCCTTAAAAAATTGAATAAACCTACATATTATATTATACTTTGCTGTTCCGAATAATTCAACTAATATTATTATAAAATACATAAAAAACATATAAAAAATGTAGTCAAAACAAAGATAGCTGCAAAAAATTTACAGCTATCTTAGAATATAGATGATTTATAATTATTTTATGTATACTTTCTCTTCTTTTCAGATTACCAGCTTCAAAAGAAAGGCCCACACCATAGGTGTAAGGGTCTTTACATTTTATTTCGCGATTGGATAAACAGAAACTTGTTTTTTATCGCGACCTTTGCGTTCAAAGCGTACAACGCCTTCTACTTTCGCGAACAATGTATCGTCTCCACCACGGCCAACGTTAACACCTGGGTAGATGTGAGTACCGCGTTGACGGTAAAGGATAGATCCTCCAGTTACAGTTTGTCCGTCAGCTGCTTTAGCTCCAAGACGTTTTGCTTGTGAATCACGTCCGTTTGACGTTGAACCTCCACCTTTTTTGTGGGCGAAAAGTTGCAAGTTTGCAAGATTCATTTTTAACATAGTGTTTTTCCTCCGTGTTAGTTTTCTGTGATAACTCTGGTTTGGACGAACTCAGATGAGTCCTCTGATAAGTTTGCCATTCCCAAGAAGAATGATTCAAAGAAAAGTTGAGTCATTTCTCTCTGGTGTGGCGGAACATCCGTCGGTATTTCTACTCGTAAAAATCCGCCTTCTTCTTCGTTTAATTCTAAGATTGGTTCGTAACCTGCAAATTTTTCAATTGAATTGATGAAATTTATGGCAAGCGTAGAAACCGATGCACACACGACATCAAAGCCGTATTCGCCACTTTCGGCGTGTCCAGTAATTTCCGCACTCCTCAGCTCGCCATCTTCGGCTTTCTCAAAGACTGCCTGTATCATGTGTTCTCCTATAAATTAAGCGTTGATTGCGTTGATGACAACTTTAGTATATGGTTGACGGTGACCTTGTTTGCGGTGGCTACCTTTTTTAGGTTTGTACTTGTAAGTAACAACTTTCTTTTGTTTTCCTTGTTTTTCAACAGTTCCAACTACAGTAGCTCCAGCAACAATTGGAGTTCCGACAACAGTTTTATCACCACCAACAAGAACAACTTCGTTAAAAGTCACTTCTTGACCAGCTTCAACATCCAATTTTTCAACGTAGATAGCTTGACCAACTTCAACTTTAACTTGTTTTCCGCCAGTTTTAACGATTGCGTATGTGCTCATTATGCACCTCCTATGATTTTTTGGGGTTTCCCCGTATTTTTGTGAAGACTCGCCTAGCATCGTGGGACGAACCACTTAATACTCACTAAATGCGAGCTACGATGTTCGAGCGGTTGCACAGGAATGTGCATAGTCAACTCTATAAGTATAGCACTTCCAGAATAGTTTGACAAGTATTTTTTATCAAAAGGTAGCTATCTAATGCATTTTTAAGCAAGGGCAAAACAATTTTCGCTACAACAATTCCTCAATTAGCTCATCCACTTCGTCGATCTCTGCTTCCGGTGTGATTTCTGTAATCACAATGCCTGCCACAGCACGTTCTACCAAGTTTTCGACATCCATACGTGCCTCATATTGCTCGGCATTTTTTATCTTTGGATTGGTTTTCGGACGGTCTGGTGCAAAAATGGTGCAACAATCTTCAAAGGGTTGAATCGAGATATTAAATGTATCAATCTTTTCAGCAATGTCAATGATTTCTAGTTTATCCATAGTCACGACTGGACGAATAATTGGAGTATTGGTGACAGCATTGATCGCTTGCATACTCTCTAGCGTTTGGCTAGCAACTTGACCAAGACTTTCTCCGTTGATGATAACGAGCCCACCGCGTTCTTCACGAATCCGATCCGTGATCCGCATCATAAAACGACGAGTTAAGGTCATCAGATAAGCTTCTGGTGCTTTCGCTTTGATTTCTTCTTGAATTTCCGTAAATGGCACTTCAATAAATTGGATATTACCACCAAATTTGGTTAACTTGCGTGTCAAATTCTGCGCCTTTTTAAGAGCACCTGGACTTGTATAAGGCGGGCTCGCAAAGTGAACCGCTTCAATATCCACTCCACGTTTAAGGGCTAGATAGCCCGCAACCGGGGAGTCAATTCCGCCTGACAGCATCAACATCCCTTTTCCAGATGTCCCAACAGGAAGCCCACCTGCTCCACGGATTGTTTCATAAGACAGATAAGCTGCTTCCTCACGTATTTCCACTTGTAGGATAATATCCGGCGCTTTCATCTTGACTTGAACATGTGGGATGGCATCAAACACGGCATTTCCAAGAGTTTGATTCAGCTCACGGCTATCCAATTCAAAATTGTGGTCGCTACGTTTGCTGGCAATCTTAAACGTCATTCCCTCTTTATAAATTTCTTTCATAATTGTCTGTACCGCTTCAATCAAAGCAGGAACAGACTTCTCAACTTTATAAGACGGAGAAAAATTTTGAAGCCCAAAAATTTGTTTGAGGGATTCTGCGACTGGTTGATAAGCCGTTCCATGAAGATAGACATGTGCGCGATCTCGATCTGCTTTCACATGAACCTCTGGATAAATAGACAGGACTGCTTGCATATTGCGTTTCAATTTGTTAATGAAGCGCATTCGATTTTTTCCTTTAGTTGAAAGCTCGCCGTAGCGAACCATAATTTCTGAATACTCCATTTGTTTACCTTACTTTTCTAGTTTTTTCATAAATGATTTTGAACGTTGTTAGAAATTGCTCAATCTGACTCATATCATTATCTGCATCCAGACTAATCCGAACAGCAGTTTGAGCTAGGGATTTTTCAACACCCATGGCTATCAAAGTTCCAGCTGGTTTGCCCGCTTTAGAGGAACAAGCACTCGTAGTAGAGATATAAATGTCATACTCTTCAAAAGCATGAACTACCACTTCACCTCGTACGCCTTTAATTCCGAAAGTCAAAATATGGGGCGCAAAATTTTCTATTCCTGAAAAAATTGTTACATCAGGGTATTTAGCTAGCTCTTCTAGAATAATCTCTTTCATCTTAGAGGTTCGTGTGGTGAACGTTTCCAAATTTTCCATAGACAAGCGCAAGGCTTTTGCAGTTGCTGCAATACCCGCCAAATTTTCAGTCGTAGATCGCTTATCTGATTCTTGACCACCACCATTCAACAGCGGACAAATTTTCTTGCCAGATTTGATATAGACAAATCCAACACCACGTAAACCATGAAATTTATGGCTAGAAAACGTCGCAAAGTCCACGCGATCAGTTAAATAATTTTCTGTTGAAATCTTGGCTATGGCTTGAACCGCATCCACATGAAAAGAAACTGTTGGCCTGTCCGCTAAAAGCTTTGAAATAGCTTTAATCGGCTGAACAGAACCGATTTCATTGTTGATAGCCATGACAGAAACTAGAGTAGTATCTGGTCGGATAAGGTCTGCTAATTTTTCAACCTCTACAAAACCTTTGTTATCGACAGGTGCAAAGTCTATTTCAAATCCTTGCTCTTTCAGCCAGAGTGCGGATTCTTTCACTGCTGGATGCTCAATAGCAGATACAATGAGATGCTTGCCATAGCGTGCTTTTTCAAAAGCCACACCCTTGATAACCCAATTATCTCCTTCTGTCCCTCCAGACGTAAAAAAAATCTCCTGAGAAGATTTACCTAAAAGACCTGCAATCTGCTTGCGTGATGCATCTAACAAGCGCGTTGCTTGACTACCCAAACTATGAAGACTGGAAGGGTTCCCCCAGATTTTTGAAGCAACTTCTGTATAAGTAGCCAAAGCCTCTGGGTAAGGCTTTGTAGTTGCCGAATTATCTAAATAAATCATCTTAAACCTCTATATTTCAATACCCTTATTGTAACATGAAAAAGAAATAGGAACAACAGAGAAAGTCGTAAATAAAAGCTCTCTAAGCGGAAAACTTAGAGAGATGACAACTATATTATTTTCTTAATAGTCATAAAATTCATGTAAAAGAACAGATAATTCCTGTTGTTGTTCAATGAGGCTTTGCCCAATTGTCGTTGATTTTATCAAGGTTCGTTCGCGAACGTGCTCAATTACTCTCTTCAAGGAAGATAAATCTAAAGCTTCCTCAATCATTTTTTGGACGTTTTGGAAAGGTTGATGCGTCACAATTTGGAAACCATAAGAATTATTAAGCAAGGAATAGCCAGCAATTCCTGTTTTCTTTTGATAAGCTTCGCACAAACCACCATCAATAACGAACAGCATTCCTTCACCTCGAATCGGCGATTCTCCCTTCAGCGTTTTCACAGGTGTGTGCCCATTTACAATCCTAGAATGTTCTGAAAAAAGCCCAAATTCTTCTAAAATTAACTTGCATATATTGGCAGAATTCCGATAAGAAAAATAAGGATTTTCTTTTTCAACGTGCGTCTGTTTATCCTCGATAAAATAACGTTCTAGAGTTGTCATTTTGTCTTTACCAAACAAAGGAGACAACTTCCCATTCCAACAGTACCAGATAAGATCAGTTGAGAAATCGTTCTGAATTTCTGGATTTTTAGAACTTTCTCGAATATGGTATTCAAAAAAGTCGAGCAATTCTTTACCAGCATAGCGGATTTGATTGATTTGCAAAGGTTGAAAGTCTCCTGATGTCTCTAGAGGGATACAGCCATGAAACAGGAGATGATTGTTATAAATCTTATACATGGAACCCTTGTTCATCAAAAAAGAAATCTGGTTCTTGAGCTGAATAGAATGCTGGAATGAATCCAGCAAAGTAGCAACCACTTCTTCTTCCTCATCCGTTAATTCCTCTGGCTTTTGGGGATTAATCGTTTGAAAACAAGTATTAGCTAAGAAATGCTTCTTCTCTTCTATCATGACACTCTCTTCCCAGTAATCAATCTTATCCAGAGTAAGGTGTTGAGACATATTAAATTCTGGTCGTCTTTTGATGAGCTGATTTTCCAATTTAAACTGGATAATCGCTAAAGCTTGGTGAATCTTCTCCAACTGAAGAATTTCCTCAGGAGAATAATCGTCACTTCTTTTTCCTAACTTAGGTTTGAATTTTGCATTTTCCGAATAAGTCTTTTCAGCAAAGAGGACGAGTGGTCTTAGATTAAGACCATAAGCTCGCTCAATATCGTAAAGATACCCGTACCTAGCAGCTATTCGTAAGAGAATGAGTAAACATTCTTTTGAGCCGAAGAAAGCCCCCATCCAGATAATGTCGTGGTTGCCCCACTGAATATCAACAGAATGATAAGCCATGAGTTCATTCATTACTTTATCCGCTGCTGCTCCGCGATCAAAAATATCACCAACTATGTGAAGATGATCAATGATTAATTGCCGAATGACCGTTGATAATGTCGAAATAAACTGATTTGCTTCACCTAAATCAATCAAATAGTTCTGAATCGTTTCAAAATAAATATTGCTATCCGGCAGATTTCTATCAGTGTAAAGCAATTCCTCAATAATGTAAGCATATTGTGGCGGCAAGGCTTTCCTTACTTTAGAGCGTGTGTATTTGGCTGCTACAAAAGCTAGCAAAGTCAACAGATTTTGAATGATTTCTCCATACCAACTTTTATCTTTCAAAGGATAAAGGAACCCATCGCTCAAAACTTCCTGAGGATACGCAATTAGTAAGGTCAGCTTGTCTTTTTCCTCTTTTGATAATTTCTCTCCAAAGCAATCATTGATTTTTTCGTTCAGGTTTCCTGCACAGGTTCTCAAGATATAGTCAAAAGCCTCAAACTCACCATGAATATCACTAAGGTACAACTCGGTTCCCTTTGGTAAATTTAAAATGGCTTCCAGATTGATTAACTCTGTGATGACCTTTTGCTTAGAATCAAACTCTTTTAATAGAATTCGTTTGTATTGCTCCATTCGTTCACCTCATTTCAATACAATACTATATTTAATACTTATTTGAAGACAGAGATTTCAAATGTTCTTCAATAATGCAAGCCGTTTCTTCAATAGATTTATCGGTAATATTGATGATATAAGCCTGATGCTTTTGAAAAACTTTCTTGGAATAATCTAGTTCTTCATAAATTTTTTCTACATCTGTATAGCTTGTAACTTGTGTCAAACCGAGCGCATCCAAGCGATTGCTTCTCACTTTAGCCAATTTATCCGGATCACAGACCAACCCAATCATTCTTCTTTTATCTACTTTATCTAAAACTTGTGGTAGTGGAACTTCAGGGATCAAGGGAAGATTTGATACTTTATAGCCTTTATTAGCTAAATAGATACTGAGTGGAGTCTTGGAAGTTCGAGAAACTCCCAGAATCACAAGGTCTGACTCCAAAAATCCTTGCGGGTTCTTGCCGTCATCATATTTAACAGCAAATTCAATCGCAGATATTTTGTTGAAATATTCCGTATCCAAACGATGTAGAACACCTGGAACTTCAATAGGTTGAGTATCCGTTTTTTCCTTGATGATTTCAAAGAATGGATTCATCAAATCTAGATAGGATAAATGATTGACTCTACTAAATTCTCTAGCTGCTGCTGCTAAATGGCTATCTACCAAAGTGCTGATAACAACTGCATCATCTTTGATAGCATCTTGCAAAATATCTAACAATTCAGATTCCTTATTAATAAATGGGAATCGATAACTATTATTGAAAATCAAATCTGGATATTGAGCCATGACGGCTGATAATAATTTTTGGGATGTTCCTCCCAAAGAATCAGAAATAGTATAAATAGTAATCTCTTTTTTCATGAAAACTCCTTTTTTAGCGATTTACTTCAGCATTTCTTGCTTCTTGGATAATAAAGTTCAGCAAAGCCGACTTAGTAATTGTTCCTATAATGTGAGCTTCATTTTGCTCCTCCACAACAGGCAATGAATCAATGGCGAAGTCCTGCAAAAGTGCAGCTGCTTCAAGAATATTCAAATCCTTATGGCAAGTCTTAATATGTGGCATTCTGGTCATGCAAACGGCTACTGGGGTCACATCAATATTGGCATTGAGGGCAGCCCTTAACAAATCCTTTCGTGATAAAATGCCTTGCAGCTGCTTCTTTTCATCTATCACATAGAGAACATCTGCATCATACATAAATAATGTGATAATAGCATCTTGAATAAAAGAATCATGTGTTACTAATACGGGGGAGGTCATCACATCCTCTACTTTCTTCTGAAAAGTATCAAAGAAAAAGAGAGTTTCCAAATCTGAACCAGAATAAGTGTAGCCAACTTTCGGGCTTGCTTTTAAAATCCCTACTAAGGTTAGAAAGGATAAATCTGAGCGTAAGGTCGCCCTAGATACATCTAACAGCTCTGATATTTTTTCCCCGCTGACTGGCTGATCCTTTTTCACAATTTCTACAATTTCTTTTTGTCGCTTTGTTAATTTCAACTGTTACTCCTTTTAAAAACTTCAATCTTTAATAATCATCATTATGTGTCATATTATAACAAATAAATTCTGATTGTCAATGATTTATGACTGATTCTTTTCTGTTGACAAACATATATGCTATATATTACAATGTATCTGTCGTTTAATATGACGCATATTTAATCAATCGGAGGCAAAAATGGATAAATGGATTTATTTTTTTGATGAAGGACGTGCTAGTGATAAAGCCTTATTAGGTGGTAAAGGGGCTAATTTGGCAGAAATGACTCATTTAGGGCTCCCAGTGCCAGAAGGCTTTACCATTACAACTCAAAGTTGTCTACGTTATTTAGAAACTCCTTCTTTTTTTGAATCTATTTTAAAAGAGGAAGTTTTGAAAGCGATTACGAACTTAGAAAGCAAGACAAATAAATTTTTTATGGGCAATGAGTCCTCGCTACTACTAGTTTCCGTTCGTAGCGGTGCAAAAATTTCTATGCCTGGTATGATGGACACCATTCTCAATCTTGGTTTAAATGACTTACGTGTTCAGACTTTAGCGGACGTAACAAATGCTAATTTCGCTTATAATTGCTATCGCCGTTTGTTGCAGATGTTTGCAGATGTCGTCTACGGCATTCCCAAAGAGGAATTTGATCGATGCTTAGAAAAAACCGAAAAGCAATTGAATAAAACAATCAATGATTTTTCAAAAGAAGAGCACCAATCACTTATCCAACAATATAAAGAGATTTATCAAGAGCACTACCAAAATTTCCCACAGAGTCCCAAAGAGCAACTCTACGCTGCTATCAAGGCTGTGTTCAAATCATGGAACAATCCACGCGCTAAAGTTTACCGCGAATTGAATCAAATTCCTCACGATTTAGGAACGGCTGTCAATGTTCAAAGCATGGTGTTTGGAAATAGCGACCAAAAAAGCGGCACAGGCGTTGTTTTCACAAGAAATCCTGCCACTGGTGAACATCATCTGTTTGGGGAATTTCTACTCAATGCTCAAGGGGAAGATGTCGTAGCTGGTATTCGAACTCCAGAACCGATTGACTCTCTTAAACGAATCTTACCACAGGCCTATGAGGACTTTTGTAACTATGCCAAGATTCTTGAAAAACATTACAAAGATATGCAGGATATTGAATTTACCATTGAAAAGGAGAAATTGTACATCCTGCAAACTCGAAATGGGAAGCGTACTGCTAAAGCAAGCTTAAAAATCGCTTTGAATCTAGTCGATGAAAAAATGATTTCAAAAGAAGAAGCTCTCCTACGAGTCAGTCCTTCTGCTATTAACCAACTGATTCACCCTATTTTTGAAGAATCTGCTTTGAAATCAGCTCATTATTTGACTCAAGGACTTCCTGCTAGTCCAGGCGCAGCAACAGGAGAAATTGTCTTTACCGCCGAGCGGGCTAAAGAACTTCATGCACTAGGAAAAAACGTTATTTTGGTTCGCCAAGAAACTTCTCCCGAGGATATTGAAGGAATGGTGGTCAGTCAAGCAATTGTGACTAGTCATGGCGGAATGACTTCTCATGCTGCCGTTGTAGCACGTGGCATGGGCACTTGTTGTGTCGCAGGATGTGGCGAATTGTCTATCAATGAATACGATAAAACAATTGTATGCGACAAAGTGACTCTAAGAGAGGGAGACATCCTTTCTGTAGATGGCACTTCCGGCAAGCTCTACACGGGCAATATTCCAACTACTATGATTGACAATAACGACGAATTACAGTTGTTCCTTTCTTGGGCAGACGAAGTGGCTCAACTGAGCGTTCGTGCAAATGCAGAAACGATTCAAGACTTAAAAACAGCTATGCAATTTGGTGCCAAAGGAATTGGCCTTGCTCGTACAGAGCACATGTTCTTTGGTGAAAAACGAATTTTAGAAATGCGCAGATTGATTTTATCAAACAACGAAGTAGAAACAAATTCCGCTTTAAAGAAACTCTTGGCTTTCCAAGAAGAGGATTTCTATCAAATGTTTCAAACAATTCAGGATAAACCGATGATTGTCCGTTTATTGGATCCGCCTATGCATGAATTTTTACCAAAAAATAAACCAGAAATTGAGCAATTGGCTGAAAAACTACAAATCTCTGCTGAGACATTAACACAGAAAATTGCCTCCCTGCAAGAAACAAATCCAATGTTAGGACATCGTGGTTGTCGTTTAGGAATTACACAGCCTCAAATTTATAAAATGCAGGTAGAAGCTATTTTTAACAGTGCCATTAGACTGGCAAAAGAAGGCATGGTCATTAAGCCAGAAATCATGATTCCGCTGATTGCTGAAAAATCAGAACTCGTTTATCTCAAAAAGCTACTGGTTGAGTACATTGGAACTATCTTCAACAAGCATCATATTGAACCTTTCCCTTATGAAATTGGCACCATGATTGAACTGCCGCGCGCCTGCTTTATTGCAGACCAACTGGCTGAAGAAGCAGATTTCTTTAGTTTCGGTACCAATGACTTAACGCAAATGACCTATGGCTTTTCTCGTGATGATATTGGAAAATTTATCCAGCATTACAAAGACAAAGAAATTATGTCGTTTGACCCTTTCCAAACTATTGACCAGACTGGAGTTGGGGAACTCATGAAAATAGCCATTTCAAAGGCTCTCCAAGTGAATCCCAATCTTCCAATTGGAGTTTGTGGTGAAGTCGGAGGAGATCCTACTTCTATTCCTTTCTTCCAAGACATTGGCATTACTTATGTTTCTTGCTCCCCTTATCGTGTCCCTGCTGCACGATTAGCTGTTGCACAAGCAAATCTTTCCTAGTCCTTCCTTATAATCACACCGGCTCTTTTCATCTGTCAACAAGGGCAGACAAGAATTGAGCTGATTTTTTAGTCCTTATAGTAGAAAACCACATTCTCTTTCGATTAATTTACATGAAATTTTCAATGTTTTAAATTTTTTTAAGACAATTTTAAACAAAGAGGGTATAATGAAGATGAGAAAGGAGATTATCAACTGACAATGGAAAATTATTCTCGAAAAAATAAAACTTCAACTACTAAAGAAGAAAAAACACCTACTCGTCATCATATCAAAAAAGGTCTCTCAGCTTTTCAGAAGACCCTTGCTACGATCGGGAGTATCCTTGGGATTATCACTGCAACGATTACCATCATGACTTTCATGAATAACAATAAATCTGATAACAAAACAAAAACTAGTCAGACGACACAAACAACCATTATCAAAGAAATTCAGAAAGAAACAACAACTGAGACCCCTAGCTCTAACAACACAACTGCTACTAGTCAAGGCGAAACAGAAACAAGTAGCGCTAGCTCTAACACTACGCAGTCTAGCAATACATCAAGCGATACTAGCTCTAGCCAAACAAGCAGCGACAGTGCTGATAAGGATACAACATCATCAAGCTCTAGCAATTAAAAAATAACGGAAGCAAGATTACTCATCAGACCAATGTCCGAGAGTTGTTCAACTTCCGTTTTTTATATTTAATTTTACACTCAATGAAAATCACAAAACAAACTAAGACAAGTCGTAGATAAATCGAAAGTTCCCGTGGAGCTTTTGAGATTGGAGATGAAACGTCCATGAGGATGTGTCAACAGTACGGCTTTGAGTAGCGGATAGAACTTGCGAAGTAAGTATCAAGACGATTCGCTTGTCTATCTTGAAAGAGTACTTCTGACGAAAACTTCGTTTTTTATCGCCACCTTTCACAATCCTCTAGATTGTTACGCTGCATTCACTTTATCTGCAACCTTTCATAGTTCTCGGGCTGTCAAAGCTAACGAAGTTTGAAAAGATTTTTGCAGAGTATCATTTCCGATACATTTTCACCTGAAGATATAAATCATTGTAAATTCCCAACCATTTCGCCCCTAATTGCCGATAGACTTCCAAATGCTTCATCGTTTCTTCATCTGGATAAAAGGCTCTATCTTCCTGCACTTCTTTAGGAAGCATTGCTTTGGCTAGTACATTCGGGGTAGAATAACCAACATACAAAGCATTTTTATAGGCATTTTCAGGTTTTAACATAAAGTTAATGAATTGATAGGCAGCCTTTTTATTTTTGACCGTCTTAGGAATGACAATATTATCAAACCAAAGATTGCTAGCTTCTGGCGGTACGACATAACGCAATTTCGGATTTTTATCCAGCATCTGCCGCGCCTCTCCAGAGAAACTAACACCAATAGCAGCATTATTTTGAATCATATAGCCTTTCATCTCATCAGCAACAATAGCTTTGATATTCGGTGTTAACGTATAGAGCTTATCAACCGCCTCTTGCAATTGCTTGGTATTCTTTGAATTTAAGCTATATCCTAATGCATTCAATCCAACGCCCATTACTTCACGCGCTCCATCAATCATCATGATAGAGTTTTTATACTCAGATCGCCACAAGTCACTCCAATGCTTAGGTGCTGTTTTGACCAATTCCGTGTTGTAAACAATGCCTAGCGTTCCCCAAAAGTATGGAATAGAGTATTGATTGCGGGGATCAAATGATTGATTTAAAAATCGTTTTCCAATATTTTCTAAGCCTTTAATCTGAGAATGATCCAACTTTTCTAGTAAGTGTTCCGACATCATTTTTGAAATCATGTATTCACTGGGAATGGCAATATCATAGGTTGTCCCGCCCTGCTTAATCTTCGTGTACATGGATTCGTTAGAATCAAAGGTTTCATATTGAACTTGGATACCGGTTTCTTTTGTAAATTTCGTCAATAATTCTGGATCAATGTAATCTCCCCAATTGTAGATGACTAATTTGTCACCAGAACCGATTTTTGTCCGACTTTCAATGTGATGGCTCAAGCCCCAGAGGATAAGGATAATAGCAACAATGCCCATTAAAAATGAATAAAGCTTTTTCATGCCGCATCCTCCTTCTCACGAGAAATAAAATAATAACCAATCACCAAAAGAATACTGAAAAGAAATACCAAAGCAGAGAGAGCATTGATTTCTAGAGAAATTCCTTGACGAGCACGCGAGTAAATCTCAACCGACAAGGTTGAAAAACCATTTCCTGTCACAAAGAACGTCACAGCAAAGTCATCTAGAGAGTAGGTGAAAGCCATAAAGTAACCGGCAATGATAGCTGGCGTCAGATAAGGCAGCATGATTTCCTTGAGCATCTGAACTTGGCTTGCTCCTAAATCATAGGCTGCCTTAATCATGTCATCATTCATCTCTTTTAACCGTGGCAATATCATCAAGACTACGATAGGAATTGAAAAAGCAATATGACTGGCTAAGACTGATAGAAAACCTAATTGAAATTTGACGGTTGTAAATAAAATCAAGAAACTCGCACCAATCATAACATCTGGTGCTACCATTAAAATATTATTGACCGACAAAAAGGCTTCTTGATATTTTTTTCTTGCCTGATAAATATAAATAGCACCAAACGTTCCGATTGCTGTGGCAATCAAAGAAGACAAAAAAGCCAGAAAAAAGGTTTGTGCCAAAATTAGCATCAAGCGAGTATCACTAAACATATTTTGAAAATGCGCTAGACTAAAACCTGTGAACTTGTTCATATCGTCACCAGCATTAAAGGCATAGCCAATCAAATAAAAAATCGGCAAATAAAGAATTAAGAAGACGACTGTTAAATAAATACTAGCAGTTTTTTTCATCGTTCTCTCCTTTCTTTTGTTGCCCACATAATGATAAGCATGGCTACAATCAAAACAACACCAATGGTTGAGCCCATGCCCCAATTTTGTGTAGTCAAAAAATGCTGCTCAATAGCTGTACCTAGCGTAATAACGCGATTACCACCAATCAAACGCGTCAGCATAAAAAGACTGAGGCTGGGAATAAAGACAGACTGCACACCACTTCTCACACCATTCATAGATAAAGGAAAAACGACACGACAAAAGGTTTCCCAACGGTTGGCACCAAGATCATAGCTGGCATTGATCAGATTTTGATCCATATCCTCTAAAACATTAAAAATCGGCAATATCATAAAGGGTAGCTCAATATAACTAGCAACAAAAATAAAAGAAAAGTCTGTGAACAAAATTTGCTGAGAACCAATCCCGATAAAACTTAAAAACTGATTGACTGAACCATTTTGTCCAAAAATCCCGATAAAAGCGTAAGCTTTGAGAAGTAGATTGACCCATGTCGGCAAAATAATGAGCATCAACCAAAGCTGTTTATGCTTTAATTGTGTCAACAAAAACGCAGTAGGGTAACTAATTACCAAGGTAACAACTGTGATAATTCCTGCATACAAGACCGAATTCAAACTCATTTTAAGATAGGTTAGATTTTGCGAAGCGAAGTAGGTCTTATAATTTTCAAGAGTAAAGTGACCTTCAATATTGAAAAACGACTGCCAAACAATCATGGCAACAGGCGCTAATACAAACAATAGAATCCAAAGAATATAAGGAGCAACAAAAAGATCAGAGGTTGTTTTCTTCATCGCGCTCCTCCTCAATAGCATTGATTAAGCCTGCTTCCTGCTCTTCCATCTCGACATATTCTTCAATCCGAGCATCAAACTCTTCTTCTGTTTCATTGAGCCGCATAATATGAATATCTTCCGGTTCAAAATCTAGCCCGATTTCCTCTCCGACAATGGCCTTGCGAGTCGAATGAATCATCCACTCATTACCCAAGTCATCATAAGCGATGATTTCATAATGCACTCCACGGAAGAGCTGGGTGTCAACCTTAACTTGAAGTTTTCCTTCTTCCGGGAGCGTAATTTGTAAATCTTCTGGACGAATAACCACTTCCACCTGCTCATTAGGACGCATCCCTCCATCCACTGCTTCGAATTGCTTGCCATTGAACTCAACCAGATAGTCTTCAATCATCTTTCCTGGAAGAATATTAGATTCGCCGATAAAGGTCGCTACAAAATGATTGATAGGTTCGTCATATATATCAACAGGTGTTCCCGACTGGACAATCTCTCCCTCATTCATAACAAAAATCCAGTCACTCATGGCCAGAGCTTCTTCTTGGTCGTGGGTGACAAAAACAAAAGTAATCCCTAGACGCTGCTGCAATTCACGTAATTCATACTGCATGTCTGTTCGCAACTTCAAATCCAGTGCAGATAAAGGCTCGTCCAGCAAAACAACTCGCGGTTCATTGACAATAGCACGCGCAATAGCCACTCGTTGGCGTTGTCCACCGGACAATTTGCGAATAGAGCGTTTCTCAAAACCATCCAAACGCACCATTTTCAGGACTTCTGCAACCCGTCGCTCTATTTCTTGTTTTTCAACTTTACGCAAACGCAACGGAAATGCCACATTTTCAAAAACAGTCATGTGCGGAAAAAGGGCATAGGACTGAAACACCGTATGCACATCACGTTTGTTGGTCGGAATATCGTTGATTCGGACGCCGTCAAGAAAAACATCACCGCTGGACGCATCCAACAAGCCAGCGATGATATTTAGAATGGTTGATTTTCCTGATCCAGAAGCACCTAAAAGAGTGTAAAACTTCCCTTCTTCTAATTCAAAATTGATATCTTTTAAGACGACTGTATTATTATCTTCAAAAACTTTTGATACGTTTTTAAATTCAATGATTGGTTTGTTCAATTGCCATAAATTCCTTCTTTTTCATAGATTGACAAATTTAAGTCTTGTCCTGACTGATTTTCTTGGAAAATGTTATTAAATTGTACTAAACTATACGTTTATTTCTCACCGATTATTCGAACTTCTCTCTCCAAAGTCACACCTGAATGAGCTTTCACTGTTTCAATCACATGTGTAATCAAATTTTCATAATCAGCAGCAGTTCCGTTATCAACATTAACCATAAAGCCAGCATGCTTTGTCGAAACTTCCACCCCACCAATGCGATAACCTTTTAAATTTGCCTCGCTAATCAATTGCCCTGCAAAATGTCCCACCGGACGTTTAAAAACAGAGCCACAAGAAGGGTACTCTAAAGGCTGCTTTAATTGACGAAGATGTGTCAAACGTTCCATTTCTTGACGAATCACACGGTGCATACCTGGTGCTAAGGCAAACTTGGCAGAAATCACCACATCACCTGTCTGTTGAACATATGAACGGCGATAACCAAATTTCATATCTTGTGCACTGATATTTTTGATTTCTCCATCACGTGTCAGCACCTTACAAGAAAGTAAAATATGGGCAATTTCGCCTCCATAGGCTCCGGCATTCATAAAGACAGCACCGCCAATACTCCCCGGAATCCCACAGGCAAACTCAAAACCTGTCAGACTGTGATAAAGCGCAACATGGGTCGTCTCAATCAGATTGGCACCTGCTTCTGCTTCAATGGTGTAGCCATCCACTGCAACACCATTTAATTTATCAAACATAATCACAAAACCACGAATACCACCATCACGAACGATGATATTACTAGCATTTCCTAGTACCATCCAAGGAATCTGCTCCCGATTAGCAAATTTTACCACTCGTGCCAATTCATAACGATTTCGCGGAAAAACCAGATAATCGGCAGCTCCACCTACTTTTGTGTAAGTATATTGTTTTAAAGGTTCATCAAAACGGATATCAATTCCGTTCAATTCAGATTTTAACGTTTCTAAAGTTGACATTTTCATTTCTCTCTTAAACAAAATTCAATCTATTATATCAAATTTAGGACATATTTACGATAGAATAAAGAAAAATATTTCCCTTACAAATCCGAAAAATGCTTGTACGATCTTATTCGTGATTTATATGAGCTATGAAAAAAGAGCGGGGAAGCTGTCATTGCATAGAAACCAACTTCTTCTCACTCTTTTCAATTTAAGTTTAAATATCACATTCTCTCAGGTCTTAAAGTTCTCTTTAAACTTTCTATTTACGTAAACTCCATGTCTTTTCAATATAAGGAGGAAGCTTTATTAGAGTTTCTCGATTGCCTTCAAGTGCAATAAGATAAACTTTCTCGTCCTTTTTGAAAATCCAACTAACCAGATACTGCCCTGATTTCATGATGACATTTACTTGATAGGCTTCGTTACCTGCAACCGCTCCTTTTGAGCCCCAAACTCTATTTACATTTTTATTGTTTTGCCAATTATAATAAATACGATTGGCAATTGTCTGAGCTGTAAACTCTTCTCTTTCTTGAATCTTAGCTTTTTCTTTCGTGTAAGCATTCATAGTTACAATATTGTAGCCAGAACCATCCGTATATTGAATACTGTCGCCACCATCGACATCCCTAAATTTCAACCAATTTTTTGGAATGTCAATATAGCCATAATCATCCGAGCCTACACGTTGTGTTTCTTCCGTCTTCACATCGTTTTTCTTAGTAGCTGACGAACTCAAACTACCATTTGCTTTTTCCGATACTTTGCTTGAAGACGAAATTTGGCTTGATGATTTTGATTTGCTGTTTCCACTTGAATTACATGCTCCAAGACCAACACTAACTAAAATGACTAAAAATAAAAGAAGATATTTCTTTTTATGATTCATAACGACATCTCCTCCTTGCTTTATTTTAGCATATTTTTTAGTAGCAGGAAAGCGTTATTTGTATTATTTAAAATGGAGTGAAGCAGAATTAAAGATTTACAAATCTTTAATTCTGCTTCACTCCTGAAAGACTCAAACTACCACTGTTCTTTTCATTTCTTACACAGCCAACTTTAAATCCGAAAACTTTTGTATCAGCTTCTTACGCACTTTGTTAGAAAATTATTCATCATCCATGCTGAGAACGCTGAGGAAGGCTTCTTGTGGAACTTCGACAGATCCGATAGCTTTCATCCGTTTTTTACCGGCTTTTTGTTTTTCTAGGAGTTTGCGCTTCCGGGAAACGTCACCACCATAACACTTGGCCAAGACATTTTTACGCAGAGCCTTGATGTCTGTCCGAGCCACGATTTTCTGTCCGATAGCGGCTTGAATTGGCACTTCAAATTGCTGGCGTGGGATAATTTTCTTTAATTTTTCGACAATCAATTTCCCGCGTTCATAAGCAAATTCCTTGTGAACAATAAAGCTGAGAGCATCAACCTTGTCACCATTGAGGAGAATATCCATCTTGACAAGATTAGACTTACGATATTCTGAAATTTCATAGTCAAAACTAGCATAGCCACGAGTAGAGGACTTGAGCTTGTCAAAGAAGTCAAAGACGATTTCCGCCAGTGGGATTTGATAGATGACATTGACCCGATTTTCATCAATATAGTCCATAGTAACAAAATCACCACGCTTGCGCTGAGCCAACTCCATCACCGCTCCAACAAACTCCTGCGGCACCATAATCTGCGCCTTGACATAAGGCTCTTCAATGGAATCAATCTTAGTCGGGTCCGGAAACTCGCTCGGATTGGACACATCAAGCGAGGCACCATCTGTCATATTGACCTTATAGATAACAGACGGCGCTGTCATAATCAGATCAATATTAAACTCGCGCTCCAAGCGCTCCTGAATGACATCCATGTGTAGCAAGCCTAAGAATCCACAACGGAAACCAAAACCTAGTGCTTGAGATGTCTCTGGTTCAAATTGTAGACTAGCATCATTTAGCTGGAGTTTTTCCAAAGCCTCACGCAGGTCATTGTACTTATTGGACTCAATTGGGTAGAGGCCAGCAAAAACCATCGGGTTCATCTGCTTGTAGCCATGCAGAGGTTCTGCGGCTGGATTGTCCGCTAAGGTCACCGTGTCTCCGACCCGAGTATCTTGAACAGTCTTAATCGAAGCTGCAATATAACCAACATCCCCTGTCGCTAGGAAATCACGGCCAATAGCCTTAGGCGTAAAGATGCCGACCTCAGTCACGTCAAAGGTCTTGCCATTGCTCATAAGCTGAATGGTATCTCCTGGCTTGACCACACCGTCCATAACCCGCACTTGCAGGATTACTCCACGATAGGCATCGTAAACCGAATCAAAAATGAGAGCCTTGAGCGGCGCTGCCACATTGCCTGTCGGTGCAGGAACTTTCTCCACGATTTGCTCCAAGATTTCTTCAATCCCGATACCAGCTTTAGCCGAAGCCAACACAGCTTCGCTTGCATCCAAACCAATGACATCTTCAATCTCTGTTCGAACTCGCTCTGGATCAGCAGCTGGAAGGTCAATTTTATTGATAACTGGTAAGATTTCCAAATCATTATCTAAGGCAAGATAAACATTGGCTAAAGTTTGTGCTTCAATACCTTGTGCTGCATCGACCACCAGAATAGCCCCTTCACAGGCTGCCAACGATCGCGATACTTCATAAGTAAAGTCCACATGCCCTGGTGTATCAATCAAATGAAAAATATAAGTTTCACCGTTCTTAGCTCTATAATTGAGTTCAATCGCATTGAGCTTAATAGTAATGCCCCGCTCCCTTTCCAAATCCATACTATCTAAAAGTTGAGCTTGCATTTCCCGGCTGGATACAGTATCCGTCGCTTCCAAAATTCGATCTGCCAAGGTTGACTTACCGTGGTCAATGTGAGCAATGATGGAGAAATTCCGAATTCGCTCCTGCCGCTTTTTTAATTCATCTACATTCATTTTTCTCTTCCTTTTCGGGTAGTCTATTTATTATAACATAAGAAAGGTGACTTTTACCAGTCTTGAAAAGGCATGCCATATTCCATTTCATTTGTGCTATAATAAAAATAAATACATTTACAGAAACGAGAATGCTATGATTAAACTAATCGCATTAGACATGGACGGTACGCTTTTAAATAGTCAAAAAGAAATTCCCCAAGCACATATTCAAGCCATTCATCAAGCTGTCGAACATGGAGTAAAGCTGGTTCTTTGTACAGGCCGCCCTCTAGTCGGAGTGAAACCTTATTATGAACAATTAGGACTGAGTGGAGATAATGAATATGTCATTATCAATAACGGCTGCTCCACTCATCAAACAAAGGATTGGAAGCTTGTTGATTGGAAAGAGCTAAGTTCGGAGGATATGCTTTATCTGGATAGAATCGCCAAGCAAACTCCTGCCCAACTAACTCTTTTTGATGAAGAACGCTATTTAGTAGTTGACGAAGAGCCAACCGACCTAGTCACCTATGACGCTAGCCTTGTCTTTACAACCCCAACAGAAATCAGTCTCGAAGAAGCTATCAGCGGTAAAAATATTATATTTCAAGCTATGTTTTTAGCCCAGCCTGATGAGTTAGATACCTTTGAAAAACAATTTGGTTCGCAGATTTCTCAACGTTTCAGCGGTGTTCGCTCACAACCGGTCATTTACGAAGCCATGCCAAAGGGCACTACTAAAGCAACAGCTCTTAAGCAATTAGCTCAACATTTAGAGATTAAACCTCAAGAAATTATGGCACTTGGTGATGCTAACAACGACATTGAAATGATCCAATTTGCAGGTCTTGGCGTGGCTATGGGCAATTCTAGCGACTATGTTAAAAAACTAGCCAATTATGTGACAGATACCAATGATGAGAACGGTGTCGCCACAGCTATTGAAAAGTTTATTTTTAATAACTGATAGAATGAATCATGAGCTTCCTTTCAAGTTCATGATTTTTATTAAAATATATTGTCATCCGACTTTCATTATTCGTACATAGCCTTCCCTCCCAAAATATGATACACTAGTTACATCTATGCAAAAAGGAGAACTTATGAAATACCCTAATCTTTTAAACCGTTTTCTGACTTATGTTAAAGTCAATACACGCTCAGACGAGACCTCCACTACTACTCCCAGCACCAAAAGTCAGGTGGACTTTGCGACTAATATCCTCATCCCTGAGATGAAGCGGGTCGGCTTGGAAAATGTTTACTACTTACCTAACGGCTACGCCATCGGTACTCTTCCTGCAAATGACCCAAGTTTCACGCGCAAAATCGGTCTTATTTCTCACATGGACACCGCAGATTTCAACGCAGAAGGTGTCAATCCACAAATTATTGAAAATTATGATGGTGAAGTGATTCCGCTTGGGCAGTCTGGTTTTAATCTTGACCCTGCTGATTTTGCTAGTTTGAAAAAATACAAAGGACAAACCTTGATTACAACCGATGGAACGACTCTTCTTGGATCTGATGATAAATCAGGTATTGCTGAAATTATGACAGCAATTGAATATCTAGCAGGTCACCCAGAAATCAAACACGGCGAAATTCGAGTTGGTTTTGGTCCAGATGAAGAAATTGGTGTCGGAGCTGACAAGTTTGATGCGATAGATTTCGATGTAGATTTCGCTTATACGGTTGACGGTGGACCTCTCGGAGAACTTCAATTTGAAACTTTCTCTGCAGCTAGTGCAGAAATCACTTTCCAAGGACGCAATGTCCATCCAGGGACAGCAAAAGGACAAATGATCAATGCTCTGCAATTAGCTATTGACTTTCATAATCAATTACCAAATGGTGACCGCCCTGAGCTAACAGATGGCTACGAGGGCTTCTACCATCTTATGAATGTAGAAGGAACTGTTGAGAATGCAAAAGCAAGTTATATCATTCGTGACTTTGATGCAGTAACCTTTGAAAAACGCAAAGAATTCATGCGCTCCATTACTAATAAGATGAATGAAAAACATGGTGAACGGGTTCATTTAGAACTGAAAGATCAATACTACAATATGCGCCAAGTCATTGAAAAAGACATGACACCTATCAATATTGCAAAGGCTGTTATGGAAAAACTTGACATCAAACCGATTATCGAGCCTATTCGTGGCGGAACAGACGGCTCAAAGATTTCCTTTATGGGTATTCCGACACCAAATATCTTTGCCGGCGGCGAAAACATGCATGGACGCTTTGAATACGTCAGTCTGCAAACAATGGAACGTGCCGTTGATACTATTATTGGTATTGTTTCCTACAGAGACGAGTAGCTCCCAGTCAAATAGAAAAAACTTTAGCTCTCATTATGTAGAGCTAAAGTTTTTTATCTTCTGCGAATGTATTGCACCATTCTAAAGTTCAAAAATGCTAGCAAAATAATAGCCACGAACCAGATTGTTTTCAACAAATAAAATTGTATCAAATAAGTAGAAATAATCGCTCCTATCACAAAACTTCCTAATAAAGCCACGAAGAAAATGCCTTCCGTTAAGCAAGTTTTTTCTTTTGTACGCACATAAGTACCAAAAGCTACCATTGTTTTTTTGATATTGCCCGTCATAAAGGAATTATTGTAGACAATGCCATCCACTTCACCAAAAGCCGTTGCCACCAACCCCATACAAAAACCAATCGGCGGAACAATGAAAAGATTAGACACGGTTGCTGGTAGAAATCCTGTAAGCCCACAAAACAAAATCAGTGGGAGAATGCTGGACAAGCGCCATAAAGAATTTTCAAAGCTATTTTTGAAAATGGTTAACACAAAAATGCCTAACATAAAAGCCAGCATCGTTGCCAACTTCACTTCTATTTCTCCTGTCTCATGATGAATCAATTCAACTGACAAGAACACAACGTTTCCTGTTTGACCCGCAACCAATGTCCCGCCTCTTTCAATAAATGTATAAGCGTCAATAAATCCCGCACAAAAAGTCAGCAGACAGGCAAAAAATTTCGAGCGCGAATGAAACTTCCTTTTCCTTTTTATACTTTTTATCATCATTACCTAAAAAGTCTAGCACTTCCTCACTAGACTTCCTTTCTATGACTCTCTTGCTTCCTGCAAGATTTTTTCAATTTTCGTTGTAATCAGATCAATCGCCACTGTGTTAGAAGCTCCTTCTGGAATAATTACATCCGCATAGCGCTTGGTAGGCTCGATAAATTGATGATACATAGGCTTTACCACACCTAAATATTGCTCAATGACACTATCTAAACTACGACCACGTTCATCCATATCTCGCTTAATCCTGCGAATGATCCGAACATCATCATCTGTATCCACAAAAATCTTAATGTCCATTAAATCACGTAAGCGTTTGTCCTCTAAAACCAGAATCCCTTCTACAATGAAGACATCTTGCGGATCTTGACGATACGTTCTATCACTACGCGTATGAGCTGTATAATCATAAGTCGGAATATCTACTGGACGCCCTGCCAACAACTCCTTGATTTGCGCAATCATCAAATCTGTATCAAAAGCAAAAGGATGGTCATAGTTGGTCTTGATTCGTTCTTCAAATGTCAAATGAGATTGGTCCTTATAATAAGAATCATGCTCAATCATAGCAATCTTTTCATTTGGAAAATTTGATAGAATAGCTCTCGAAACACTCGTCTTACCACCACCAGATCCACCAGTCACGCCAATAATAATCGGTCTATTTTGCATTATTCACTCCATTTTTTATCATCTTATCTATTTTACAACAAATCATGATATAATGAAAGAGGTAAATCAAAATAAATGACAAAATAAAAAATAAGGAGAAAACGATGTTAAAACTCGGAACGATTGGAACTGGAGACATTGTTCACCAATTTGTCAAGGCCGCTCATTCGACAAAAGACTATCAACTGACTGCGGTATATTCACGGACGATACATGCTGCTCAAGCATTTGCCAGTTATTACGAAAATGTAGATTGCTACACAGATATGGCTAATTTTTTAACTAATGATATAGACATTGTCTATATTGCAAGCCCTAATTCTCTGCATTTCCCACAAGCAAAAGCTGCTATTTTAGCAAGCAAACATGTAATTGTAGAAAAACCTGCTGTTTCACGCCCAGAAGAATGGGCTGAATTGGTAACATTAGCTCAAGAACAGCATGTATACATTTTTGAAGCAGCTCGTAACTATCATGAGCAATCATTTGATGTCATTTCAGATTTTCTCAAAAACAAAACGATTCTTGGGGCACATTTCACCTATGCGAAGTATTCTTCCAAAATGCCAGCTCTGTTAGCTGGACAAGAGCCAAACGTCTTTTCTGCTAAGTTTTCAGGCGGTGCTCTAATGGACTTAGGCATTTATCCTGTCTATGCAGCCATACGACTTTTTGGAGTACCAGAAAATGCCTGTTACACCGCTCAGCAATTACCAAATACTGTCGATCTAAATGGAGTAGGAAGCTTAATCTATCCAGAATTTCAAGTGACTATCCAAACCGGAAAAAATATCAATAGTTTTTTCCCTGCTGAAATTTATACAACAGACGGTACACTGACCTTAAATTCGATTGAATTCATTACTTCGGCTGTTTTTCAAGATTTAAATAAAGAGAAAAAGACTCTTGAAATTGTGCGCTCTTCTCACACCATGGCAGAAGAAGCCAAACGATTCGCTCAAGTATTGAGCGGTGAGATAAAACAAGAAATTTACCAAAACTGGCTAGACGTTGCTGCTGCCGTGCATAAAACTCTGTTTAGCATGCGACAAGATGCCGGTATTAGATTTGAGGCTGATCATGACAACAACTAATTTCCCTCAAAGTTGGCAAGACCAACTTACCAAACTTGGCTTTGAGTATTTAACTCCCATTCAAGAACAACTCTTTCAACCTATTACAGACGGTGAAAATGTCCTTGGGATAAGCCCTACCGGAACTGGAAAAACACTTGCCTATCTTTTTCCTAGTCTTCTAAAACTAAAGCCTAAGAAATTCCAGCAATTACTTATCTTGGCTCCCAATACTGAGCTAGCTGGACAAATTTTCGACGTCACCAAAACATGGGCTGAACTACTTGGCTTAACAGCTCAGCTCTTTCTATCTGGCTCCAGCCAAAAACGACAAATTGAACGGTTAAAAAAAGGCCCCGAAATTCTCATCGGGACGCCAGGACGCATTTTTGAATTGATTAAACTAAAAAAAATCAAAATGATGACTGTCGATACGATCATTCTGGATGAATTTGATCAATTGCTTAGTGATTCACAATATCACTTTGTTGACAAAATTATTCACTATGTACCTCGTGAACATCAATTGATTTATATGAGTGCTACTGCTAAATTTGAGCAGGATAAAATTGCTAAAAATACAATCCAAATCAAAACAGAAAATCAACAACTTGATAATATTCGTCATTTTTATATGCAAGTTAAACAGCGCGACAAAGTTGAATGCTTGCGAAAGCTAGCTCAAGTTTCAGAATTTCGTGCGCTTATCTTTTTCAATGCCCTCTCGGACTTAGGAAGTGCTGAGGAAAAGTTGCAATACTGTCATATTCAGGCTGTGTCCTTGGCTAGTGATGTCAACATAAAATTCCGCAAGATTTTCTTGGAGCAATTTAAAAACGACGAGCTTACACTCTTACTCGCCACTGACTTGGTAGCTAGAGGAATTGACATTGATTCTCTTGAGTGCGTCATCAACTATGATCTACCTCGCGACCTTGAAATCTATACACACCGTGCTGGACGGACTGGCCGTATGGGCAAAGAAGGCTATGTTATTACATTCATCACTCATCCAGAAGAATTAAAAACACTAAAAAAATATGCTCACGTTCAAGAAATTATCTTAAAAGATCGTGAACTTTATGTAAAATAGAAAACTGGTTTAAAACTAAAAAATATTAAATCTTTTAGTTCATTTGAACTGCACCCCAAAAGTTAATTTTTTATGTCTAACTTTTGGGGTGCAGTGTTCATTATCCCAGTTTTTTTATTATTTATAACATTAAAATATTTGAAAATTTTTAAATCAATCTACAATACTTATCAATGTTTTTAATAAATCACATCCTGTTTTTCCATTATCTAAACTCTCCTGCCAATCTCTTATCTGTTTTCGTTATCAGAATAGGTGACTAATACTTTTGACAATGTTACCCCTTGACGGCACCTAAACGAATCTACTGTTTATTAATTTCTTCATTCGTCTTTCCTTTCATAAGACCATCATGATTTTTTATTGCTCAATCTTTGGTTGATTCCATATATTATTTTTTCTCCATTATCAAATCTAATTTCCACACCACAACACTATATTAAAAAGCTGGGATAAATATCTCAGCTTTTTAATTATTATTTACCTAACTTTGCTTTAGCTGCATCTGCAAGCGCTGTGAAAGCTGCTACATCGTTAACTGCTAAATCAGCCAACATTTTACGGTTTACTTCGATTTCAGCTAATTTCAAACCATGCATCAATTGTGAATATGAAAGTCCGTTGAGACGAGCTGCCGCATTGATACGTGTAATCCACAATTTACGGAAATCGCGTTTCTTTTGACGACGGTCACGGTATGCATAGTAGTAAGAGTTCATTACTTGTTCTTTTGCTGTGCGGAACAAGATATGTTTTGCACCATAGTAACCTTTAGCTAATTTTAAAATACGTTTACGACGTTTGCGTGATACAACGCCACCTTTAACACGTGCCATTTATATTTCCTCCAATATTTCCTAGAATAATCTACTGCAAAATCTCTTATTTAAGACCTGTCAGCATTGCTTTGATACGTTTGAAATCTCCTGAATGCACCATTGCTGCTTTACGAAGATGACGACGTTGTTTTTTAGTTTTTCCGTGGAAACGGTGAGAAGTGTAAGCACGGAAACGTTTCAAGCCACCAGAACCTGTACGTTTGAAACGTTTAGCTGATGCGCGGTGTGTTTTTTGTTTTGGCATGATATTTTTCTCCTTTTTTTAACTTCTAACAGATTACTTTTTGTCAGGGATTGGCGCTAACTGCATGAACATTTGACGTCCATCCATCTTAGCTCTTTGTTCAATAATCGCAATATCCTGCGTTGCTTGAGCAAAGTCGGCTAATACTTTCGCTCCGATTTCTTTGTGAGTAATCATCCGCCCTTTAAAGCGAATAGAAACCTTCACTTTATTTCCTTTTTCAAGGAACTTGCGTGCATTACGAAGTTTTGTATCAAAGTCACCTTTGTCAATAGTTGGACTAAGACGAACTTCTTTCACAGTAACAACACTTTGTTTTTTGCGTTGCTCTTTTTGTTTTTTCTGATACTCAAACTTGAACTTTCCATAGTCCATAATTTTTGCAACAGGCGGTTTAGCTTGTGGTTGAATCAGAACAAGATCCACATTTGCATCGTCAGCAATCGCTTGCGCTTCGCTAAGTGGTTTAATGCCCAATTGCTCACCATCAAGACCGATCAAACGAACTTCACGTACACGAATTTCATCATTGATGAATAAGTCTTGTTTTGCTATGGTTTTCACCTCTTTTTTATTTTTAGAGAAAAACAAGAGCGGACTTGCTAACGCAAGTCCGCACTACATGATAGTATTTCATTCCTGAAACTTAATCCGTAGAGCCAGACAACGTTAGTCGCAAGGCGAGAAGTTCTCACTTCTGCTTTTCTCAACTTTTACATAATAACAAGTTTTGGTTTATTTGTCAAGGATTTTTTTAGCTTTTTCTTCGATAAAATTCACAACTTCCACAATTCCGACACCCGTCGTATCAAAATGAATAGCATCATCTGCCGGTTTTAAAGGAGAAACTGAACGGTGACTGTCCTTATAATCACGATCTGAAATTTCTTTTTGGAGGGTTTCCAAATCAGTTGGAATACCTTTTTCAAGATTTTCTTTATAGCGGCGTTGAGCTCTTTCCTCAACTGAGGCTACAAGAAAAATTTTTAACTCTGCATGAGGCAAAACAACTGTTCCAATGTCACGCCCATCCATAACAATACCACCTTGAGTGGCAATTTCTCGTTGTAAATCAACCAACTTTTCTCGTACTTCTGGAATTGCAGACACCCAAGAAACATTGTTAGTGACTTCATTTTCTCGAATCGGATGCGTCACATCTACATCTCCAACAAAAACGAGTTGCTCTCCATCTTTACCACGTCCAAAACTAACAGGATAAGTATCTAATAGCGCAACAATTTCAGACCACTTTTCCGCCGATAAATCATTTTGTAAAGCTAAGTAAGTCGCTGCACGATACATCGCACCTGTATCCAAGTAAGTGTAATCGAAATCTTTTGCAATAATTTTTGCAACTGTTGACTTTCCACTTGAAGCTGGACCATCAATAGCAATTTGAATCTGTTTCATTCGGCACTCCTATCGAATTTTTACTACATCACCTGGATTAGCGTACCACGCACCTGTTGTCATGTGAGATGGATTTAAACGCTCTAATTCCGCAATTGAAATCCCCGCACGCGCGGCAATGGCAGCTTCTCCTTCTCCAGCCTGAACGGTAATCGTTCCTTCAGATGATTGCGGCTGACTGCTATCACTTGCTGCTTTAGAAGAAGTGGGAGCACTAGAACTTTCACTTGATTTACTAGTAGTTTTTGCAGCATTATAAAAGCCCTCCGTTGCTGCCTTTTTACTACTTCCACCAGTAGATAAATAAATCATCATTCCTACCATTACAATCACTATAACGAAAAAAATAACAGCTAAAATCGTCAACACACGATTAGCTACTACACCGTTCGTTTTTTTGCTTCTCGCCAATTCTTTTTCTCCCTTGTCATAAATATCTTCTTCCCATGGTTCCTTTGCCATGACTTCCTCCTTGTATTTTTTCCAAATTCCGATTACAATATGAGTATGAAAGTTACACTCATTCCTGAACGATGCATTGCTTGTGGTCTTTGTCAAACCTATTCTGACCTATTTGATTACCATGATAATGGTATTGTCAAATTTTATCAAGATGATGAGCTTCTGGAAAAGGAAGTTCCCGAAACACCTGATATTATTGAAGCGATCAAAAACTGTCCTACAAAAGCTCTTATGAAAGAGTAGTCTTTTTAGGCTGAGCATAATATAGTTCAAAATAGTCTACATGGGTTAAATTATCCACTAATTCAACTTCCCCTTTAAAATGGTCATTCAAAGCCAAAGCATTTACAAAATACTTCTTAGGCCACTTGCGCATACAAAACGTACGGCCTTTTTCTTTGCCATCAAAGAAGAGAGTAATAGAGGTCTTTGTTACCTCTATCTTACGAATCGTTGAAATTTCTATCTTTGAAGGTGTAAATGGATTTGCTGTAGTAATCCTTAAAATCCCATCGTCATATATCGTAAAATATCGATGTATGCCAATTCCCAACAATACCATGAATAAAAAGAAAGAGAAAAGGACTAAAAACGGAACTTCTGAACTTTCAAACAAAAATGCAAAACCTATAAAAATCGGAATGACCGATAAAGACCAATAGATGATTAGAAGAGAAAGATCTGGTTGCCAATGATAACGCAACTGACCAAAAATCTTTATCATGCTTGCACCTCCTCTTCTACTAGTTTATCATAAAAAAAAGAAAAATGGGAGTGAGATTGGATAACAAAGAAAAAAATTAGGAAATCAAGATATCGTTCTATACAAACCTCTACTTTTGCAATAACTTTTATACTTTTCAAGCAAGTCATCTGCATCATCTTTCCGATTTTTAGAAAAAAATTAAATATCATATTTTCATTCTCAATAAATTTCCGATATTTTGTGCTGTTCGGACGAGGTTTTCTTCTGCCCTATCTAAAGTAATAACTAAAGGTTCGACTTGAGAAATGATTGGAAAAGCAGCCTGAATATTCTCTACTGGGAAATCCGGTAAATCATTCCTTAGACTACCACAAATAGCAATTACAGGAATATTGATTGGCGTTCTCTTTGCTACTCCAATAGGGGCTTTACCTGACAGACTTTGCTGATCCATTCGACCTTCACCCACAATCACTAAATCAGCCTTTTTGACACGATTATCAAAATCGAGCAAGTTGAGACAAGTATCAATCCCTGATACAATTTTTCCATGCGCAAATGTCACCAGCCCTGCTGCCATACCTCCTCCAGCACCGGCACCAGCCAATGAAAAGATTGTTGGATTCGCCTGTTTATAAAACGTTGCCATAGCTTGATCTACTTGAGAAAATAGCAAATCAGGCAAGCCTTTTTGACCCCCAAAAACGTATGTAGCTCCGTTTTCACCACAGAGAGGATTCATAACATCTGTCAGAATCTGAATATCCAAATTTCCTAAAATTGCAGGAACTTTATCTGCTGAAATGCGAGCCACACGGTCTAAAGACGAACCCTTTGCTTGGAGCAAGTGATTATCCTTATCAAAAAATTCATAGCCCAATCCAGCTGCCATTCCAATTCCACCATCATTGGTAGCCGAACCACCTACGCCAATATAAATTTGCCTCACACCTTCTTTGGCGAGATACAAAATTAACTCTCCTAACCCTCTGGTATCAAGAGTCAAAGGGTTTCTTTTTTCTAACGGGATATTCGCCAACCCAACCAAATCAGCCATTTCAAAGAGAGCCATATCGCCTTTTCGAGCATATTTCATCGTAACCGGCTCGCCGAATGGTCCGGTTACTGTCCTTTCATATTCGGATAATTTCATTGAGGCGGCTAAAGCAGCAACTGTTCCTTCACCACCATCTCCAATGGGTAGCAAGTCAAATGTTGCTTCCGGGAGCGCCTTGGAAAAACCTGCTTTTATAGCCTCTGCAACGCTTTGAGCTGATAAACTTTCTTTAAAAGAGTCCGGTGCAATTAAAATATGCATGACCTAGTCCTCACTTTCTATCTTTTCTAAAAGGCTTACAACTTGATATAAGTCAGCTTGATCGATTTGATAAGGTACTTGCTCTCTCACAATAGGCTTGGCATTAAAAGCAATCCCAATTCCTGCTGTTAATATCATTGGAAGGTCATTAGCACCATCTCCTACAGCAATGGTTTGAGCAAGAGTCAAGTTGTTTTCCTCTGCCCATTGCTTTAGCATTGCTTTTTTGACTTCTTTTGTGACAACTGTTCCTAAAACCCTACCTGTCAGCTGGCCATCTTTTACTTCCAAGTGATTAGCTTTTACATAATCTATGTCCAACTTCGATGCTAATTCATCTACTATTTCATGAAATCCACCTGATACAATACCAACCTTATAACCACGCTGATGCATTTCTTCTATCAACTGTCGAGCCCCTTTGGTAAAATGAATTTTCTTAGAAACTTGTTTAAAAATGGCCTCAGGGAGTCCTTTAAGCAGGATCACACGCTCTAGCAGAGCCGCTTCGAAATCATATTCTCCTTGCATGGCACATTTTGTAATAGCTGCAACCCGATCACCAACTCCTACTTCAGCCCCTAGTAAATCAATTACTTCTTCTTTCACCAAAGTACTATCCACATCCATTACCAATAATCCTGTGGCTCTCATATTATTCCCTCATACATTTTTGAATATATAAAAATTTGCTTGACAAAACAAACTACAATATAAAGTAAAAAATCTCTGCCTATATAATAAACAGAGATTTTTTACTTTATTCAATACCAATTTCAGCGCGTACAATATCTGCAATTGTATTAACGTAATAATCGACTTCCTTATGACTTGGTGCTTCCGCCATGACTCGTAAAAGAGGCTCTGTTCCGCTTGGACGAACAAGAATACGACCATTTCCAGCCATTTCTTCTTCCATTTTTTCAATCACAGCTTTAATAGCAGGAACTTCCACGGCCTTGTCCTTCATAGTATTTTCAACACGGATATTAACCAATTTTTGCGGATAAATAGTCACTTCTGAAGCTAATTCAGATAAAGTTTTACCTGTTTCTCTCATTACTTTTGTCAATTGAACGGCTGTCAGCTGACCGTCACCCGTCGTATTATAATCCATGATAATGACATGCCCTGACTGCTCACCACCAAGATTGTAACCCGATTTGCGCATTTCTTCTACGACATAACGGTCACCAACAGCTGTAATCACTTTATTAATACCTTCACGATCCAAAGCTTTATGGAAACCTAGGTTTGACATAACAGTTGTTACGATTGTATTTTGGGCTAGTAAACCTTTTCCAGAGAGATATTTCCCAATGATGTACATGATTTTATCACCATCAACAATCTCACCATTTTCATCTACCGCAATCAAGCGATCACTATCTCCATCAAATGCCAAACCAAGTGCTGAGCCTGATTCACGAACTGTTTCTTGCAATTTTTCAGGATGTGTAGAACCTACATTTAAATTGATATTCAACCCATCTGGATTTTCTCCGATGACTGTCAATCTAGCTCCCAAATCGGCAAACACCTGGCGAGCACTTGTTGAAGCGGCACCGTTCGCTGTATCCAGGGCAACTTTCATTCCGTCTAAATCAAGGCCAGTCGATACGAGATACTGCTGATATTTGCGTAGCCCTTCTGGATAATCCATCAGGGTCCCTAATCCTTCCGCACTTGGACGTGGTAAATTGTCTTCTTTAGCATCAAGAAGTGCTTCAATTTCTAACTCGCGATCATCATCTAGCTTATAACCATCTCCGCCGAAAAATTTAATACCGTTGTCAAGTGCAGGATTATGGCTAGCTGAAATCATGACCCCAGCACTTGCTTTTTCTGACTTCACTAGATAAGCCACACCTGGTGTTGCGATAACCCCAAGCTTGTAAACACGGATTCCAACCGATAAAAGTCCTGCTATTAATGCACTTTCCAGCATTTCTCCTGAAATACGTGTGTCACGTCCTACAAAGACGCGCGGCACATCTTTCTCATGTTGGCTCAATACATAGCCACCAAATCGCCCTAATTTAAACGCCAATTCTGGCGTTAATTCCACATTTGCTTCTCCACGAACTCCGTCCGTTCCGAAATATTTTCCCATTTTTTTAAAATCCTTTCAATACTTTTATTTGGATGAGCTCGTCGAACTTGAAGACGAGCTTGATGATTTTACTGTAATTTTTATCGTTGTCTCATAAGGGGTAATCACACTCGGCAATACTGTTCCGCTAGCATCAACCGCTTGCAAAGGCACAGTTCCGGTATAATTGTTCGAAATTTTTTCACTTGTGGGAAGAGCTGCTTCTACATGATCAACTTTTTCTAAAGTATCTTCATCACTTGTGACTGTTACTTTATTATCAGCAATACTTACCCGATCAACCGTTAAACCATCTGCCAACTGAGCAGAACTAATCGTTGTTTTAACTTCAAATGTTTTACTTGCCTTCTTACCGATCTTCACCGTAATCTTAGCCGGTGTAACAGTCGCAGTCAACCCACTTGGTAAATTTTTAATAGCTAAAGGTACCTCTCTTGTTCCTTCCGTAGCTTTTGTTAAATCCGCTACAACTTTAAACTTTCGAGTACTTTCTTGCATCTCACTAGCAAGTGTCACACGATTGGAACCCGTTAACACTACTGATACTTCGGACGCAAAACCACTAATAAAATACTTTTCACTATTGTATTTAATATCAATTGGGACACTAGGCAAGGCATTCGTGTACGTTTCAGACGTAGTTTGTCTAGCACTTGAGTTATTTTGGTAATTTGTCGTTGTTGCATAAATAAATAAAACAGCAGCAAAAAAGATGGAAGAAACGATATACCAAATCTGCTTACGATTTTTCATGTTTCCAACCTCCTAGCACACGATTTTTAAATGGTGATTTTGGTTGTTCATCTGAAATCAGCACTTTCCGCAATTCTGCTTCAAATTCTTCTAAGGTCAGATCGTGTTTAAAAACTCCGTTATGTGTGATTGAAATACCTCCCGTTTCCTCCGAAACTACAAAAGTAAGGGCATCTGACACTTCTGAAAGACCGATTGCAGCACGGTGGCGCGTTCCAAATTCCTTAGAAATTCCTGTGTTTTCTGTAAGCGGAAGATAAGCACAAGAAACGGCTATTTTATTATCTCTTACAATAACAGCTCCGTCATGCAACGGTGTATTCGGAATGAAAATATTGATTAACAACTCACCTGACACATCAGCATCCAAAGGAATCCCTGTTGCGATATATTCTTGCAAGGTTCTGCTTCCTTGGATAGCAACGAGAGCCCCAATTTTCCGAGGACTCATATAATTCACTGCTTTTACGAATGCTTGTACCATTTTTTCCTCTGAGCTAATCGGTGCTGTCGAAAACAAATCTGTTGCACGCCCCAGCCTTTCCAAACCTGTACGAATCTCAGGTGTAAAAATCACAACAGCCGCAATAACTCCATAGGTAATGACTTGATTGATTAACCAAGAAACCGTTGTTAAACCAATTGCATTGGCAAGAATCTGAGCCAGTACAAAAATCAAAACCCCTCGAACGAGAATCATAATCTTAGTGCCAGCGATTGCTTTTGTAAAATAAAATAAAATCCAAGCAACTAGTGCAATATCGATGATATTGATGACAATACTCCAAGGACTAGAAAATAAACTAGACCAATATTGGAGATTGGACAATTGCTGAAAATTCATTTCCAGTGTCCTCTCTTTCTCAACCTAAAAACATTCTTAATTATTATATCACTTTTCAAGATATTTTTCTGTAACCTTCTTTACTTTTTATGATAAAATATTTCTTATGAAGATAAATACATTATTTGGCAAACTTGCAGGGAAATCCTCCCACTTTGTTTTAAGTAAATTGGGGCGCGGATCGACCTTACCCGGAAAGCTTGCTCTAAAATTTGACAACGACATTTTAAATACACTAGCTCGTGATTACGAAGTGGTGGTGATTACAGGGACAAACGGTAAAACTCTGACCACTGCTCTTACAGTTGGAATCCTCAAAGAGGCTTTTGGCGAGGTTGTGACCAATCCCAGCGGAGCCAATATGATTAGTGGAATTGCGACAACTTTCTTGACTGCAAAAAAAAGGAAATCTGGCAAAAATATCGCTGTGCTGGAAATTGATGAAGCTAGCCTCTCCCACATCTGTGATTATATCAGACCGAGCCTTTTCGTCTTTACCAATATTTTCCGTGACCAGATGGACCGCTATGGTGAGATCTACACGACCTACCAGATGATTCTGGATGCAGCGGCCAAGATACCTGAAGCTACTGTACTGATGAATGGTGATAGCCCACTCTTTAACTCGGTCAGCTTGAAAAATCCTGTCCGCTACTATGGATTTGATACCAAAAAAGGGCAAGCTGAGTTAGCGCATTATAATACCGAGGGCATCCTCTGTCCCACGTGTCAGCATATTTTAAAATACAAGCTCAATACTTATGCCAATCTAGGCGATTATATTTGCGAGCACTGCGATTTTAAACGTCCTGAATTAGACTACAAACTGACCCAATTGACTAGCCTCCAACACAACAGTTCAGAATTTGTCATTGACGATCAAAGTTACCACATCAACATTGGTGGTCTTTACAATATCTACAACGCTTTAGCTGCAGTTTCTGTTGCTCAGTTCTTTGGAGTCGAATCGGCTACTATCAAGGCTGGTTTTGACAAAAGTAGAGCCGTTTTCGGACGTCAGGAAACTTTCAAGATTGGCGACAAAGAATGCACGCTAGTTCTGATTAAAAATCCCGTTGGAGCTACGCAAGCTCTAGAAATGATCAAGCTTGCTCCTTATTCATTCAGTCTGTCAGTTCTCCTCAACGCCAACTACGCAGACGGCATTGATACTAGCTGGATTTGGGACGCTGATTTTGAGAAAATTTTAGACATGGATATCTCGCATATCATTGCTGGTGGCGTTCGTCATTCTGAAATTGCTCGTCGCTTGCGAGTTACTGGTTATGATGCCAAGCGAATCAATGAAGTAGCTAATTTAAGTCAAGTCTTTGAAGAAATTAAACATCAGAAAACCAGACATGCCTATATCTTAGCAACCTACACCGCCATGTTAGAATTTCGTGAATTACTTGCTTCTCATCAGGTTGTCAGAAAGGAGATGAACTAATGGTTTATACATCCCTCACTTCTCCTGAAAATCGGGATTATACTTATTATTTAAAAATTGCCCATCTCTATGGCAATCTCATGAATACCTATGGTGATAATGGTAATATTCTCATGCTCAAATATGTAGCTGAAAAGCTAGGCGCTCGCGTTCAGATTGATATTGTATCACTTGAAGATGAGTTTGATAATGATTACTATGATTTGGCATTTTTCGGCGGAGGGCAAGATTACGAGCAGACCATTGTGGCACGAGACCTGCCAACAAAAAAAGAGAGTTTGGAAGAATTTATCAATCATGACGGCGTGGTGTTAGCTATCTGTGGTGGCTTTCAACTTCTAGGGCAATATTACATCGAAGCTTCTGGTCGGCGGATTGAAGGACTTGGAATTATGGGCCATTATACTCTCAATCAAAAAAATAACCGCTACATCGGCGACATTAAGATTCATAACGAAGAATTCAATGAGACCTACTACGGCTTTGAAAATCACCAAGGACGGACCTTCCTCTCCGATGATGAAAAACCACTGGGCAAAGTCGTCTATGGAAATGGCAACAATCAAGAAGACGGCAATGAGGGCGTGCACTACAAGAATGTCTTTGGCTCTTACTTCCACGGTCCTATCCTATCCCGCAATGCGAACTTAGCCTACCGTCTGGTGACCACCGCTCTGAAAAATAAGTATGGCTCAGATGTTGAACTAGCTGCTTATGAAGATATCCTATCCCAAGAAATCCCAGAAGAATACGAAGATATCAAGAGCAAGGCTGAGTTTGAATAGATAAACGGGAGAATTACTATGAAAGAAAAATTACACTATATCCTGCTTTTAATTACCATTCTATTGGTGGCCAGTATTTCCTTGGCCAATATGCAGAGTGTCAATGTTAGCTTTATCCTATTTAGCTTCAAACTGCCCTTAATCATATTGATTTTGGTCTCAGTGCTCCTAGGCTCTGTCACGACCTTTCTCATCAGCATGCTGAAAAATTTCTCACTGAAAAAAGAGCTTAAGAAAACCAAAGAAGCACTTAAAAATTCCCATACAGAAAACTAGGCTGGAATCACTCTAGCCTAGTTTTTTTCTATTTTCTTTTGATAAAGGTAGGAAAGCAAAGCCAATCCCATCACTCCAAAACCAATCAGGAGAAAGGAAAGGGTACGGACACTCGGCAGCAGCGTCATCAGAAAAGTCGCAGGAGGCATGAAAAGAATTGCTAGTGTGTAGATGGTTGAGAAAACTCGGCTAGTCGTTCTTTCAAAACCGCCTTCACCGCCCCTTGTTCGGATTTTATTTTCAGACGAGGCTCATTTCGTCAAAATCTTATAGGCCGAAAATCGGAAAAGGCAGATTCTGCTAAAAGAACTCGTCCGAAAATAGAAAGTTCGGGATTTGCTCTCAGACTAACCGTCCGAAAATCTGACAGAGTCATTTTGCCCCAAAATAGCTTTTCAGAAAATCTGACGGGCTGACTTTTCTTTAAAAGAACTTAGATTACATGAAGAATGCTTTCTTTTCCTCGAAAAAATCTCAAAACACATGTAAAAGTTCGTCTTTTGCTCTCAGGGAAACAATTCTTCATGAAGGATTTATCTTTTTGTCACAGAATCAGAGATTTCACATGTAAAAATTCGGTTTTTGCTCTTTTGGGACTGATTTCACATGTGAAATTAAGTATTTTGAGCTCTAAGAAGCTCATTTCCAACGAAAACTAGGCATTCTTACACAGGTTCTTTTTCCTTCTCACACCTTCTCCGCCAGTTCTTCCCACTCTAGCAGGACTTCTTCTTGGGCGGCGGTCAGCTGGTCAATTTGCTGCTGGCTCTCCATGAGTTCGCAGGCGTCGTTGGTGGCCTGCATAGCTTCCTGAAGCTGACTGATCTGGCTGTCCAAGTCTTCGATTTGCGCTTCCAATTGCTCTAAGCGGCGGGCCAGCCGGCGCTGTTCTTTCTGGTTTTCCTTTTGAAGCTGATAGTCATTGGCAGGGGCAGGTTTGTCAGGACTGACCTGCTCCGACTCCTCACGCAAGGCTTCCTGCTCTGCCTTTTTCTCCAGATAGTAGTCATAATCACCCAGATAAAGGGTGGAACCTGTCTCAGAGAGCTCAACAATCTGTGTGGCCACGCGATTGATAAAGTAACGGTCATGGCTGACAAAGAGCAGGGTTCCGTCAAAGTCAATTAGGGCATTTTCCAGCACTTCCTTGCTGTCAATGTCCAGGTGGTTAGTCGGCTCGTCTAGGATAAGAAAGTTGTTGTTTTCCATCGACAGCTTGGCTAGGAGCAGACGCGCCCGCTCTCCACCTGATAGCATGCCGACAGACTTCTTGACATCGTCTCCCGAAAAGAGGAAAGCGCCTAAGCGATTGCGAATTTCGACCTCTGGCGTCAGCTTGAAGTCATTCCATAGCTCGTCAAGAACCGTATTGCTGGGAGTCAGTTTGCTCTGGGTCTGGTCATAGTAGCCCACTTCCACATTAGCCCCCAGCTGCTCTTTGCCTCTGATGAAGGGCACTTGCCCGATTAGTGATTTAATCAGAGTCGTCTTTCCAATCCCATTTGGCCCGACAATAGCTACCGCATTAAACTTGCGAATGTCAAGGTTAATCGGCTCTGACAAGACTTCCTCGCCGTAGCCAATAGCTGCGTCTTCCAAGGTCAGCACAACATTTCCAGAAACCTTATCGGATTTGAAGGTCATATTAGCCGAGCGGCCACCGGTTTCCGGCCTGTCCAACCGCTCCATCTTTTCCAGCTGCTTGCGGCGGGACTGAGCCCGCTTGGTAGTGGAGCCTCGAACTAGATTGCGATTGACAAAGTCCTCCAGTGCAGCGATTTCTTTCTGTTGCTTTTCGTAGTTCTTGGCTTCAGTAGCCAGCTTCTGCTCTTTTTGGATCACGAAACTGGAGTAATTGCCCACATAGCGATCCAAGGAATGCTTGGTCAAGTCCAGCGTGATGATCGCAACCTTGTCTAGGAAATAGCGATCGTGGCTGACGATGATTAAGGCACCTTTATAATTTACCAAATAATTTTCTAGCCAGGCAATGGTCTCGATATCCAAGTGGTTGGTTGGTTCGTCCAGCACTAGCAGTTCTGGCTTCTCCAACAGCATCTTGGCCAGAGCCAGACGGGTGTTCTGCCCGCCTGACAGCTCAGAAATCTTCATCTGCCACATGGACTGGTCAAACTTGAAGCCATTCAAAATAGCTCGAATATCAGCTTCATAGGTAAAACCACCCTTTTGTCGAAATTCCTCTGACAGCTGGTCATACTGGGTCATGAGAGCCGTCAGCTCTTCCTCTGACAATTCTCCCATTTGCAGCTCCATCTGCCGCAACCTCTTCTCTTGCTGACGCAGACTATCAAAGACCAGCAGCATCTCGTCGTAGATAGTATTCTCCGACTCAAAGCGGCTGTCCTGAGCTAGATAGGACAGGGAAAGATCTCGTTTTTTATTAATCTGACCAGAAGTAGGCTCTTCCTCGCCCACCAAAATCTTGAGCAGGGTTGACTTCCCAGCTCCATTTTTACCGACGAGGGCAATCCTATCGCCCTCATCCACCTGCAGGTTAATATTGTCAAAAAGAAGCTCCCCTGCAAAAGAGCGCTCAATCTTGCTTGCTTGTAAAATAATCATAAACCTATTATAGCAAATTCATAGCTCAACTACCATTCTAGAAAGTAAAAATGCGGTCAAGATAAGCCGCATTTCATCTAAAAGTATGTAAAATTTCTTGATTTTGCATCACAAGGTAAACACCTAATAGAACAATCAAAACAAAAAGTACTAATTTGATGATTCCTTTTACAAAACGGATTATCCAAAGGATCATCATAGAACCAATCAACCACATAACGGCTGAATAATTGAAAAAGCCTTGAACTGCCTGACTGTTTTCGCCAAAAAAACTTTGGATAGGAGCTGGAATATGTTCTCGCCATGCAGCTGTCACTCCAATACGATTTGCAATATCAGAGCCACTTTTCCATAACCATGCAAAAATACTAGAATTAAAGAGAAACAAAAAAACTTGCTCTGGGAAATATCTAATGACTTTAAATATATTTTTTAACATTTTATGATTGATACAACTCCTTTACTGTTTGAACGTCCACTGCTTGAATACTATAAAATGAACCAGAGGATTGCATGACAGATTTTTCTTCATTGTGTTCCAATCCAATCGCATGTCCCAATTCATGTTCTGCTGTGTTTACGATTCGTTCATAAGAGTAGCCGTATTGACTGTTTAATAGATAATAACGATTTAGTCGAACAGTTACATTTGTAAAACGCTTGGTCAGCAAATTGGTTTTGGATTCTGCTTCGCCTGCCGCACTGACAGTGCTATTATTCATCTCTGTAGCTACAATATTGGCTTGATTTTTATCAGTTACAATCCGGAAAGTAAAGGCACCCGTTTGATTCCAAGCACGAATAGCTTCCTGATAAGCTGAGCGAAATGTTTCGTCTTGTGTCTCTATATAAACCGTAGCGCTTGCTTTATCCCACCGAACACCAGAGGCTTGATGAACATGATCGTCCGATAACCGCTTGGTTAGGTCTTTCACATTTTGCCTGACACCTAGCTGACTATCTTGTCCACTTACGTATCGATAAATTTGGTTCACATCTTGCTGAAGCCCTGTCGCAAAATTGCTTTTAGAAGGACTCACGATATACAATATTCCCACAAAAATAAGTGCTGTCGATGCAACTGTGTAAACCAATCGCCAGAGCAATCGGAATAACCTTGAAATCAATCGAAACAAAAATCTCATACTCTCCTCCTAATCTAAAAGATAAAAAGTAAGTATAATGAGATTCACTTAAAAAATTCTTAAAATAAACGGTTGTAAAAGAAATAACAAATCTCTAAAAATCATTCCCTGTCAGATATAAGAACCAAAGATACCACCACACACTTAGGATAGGCGTTCCTCTACTTCAAAACTAATTGGCAACCATTTAAGAAATTCTTCTAACTGCTTTTCCCAATAATACCACTCGTGCTTCCCTGGAGCATGACGATACGTAATATCTAACTCGCACTCGCGTAATTTTTTGACGGCTATTTCATTTGCTTGATAGAGAAAATCTTGCTCTCCACACCAAGTATAGAATTTAGTTCTTTTATCTGACTTCTTTGCCATCGTTGTTAAGAAATGCTGCTCAACACCAGCTGCTTTCAAATCACCAAACACACCTTGCCAATAGCTGAGGTTCCCACCAGGTAATTCTTCCATATCTATATCATCAAGACCTATCCCGATTGCCCCAGAAAATGATCCCGCATAAGAGAATCGATCCGTCATCAAAGCAATTTTATAAGCCCCGTAACCTCCCATAGATAAGCCAGCAATAAATGTTTTTTCACGTTTCCGGCTCATATTTGGAAAGAACCGTTGCATAATTTCAGGTAATTCTTTTGCTAATGCATCGTAATAGTTCAAACCATAAGCAGTATTAGTGTACCAGGCAAGATCTGTTGACGGCATAATGACAATTAAATTTGTATGGCGCAATAAACGCTCAATATTGGTCCGCTTTCGCCACGAATTTTCATTGCCGCCCATTCCATGCAAAAGGTAAAGAACGGGAATATCAGTGTCTGTCACCTGATTAGGAGCTACTGCATCTGCATCAGGATAGATGACATTAACACGACGCTCCATTTCTAGTACTGTTGAGTGATACTCTATTTCCAAAAATGCCATTTTATCTCCTTTTCCTATAAATGTAAGAAAGGGGCTGGAACATGTGTCCTGACCCCATTATTTTTTGCTATATAAAATGTACTAATTTAGCCAGCTTAACGTACTTCCATTACAACGGGTAAAATGGCTGGACGACGTTTGGTTTGCTCAAAGAGGTATTTCGCAAGACTGTCACGTACAGCCCCCTTCAATTCACCCCAGTCAAAATTATCTTTCGCAAGGTAATCTTCAACTGTATTATTGATTAAATCAGCACTTTCACGTAAAATATCACGACTTTTCTTGACATAAACAAATCCACGCGTGTGAACTTTTGCTTTTGAAATAATCTTCTTGTCACGACGGTTCACTGTAATAGCTACAATAAAGATACCATCTTCAGACAGAACTTTGCGGTCACGAAGAACGATATTCCCTACATCACCAATCGCATTTCCGTCAATCATGACATCGCCAGCAGGGACTGCACCAGCAAGTAAGAAATCTCCTTTTTCATATTCCATAATGCTACCGCGTTTTGGAATAAAAATGTTTTCTGGCAACATTCCAACAGCCATTGCAGCTTTAGCATGCGCTGCTAATTCACGATATTCTCCTTGAATTGGGAACAAGAATTTTGGTTGCAAGAGATTTAACATCAGTTGCAAATCGCGCTCATTTCCATGACCAGACACCCGCAAATCTTGCGTAATCAATTTAACAACACCACCAGCTTGATAAATCATATTTTCTACGCGCGCTACCAAGGCCTCTTTTGCGATAGACGGTGTTGTAACAATGTAAATCAAATCACCTTCTTTGATTTCTACATAGCGGTGACGACCAATAGACATTTTGCGCAAGCCATTGATAGGCTCACCCATTCGACCAGTTTCCAAAATGATCAATTCATGATCTTCAAATTTAGACATTTCTTTAGGTTTAATCAGCAAACGCTCATCTACAAGCGATAATTTCTTCAAGCGAATAGCCGTCCGAACGATATTTTCAATGTCAAACCCAGTCAGCACAACACGACGACCTGTCTTAGCAGCGGCTTCAAAAACCTGTTGAATACGCGAGAGATTACTTGCAACTGCTGCAACTATGACGCGTCCATTCCAATCACCAATCGTATCGGTGATTTCTTTGCCGACTTCACTTTCACTTGCCACTTGAATACTACTATCTGCATTTGCAGAATCACTAAGAAGAGCTAGAACGCCTTCTCGACCAATTTCTGCTAAACGCGCAAAATCTGTTGCATAAGACTGACTAGCCGTTTGGTCAAACTTAAAATCACCCGTATAAACAATATTTCCTTCAGACGTTTTTAAGACAATCCCTAGACTCTCTGGAATGGAGTGCGTTGTTTTAAAGAAAGATACAATGGTACCTCCAAAGTCAATCTCTGTATCTTCATCAATCACATGAAAATCATTGAATTTCTTAACCGTATCATTTCCTTTGACAAATAGCTTAGCCAGTTCAATCGTTAATTCCGATCCAAACACAGGTACCTTTGTTTCCGCCAACAAATAAGGCAGGGCACCAATCGCATCTGCATGTCCGTGTGTCAAAAAGACCCCTGCAATGCGGTCCTTATTTTCAAATAAATAGTCCATATTTGGAATGACAAAATCCACACCAAGCTGTTCATTTTCCGGATACTTTAGTCCGACATCAAGGATAAAAATAGATTCATCCACTTCAGCGATGTAAAGATTTTTTCCATTTTCACGTACACCGCCTAAAGCAATCAATTTAATATTGCTCATTGATTCTCCTTTTCATATTTTTCTTACTAACGGCCCTTGGCTTCCCAAGTCGAATTACAGTTTTGCAAGTATTTTGCATATTTTATTTATTATACTACTTTTCATGATTTTTTTCAAAGAGGAGAGCATACAAAAAAGCTCCTAGTTACTGTATTTCTACAGAAAGCTAGGAGCCGTCTCTATTTGCTAATAAGTGATAGATAGACTTTCAGAAAATAACTTTCTGAAAAGAGATTCTTATGATGATTCCATCGTTATTTTATTAAAGAATGATTTTCTTGTCCACAATATATCAAAAACAAGTTTATTCATCTAAAACAATAGTGGTTTTTTACCAAAGCGTGAAAATCATTAAAAAGCTTTTATCGACTACATCAAATAATATTCTTCTTTATTCTTTCACTGCGTTCTCGATACGCGATGCAGTTCTACAAACCACTACATGCTATCTTCAGAAATATTATCAAATACCTCCAATTAAGAAAAACAATTAGCAAATAGAAACTAATACATCATAAACGATTTAAAATGTGAACGTTCTGATACCCATTGGAATCAGTCCTTTCTTATCTTTCTTTAATTATATTGTACACCTTCTTTTTTAAAAAAGCAAGCGTTTACATTAAGATTTTTAAAATATTTTTCACAAATGAAAAGAGGTAGAAATATAATTCCAACCTCTTTTTCAAAGTGAATTTTATGCCCGAACCGTGACACTTGTTCCGTCCTCTTTGTAAAGATTTATCAGCCCCTCCTTACGACTACGTACCATGTCTCCTGGATAAACTGGATGTGGCAAGGAAATGGTCAACAATTCCATCGGATTAGGAGCTCGATCAATTTTATTTCCATCTGAATCGTGTAAATCTGTAATTACTGCATCAAAATGCCGGAAACCAGGACCATAAAATTCGACTAGGTCACCCTCATTGATGACATTTCGTTGTCGAATAGTCGCTGTTTGTGTGGCAGAGTCATAAGCCACCACTTCTGCTACAAATTTATATTGTGGAATTTTTCGTCGTGCTCCAAAAAGCTGTTCATTTTCAGTCGGTGTGTGATAATAAAATCCTGTCGCTAACTCACGCTGCGCTACTTTCCACATTTCATCTACTAAATCTTGCTTGATCGCTTCAAACTTTTCTGGACTTTCAAGATAAGCATCAACTGCAGCTTTATAACAATTTGAAACAGTGGATACATAGTGAATAGACTTCATACGCCCTTCAATTTTCAGGCTATCCACACCATTTTTAATCATATCAGGAATATGGTCAATCATAGACATATCGACAGCCGACATGGAAAATTCTTCTGGAATTTCCCCTTTTAAGCTTTTGCGCTCTTGTCCAAACGGCATATCATACAAATCATATTTCCAACGGCAAGACTGAGAACAGCCCCCACGATTGGCATCGCGCATGCTCATGTGATTTGACAAGGTACAACGTCCTGAGTAAGAAATGCACATAGCTCCATGAACAAAAGCTTCAATCTCAACATCAGTATGCTTGCGGATTTCTGCTAATTCTTCCATGGAAACTTCACGTGCCAAGACCACACGCGTTAAACCTAAATCTTTCCAAAATTCTAGCGTTTCATAGTTTGTCGCGCTAGCTTGTGTTGACAAGTGCACTTCCAAACCTGGCGCTTCTGTGCAAGCAATGGCAATCAAAGCTGGGTCTGACACGATAACGGCAGAAATTCCAATATCACGTAAAGTGCGGAACCATTCTCCAGCTCCTTCTTCATTTCCTTCATGTGTTACCATGTTCGCAGCTACATAGACTTTAGCGCCATGCTCGCGAGCAAATTGAACGCCCTCTTCCATTTCTTCAAATGTAAAGTTTCCTGCACGGCTACGCAAACCATAGGCTTGTCCGCCAATATAAACAGCATCCGCTCCATAACGAATGGCAACTTTCAGTTTTTCCAACGTTCCAGCAGGCGCCAGAACTTCTGGTCTTTTCAAAGTTTTTGTCATATTCTCTCTTTTCTAAATTCTAGTACTTAGCTTTTTCATTTTATAGTAAAAAGGGCTTGAAATCAAGCTAAAGATGATAGATTGTGAAAGATAAACAAGCAATCACAACTCGCAACCACCTGTCTTCTTTATTTCACCTGATCTGGATCATACTCATAAAATCCTGTATCTAGAAAACGATTCTTGGGATGCAATTGATGAACTTGCTCATCTAATAGGAAAGCCTGATCATGTGTCAATCGATTGGTTTCAATCAATTCACGCGCTTGCACGAAAAGTTTGGCAATTTCAACAAAATTGTGTCCCGGTGTATAAATCCCTTCAAGCTTCCAATGTGTGAAGCCATATTCTACCAATTCTCCAAGTTTCGTCATCATATCCAAATCATTATTCGCAAAAATATGCGTCCCATGATTGTCCTCAAAAATAGAATAATGGCTATCTGGGTCACTCGGCTCTGCAAGGAATAAATCACGCTCACGACTCTTTTCGTCATCAATATGAGTGAAATTGTAATAATTCTGCAAAAGCGGTCGCTTAGAATGATGAATGACGCTAGCACCATAGACTAGTATCTCAACAGGAATTTCTAACACTTCCTGCATTTTAAACAATTCTGCCGATGGAATTTCCCGTGCTAAAACCGCCTCAGAAGCGCCTGCTTTCTGTCCCCAGAAGTTCACCTGACGACTGCTGGCAACCATAGTCGAGGCATCATAAATCGTCTTAAACGGATAACCGTCACGTTTTAACACATAAAAAACACCAGCATCTCCCACAGTAATATAATCTGCCTGAATATCCACTAAAAAATCAAGAAAAGGCTTGATATGATTCATCATTTCCTGATGCATTAACGCATTGACAGCTACTGTCAGCTTTTTACCAGCTTTATGAACCAAATCTGCAATCCGGCGTAATTCCTCATAAGAAAAAGCATGGGGTAGACGAAGTCCATACTCTTTTTCACCAACATATATGCGATCTATACCTACTTCTAAAAGCTCTTTTACTTGTTCAATACTCTCAGCAGTTGCTGTAATGTTTATCTTTTCCATGTTAAAATTATACCACATTTTTGATTTCACTTCTATTTTTTAAATTGAAAAGCATTTTTAGCCGTTTTGTAATCGTTATGTAATATTTATCTAATTGAAATCATGGTAAAATAAGAGAGTACTGTAAGGAGAGAGAACATGACCGCAAGAAAATATCAGTCCTATCAAGAGGACTACACTTATCTAGAACAAGAACAATATCCCCTTTATCAAGATTATATTCCTGAAGCAAAAACGAATCCAAACCTGAAAGAATTGTTGTTTTTCGTGAATATTGCGACATTCTGTATCTTGACAGCTTTGTTTAGTTTTTTGTTTTTGTCAATTAAAGTAAATACATTTCTAGCCTTTACTTTGGCAATCGCTGTTAGCTTAGTGTGTATCAAAGTGCAGCAAACATTTATTCGTCGAAAAAGAAATAAATAGTTTTGGGATTGAAGTGCCTGCTTTTTCAAAGGCACTGTTTTTATTGTGATGCAAATCGATTCAGTTAAACAGATAAAAAAATTGAGGTATTAATCCTCAATTTTTTTATCTTCGTTTTCCATTTCTGTTTCCTCAGTTTCTGTCAAATCAATGACAATGTCCTCAGGAGAATCTTCTTTTTCTGCTGATTCTGGAGCAGTTTTTTTTAATTCTTCTGGTGAAATCCCTTCTGGCGCCATTTTTTCTCGCCATTCTTGAAATTTCTCTTGTGAAAATTCAACTACTTGTGTCGTCGCTTCTTTAACAGAGCCAAGAATTGTTTCACCTGTAATTTCTCCACTCTCGACCTTTTCTTTAGCTTGATTGACTGCTTCTACAGCCTGATTAGAGAAATGATTGACTTTTTGCACTACCTGATCTTTAAAATCGTCTGGATTTTCTTTAACTTCATTCATGAAATCTGAAACCTTAGCCGTCACTTCTTTTCCTTTTTTACTTGTGAGGAATACAGCTGCAGCTGCTCCAGAGAGTGTTCCTAAAAGGATTGATGAAAATTTACCCATAATAAACCTTCTTTCTTATTTTTTAAATAGTTTTGTAATCATCCGTAAGGCCGATAAAGTTGCACCAGCTTTCACTCCATTTTTACCTGCTGTAGCAGCTTTTTTACTCAAATGACGAGCAGAATCATTTAAATCTGAAACTGACTCTGACAAATCTGCAACTGCAGTGAAAAGTGGATCAATTGTTGTCATTTTCCCGTTAATATCATCTGCTAAAACATTCACTTTGGTTAACAATTCATTTGTCTGATAGAGTGTCACATTGACATCCGTTGTCAATACCTGAATTGTTTTTTCTGTTTCATCAACAACAGTTGAGATTTTCCTGACTAAGAAAATCGTGTAAACAATCAAAGTAATCAAAGCAAGGGCCACTAAACTATAAGCAATTTCAAGCATCTTTTTCTCCTAACTTTTTAATAATAAGGGGTATCTACTTTTTTTCTTTGGTAAATGATAAGAATAATTCCTGCAACCACTAGAACAGCAGACAACCATTGTGACACACGCAAGCCCGCAAACATGAGACTATCTGTTCGCATACCTTCAATCACCATGCGACCTATTCCGTACCAAATAAGATAAAATCCAGTCATTTCTCCACGTTTGAGGAAATTTTTCTTTCTTCTCGCAACCATCACTAAAGCAAATCCTAACAAATTCCAAACCGACTCATAAAGGAAAGTTGGTTGTCGATAATGCCCATCAATATACATTTGGTTGCGCATAAAACTTGGCAAGTAATCCAAACGTTTAACAATCGCTCCGTAAGCCTCTTGGTTGAAGAAATTGCCCCATCGCCCAAGACTTTGAGCAATCATTACACCTGGAACAGCAATATCTAAAAAGTCTAGTGTGTTAATGAATTTTTGTTGGGAGAAGAAATATAAGACAATCGCTCCAGTAATTAAACCACCATAAATAGCAATTCCCCCGTGCCAAATAGCAAAAATCTCAGCAGGATTTTTAGCATAATAGTTCCAGTCAAAAATGACATAGTAAATGCGAGCCCCAACGATCGACAGAGGAAATGCAACAAGAATAAAATCAAGAATGTCATCTGGAATAATCTTTTTCCTTGGTGCTTCTTTCATAGCTAGATAAACAGCTAAAATCAAACCTGTCACAATACAAATCGCATACCAACGAATACTAAAAGGCCCTATCTTAAATGCAATTGGATTAATCATGAGCCACCTCATTTTTACTAATAAGATTGGTTAAGCGTTCCTCAAATGTCTTCGTTGCATCAAAGCCCATTTCTTTTGCGCGGTAATTCATCGCTGCCGATTCAATCACTACCGAAATATTGCGACCCGTTTTCACAGGAATGCGGATTCTTGGAATAGCCACACCTGATACTTCAAACTCCTCACCATTGTTTCCCAAGCGGTCAAATGTTTTATTGACATCATAATTTTCCAGATAAACAGCCAACTGAACCTGTGATGAATCTTTTACAGCACTTGCCCCATAAAGGCTCATAACATCAATAATCCCAACGCCACGAATCTCAAGTAAATGGCGCAAAATTTCAGCTGGCTCACCCCAGAGAGTCATTTCATCTTTCGCGTAGATATCCACACGGTCATCTGCGACTAAACGATGCCCGCGTTTAACTAGCTCCAGTCCAGTTTCGCTTTTTCCAATTCCGCTATCACCTTGTATCAGAACACCCATGCCATAAATATCCATTAGAACGCCATGAATACTGGTTCGTTCAGCCAAACGTGAATCTAGATAGCTAGAAATTTCACCTGATAAACGACTCGTCGGTGTGCGGCTGCTGAGAACAACAATTTTATTTTCCTTTGCAGCCTTCAACATCTCATCAGGTACTTTCAGATCACGCGCCACAATCATAACAGTGTCTCGTTCAAACATTTTCCGTAAAACCTGATAGCGATTGTGAGAGGTCATCTTCATCAAGTAAGACCATTCTTTCATTCCCATTAGCTGGATACGTTCTGGTGTGTAATAGTCAAAATAGCCTGTCATTTCAAGTCCAGGACGAGAAATATCAGATGTTGTAATCTCTTTTTCCAACATTTTCTCATCACCATAAACCACATTTAATCTGACTTTTTTTAATAGATCTTTGATCCTTACAGCCATATTTTTCCCCTTTGATAATTTCTTTATCTATTATAGCAAATTTTCAGACTAAAAGAGAGTTTCATCTTTGATTTTGCAAAGAAAATGGATTCAAACATCTGTAGTACCCATCAATCCTCTGACTGAATCATTTGTTCTACAATTTGTTTTTGATTTTGAAATACAGGATACCGATCCATAAAATATCGAAGCTCACTAGACTTCAACCAGATGTGACCATCCGTTTCACTCTCTTGATACCTCACCGTTTTCTCTGCCACGATGGCCTCATAAAAATCAAAATGACAGCGATCGTTAGATGACGTCACTTTCTCAATCAGTTGTAGTTCTCTAGGAATTAGACCAGTTTCTTCCCGTAATTCACGATAGGCTGCGGTCATGCTATCTTCACCAGCCAGCACACTTCCTCCTGCACCAAACTCATAATAATTAGGATGAATCTCTTTTTTAGGACTGCGGTGCATCAGGAGAAATTCCCCATCTATATGACGAACAAAGACATTGACACAAAGATGGTACTTCCCTTCTGGAATCTCTTCTCCTCTGAGCAATTTATATCCAACTTTTTCCCGATACTCATCGTAAGCATCCCAATATTCCATCTCTTCTCCTTCAAAAATAAGAGAGTCCATTGCATGAACTCCTTTTTGCATCTATAAACAAGCTCTTATTCTATTATAATCACCAAAACCAACCATCTTCTTCTTTGATAGCTTCTGCTTCTTTGCGCTTACGAGGTCCTGTTCCATACATTTCTTCTTCCACATCTTCCTTGTAAGGCATCACAGCAGCTAAGATAATATAGATGATAATCCCTAAGCCAAAGTTAAAGATAGTAAATAAAACGAATAAAAAGCGAACAAGCCCAACGTCCAAACCAAATTTGTCAGACAAACCAGCCAAGACTCCTGATACAGCGCTATTTCGGCGTAATTTATAAAATTTTGTTTTCATCATCATTTAGCCTCTTTCATTGATACTAAATCTAGTGTAGCACATTTTAGTCATCACGCCATCCGTCCCTAGGCGGATTTCTGATTATTTCTCCAAAATAGTCATTAAGACTGCAACTGTCTGACAAAAATGAGTTTTCCTTGGCAACGGCCACAGCAATACTGCTCAGTATTGATCCGTCTTTTTCTATGGTACTGTGCATAACAATGCAGGCATTGGTAAATAAGAATTTTTGCAGTTGGTTGTCTTGATAAAGTTGGTGCGTAGCGCAAACCGTTCACAGCTTTCAATAATTGCTTAAAATCTCGATCCTTATGTCGATAGCCTTTCTTTTCAAAATAAAGATGATAGTGACAAAGTTCATGACGAACAATTTTTCGGAAGGTTTCTAGGCCAAACTGTTCATAGATTTTAGGGTTAAAATCGAGATGACCGTCTTTTGGAAAAAAGCGTCCGCCCGTTGAACGGAGACGCTTGTTCCAATCAGCTTCATGATGAAATTCCTTGCCAAAATCTTCCAAAGAAACTTGTCTAACATAGTTAGTTAGGTTCACGCGGTGCCACCAAGGAAAGATTGACCTTTTCTCTTTCTATATCCAATTTATCTACCCAAACGGTTACCAAGTCACCAACAGAAACAACTTGACTTGGATGTTTGACATAGCTGTTGCTGAGCTTCGAAATATGAATCAATCCATCTTCATGAATACCAATATCCACAAAAGCACCAAAATCAACGACATTACGTACAACTCCTTCTAATTTTTGTCCAATTTGTAAATCTCTTATATCAAGAACATCTTGACGAAGAACTGGTGCATCAAACGAATCGCGTAAATCTCGACCTGGCTTGAGCAAGTCTGCAATGATGTCTTTAAGTGTTGCTTCCCCTATTCCCAAGTCAGTAACTACCTTGGCTACATCCAATGACTGTAATTTTTCCTGACCATCTTGATTCAAGTCTTTAATTGCTAGCATTTGGAATAATTTCTCAACAGCTGGATAACTCTCTGGGTGAACACCTGTATTGTCTAAAATATTGTCACTTTCGGGAATCCGTAAGAAACCTGCTGCCTGTTCAAATGCTTTAGCACCCAAGCGAGGCACTTTTTTAATATCTTCACGCGAATGAATCATACCTTCTTCTTCACGATATTTGACAATATTTTCAGAAATCGTTTTGTTCAATCCTGCTACATGAGAGAGAAGAGAGGGACTTGCAGTATTGATATTAACGCCAACTTGATTGACAACGGTATCTACAACAAAATCCAAGCTTTCAGATAATTTCTTCTGACTAACATCATGCTGGTATTGCCCAACACCGATTGATTTTGGATCAATTTTAACCAACTCTGCAAGCGGATCCTGCAAACGCCGGGCAATCGAGATAGCCGAACGTTTCTCAACAGTCAAATCAGGAAATTCATGCCGCGCTAATTCGCTAGCTGAATAAACAGATGCACCACTTTCATTTACAATAACATAGCTGACATTGGGATGAGTTTTCAGCACTTCAGCAACAAATGCTTCACTTTCTCGACTGGCTGTTCCATTTCCAATAGCGATAATTTCAACGCCAAATTGTTCAATCAAGTCTGACAGTTCTCGCTTAGAAGCTTCAATTTGTGCTGCTTTTGCTGGTGGAACAGGATAGATAACCTGAGTTGTCAGCATTTTTCCAGTTGCATCTACGACTGCTAGCTTAGCTCCTGTCCGGAAAGCTGGGTCAAAACCGAGTACTACGCGCCCTTTGAGTGGCGCAATCAAGAGCAGATGACGAAGATTGTCTGAAAATAGCTGAATAGCACCGTCTTCCGCTGTTTCAGTTAATTCTGTTCGAATTCGACGTTCCATAGCTGGAATGATTTTCTTTTTCACTGCTTGCTGGATTGCTTCATGAATGTAGTTATTTTTAATCTTAAACCGCAATTCAAAAAAGCGGATGATTTTTTCTACATTATGTTCATAACTAACTTTAAGAACACCTAGCTTTTCACCCCGATTTAAAGCTAAGGTCCGATAACCTTGCATATCCGCAATTTTTTCAGAAAAATCATAATAAATTTGAAATACTTGCTTTTCGTCCAAATTTGCATCTTTCAAAGTTGAAACAATGCTTGAATTTTTCAGTATTTCATGATAAGTCCATGCACGCAGTTGGACATCTTCTGAAATGGCTTCCACCAAAATATCTACAGCCCCAGATAGAGCCGCTTCTGCCGTTGGAAATGCTTCACTAGTTAAACCAATGGCTTCTTCTTGAAGATTGCTAATATTTTGTAATATAAGCCGTGCCAAGGGGAAAAGTCCTGCTGCACGCGCAATCGTAGCCTTTGTCCGACGTTTTTCTTTGTAAGGAAGATAAAGTTCTTCCACATCAGCCAACTTTTCAGCTGCTTCAATAGCTGCACGTAATTTATCTGTCAGCTTTCCTTGCTCCTCGATCTTAGCTAACACTGTTTCTTTACGTTCTTTGAGATTTGTCAGGCTTTTATCCAAATCAAGAATTGCCTTGATCTCCACCTCATCCAAATTCCCCGTCATCTCTTTCCGATAACGAGCAATAAAAGGAATGGTATTGCCTTCAGCTGTCAATTCAAGAACTTTTTCAACTTGTTTTTGACTAACATTTAAACTTTGTGCGATTTCAATAATATTTGTTTCCATGAAAAATATTATATCATATTTCAAACTTTATTACATAGGGGAAAATAATTCACACAACTTTATTTCACCATAATCTTCAAAATGATAGTATAATAGTAAAAAAGAAAAAGGAGGCTGCTATGGCTATTAAATTTACGCGTTCAGATGATTTAGACAAAATGTTTGAAGAATTTGCAACGTTACCTAAAATTGAAAAAGTAGAATTTCCTGATGAAAAAGAAAAAAAGATGAAAAAAGAGCAAAAGGCTAAAAAGTCATGAACTTTTTCCATCAACTGCCGCCTAGTGTGCTGCAAGCCGGTGCGATTTTCCTCTCCATTATTATTGAAGCACTGCCTTTTGTGCTGATTGGGAGCATTATTTCAGGTTTTATAGAGGTTTATATCACACCAGACAAAGTTTATCGCTATCTGCCTAAAAATAAATGGGGTCGGATTTTCTTTGGTACATTTATTGGCTTTATTTTCCCTTCCTGCGAATGTGGAATTGTCCCCATTATCAATCGCTTTTTGGAAAAGAAAGTGCCAAGTTATACAGCCGTACCTTTTATGGTGACGGCGCCAGTTATCAATCCTATCGTTCTCTTTGCAACTTACTCTGCTTTTGGAAATTCCTTTAAAATGGCGTTACTCAGAGCTTTTGGATCTGTTGTTGTAGCAATTGTTCTAGGAATCTTCTTTGGCTTTCTCAATACTGCAAATATTCAAAAAGAAAATCGAATCATTCCGCATGAACATGATTTTTCTCATTTAAGTCAAAGCCAGAAAGTATTCCAAGTGTTTGTGCAATCTATTGACGAATTTTTCGATACAGGTCGTTACTTAGTCTTTGGCTGTCTCTTTGCCAGCATTGTCCAAGTCTATGTACCTACACGCATTCTGACTTCCATTAGTGCAACACCACTTATGGCTATTTTACTATTGATGGTGCTTGCATTTCTTCTCTCACTTTGCAGTGAAGCAGATGCCTTTATCGGAAGCTCACTCATTTCTAGTTTTGGCTTAGCACCAGTTCTCGCTTTCCTCGTCATTGGACCAATGCTAGATGTGAAAAATATCCTCATGATGAAAAATTACCTCAAAGGACGATTCATCTGGCAATTTATTGGAATTGTTAGTTTAGTTGTCGTCATTTATTCTTGGCTTGTGGGGGTAGTGCTATGATTCGTTTTCTAATTTTAGCTGGTTATTTTGAAATTACCATGTATTTGCAACTTTCTGGCAAGCTCAATCAATACATCAATATGCATTTTTCTTATTTGGCATATATTTCAATGGTTCTTTCTTTCGTGCTAGCCATTGTCCAGCTCATTGTCTGGATGAAAAAAATGAAAATACACAGCCATCTGACGAGTCGTTCAGCAAAATTTGCTAGTATTGCTTTTCTCATCGTACCGTTGCTGGTTGCTCTCTTCTTTCCAACAGTCAGTTTAGACTCTACGACCGTTTCTGCTAAAGGTTACCATTTCCCATTAGCTGACGGCAGTTCAAAAAACATTCAAGCTGATGAAGGCACTACCAATCAGTACCTAAAACCTGATACCAGCACTTATTTCACTAAAAGTGCTTATGAGAAAGAAATGCGAGCAGCCGCCAAAAAATATCTGAAAAAAGATACCATCTCTGTTACGAATGAAAATTACATGGAGGTCATGGAAGTTCTTTATGATTATCCAGATGAATTTGCTGGAAAACGACTAGAATTTACCGGTTTCGTCTATAATGATCCAAGCGATGCTAAAAGTCAATTTTTGTTCCGCTTTGGCATTATTCATTGTATCGCCGATTCAGGGGTTTATGGACTTCTGACAACTGGAAATACTGAGCATTTCGAAAATAACACCTGGATAAGAGCGAGCGGGAAAATTACGATTCGCTACCACAAACAGCTAGGCCAAAGTTTACCAATGCTTGAAATAGATAGTTTCAAGAAAGTTGAAAAGCCTAGCAATCCTTATGTCTATCGTGTCTTTTAACCCACATTGAATAAACAAAAGAAGACCTGAGAACTATTTCTCTAGGTCTCCTATTATGCTCTTTTGTGAGTAATTATGATAAAATAAGAGAGATTTATAATTTTAGGAGATACTATGTCAGAACACAACCAACCTGTTTCAAGAAAAACCTTGCTATCCATTTTTGCCACAGCACTAATTGCTTTTGCTGGAATTCTTTCTGAAACCAGTATGAATGTCACTTTTCCGCATCTTATGAAAGTGTTTCATACAGACCTTGGTACATTGCAATGGATTACGACAGGCTACTTGCTTGCTGTTTCCATTACGATTACACTCGGAGCCACACTAGCACACAACTGGTCTGAACGAAAAATTCTCTTCACCAGCCTAGTTACTTTTACGTTCGGAAATGGTGTGGCGATGCTTGCTCCTAATTTTGCCCTACTAATGCTAGGGCGGATTCTACAAGGCGCTGCCACTGGAATAGCCATACCGTTAATGTTTAACTTGATTGTAGAACGGATTCCACGCAGTCAAATTGGCTTTTATATGGGACTGACTGGGCTAGTGATCAGCCTAGCACCTGCAATTGGTCCAACTTACGGCGGCTTTATGATTGGCTTGTTTGATTGGCACATGATTTACACATTCATCATGCCAGTTTCGATCATCTCGTTCATTCTAGGATTTTTCTTTTTAGAAAATACCCCCAATAAACAAAAACGTCCTTTTGAGTGGATTTCTTTCTTGCTTCTTACACTTTCACTGACTTTTTCTATCATGATGATTTCTAGCTTAGAAGAAGGTAGTTTTAATTGGAGCTTCGTCATCATCTTTTTATTATCACTTCTACTTTTCATTTGGAGAAGTTTAACAGTGGAACATCCTTTTTTAGATATTCGTATTTTGAAAAATCCAGCTATTTTACTTGGAATTATTCCGTTCTTCCTTTACCAATTTTCAAATTTATCAGCCAATTTTCTGATTCCTAATTTCTTAGTTTTAGTAAAACACGAAGCTACCTCTGCTGCTGGTTTTGCACTGCTGCCCGGAACAATGTTGGGAGCTTTCTCAGCACCTTTTTTAGGAAAATTGTATGATAACAAAGGAGCAAAACTTTCCCTATATGGTGGGAATCTTCTCTTTTTCTTAGCTATTTCCGTTTTTGCATTCTTTACGGAATCCTTAACGCTACCACTGATTATTCTTACTTATATTTTCTTTACAATCGGGCGTAATATGGCATTCAATAACACTATGGCTCTATCTGTCTCACAGATTAGCCGTGAGAAATCACCAGATGCTACAGCACTCTTTCAAACGGCTCAAACATTTGCCGGTGCTTTGGGAACAGCTATCGCTGCTATAATCGTTAATCAATCTCCTAATACAACGACCGGTGTGCATCTTGTCTTTCTACTCCTTTTCTTCCTTGTTATCCTTATTTTTTATCTCTTTTACTCTTTATTTCGAGCTATCAAAACTCGGAAATTTTAATCAATTTATGATAAAATAAATAAAATATTAGAAAACAGGTGTTCAAAATGTCTTCAAAAGTGATTATTACAATTTTTGGTGCCAGTGGAGATTTAGCAAAAAGAAAACTTTATCCTTCTCTTTTTAGATTGTATAGATCTGGTAATTTGTCTAAACATTTTGCAGTTATCGGAACTGCTCGCAGACCTTGGAGCAAGGAATATTTTGAATCTGTCGTGGTTGAGTCTATTACAGACCTCGCAGACAGCCCTGAGCAAGCGCAAGACTTTGCTAGCCATTTCTATTACCAAAGTCACGATGTCCAAGATACCGAGCATTATATTGAATTAAGAAAACTACAAAATCATCTCAATGAGCACTATCAAGCAGAACACAATAAACTTTTCTTCCTATCTATGGCTCCTCAGTTTTTTGGGACGATTGCCAAACATCTCAAATCCGAGCAAATTGTAGATGGGAAAGGATTTGAACGCTTAATTGTAGAAAAACCCTTCGGCACAGATCTTGCCTCTGCTAGCAAACTAAACGATGATTTGTTAGCAACATTTGACGAAGAGCAGATTTTCCGTATTGACCATTATCTCGGCAAGGAAATGATTCAAAGTATTTTTGCCATTCGCTTTGCTAATCTTCTTTTTGAAAATGTCTGGAATCGTGATTATATTGACAATGTACAGATTACCTTTGCGGAAAAGTTAGGCGTGGAAGAGCGCGGTGGCTATTACGATCATTCAGGTGCCTTGCGTGATATGGTGCAAAATCATACGCTTCAACTCCTATCTTTACTTGCTATGGATAAGCCCAAAGCATTTACTAAAGATGACATTCGGGCTGAAAAAATTAAGGTTTTCAAGCACTTGCACAAATCTACCGATAATGACCTGAAAAAACTTTTCATTCGTGGTCAGTACACTTCTGGAAAAGTGGACGGAAAAAAATATATTTCCTATCGCAGTGAACCAAATGTTAAGCCAGAGTCTACCACTGAAACCTTTGTTTCTGGTGCGTTCTTTGTGGACAGCGATCGTTTCCGTGGTGTGCCATTCTTCTTTCGTACTGGAAAACGTCTCACTGCCAAAGGAACCCATGTCAACATTGTTTTCAAACAAATAGAATCTATTTTCGGCTCCTCGCTTCAACCAAATGTACTGACGATTTACATTCAGCCGACTGAAGGATTTTCACTTAGCATGAATGGCAAAGAAGTAGGCGAGCAATTTAACTTAGCTCCGCTGACACTTGATTATCGTACAGATGCAACCGCTTCTGGCGCATCACCAGAACCTTATGAGAAGCTCATCTACGATGTGCTAAACAATGACTCAACCAATTTCAGCCATTGGGACGAAGTACGTTCTAGCTGGGAATTGATTGATCGTATTGAATCCCTGTGGGCAAACAACGAAGTCCCTCTTCATCAGTACAAATCAGGTACTATGGGACCCAAAGCTAGCTTTGATCTCCTTAACCAATTTGAAGCTCATTGGAATTGGCAACCAGACGAAACCTATCGCAAAGAAGGACGATTGGGTTAACGTAAATATACGCAAAAGACTTGCAAAATGAATGAGTTGCAAGTCTTTTTTCTTATACCAATCCTTCCAAGAGCCCTTTCATAAAGTTTTCAGAGTTAAATACTCCAATATCGTCAATTTTTTCTCCGAATCCAATTAGTTTAACTGGAATATCAAGTTCTTGGCGGATTGCAAGAACGACACCACCACGCGCAGTTCCATCAATTTTTGTCAAAACAATCCCCGTTACTGGCGTAATCTTTGAAAATTCCTTCGCCTGAACAAGGGCATTTTGTCCCGTCGAAGCGTCCAGAGCTAAGAAAGTTTCATGCGGCGCAACAGGATCTACCCGTTTAATAATTCGTCCAATTTTTTCCAACTCTGCCATGAGATTATCTTTGTTTTGCAAACGTCCAGCTGTATCAATCATGAGAATATCTACATTTTCAGCCTTTGCTTGCTCCATGCCATCATAAACAACGCTGGCTGGATCACTCTTTTCTGGACCTGTCACAACAGGAACATCTACTCGACGTCCCCATTCCACCAGTTGAGCAACAGCTCCTGCACGGAAAGTGTCTGCTGCAACTAACATAACTTTCTTACCAGCTTGTTTATATTTATAAGCCAATTTCCCGATGGAGGTGGTCTTTCCAACTCCATTCACGCCTACAAAAAGCATAACTGTCAGACCGTCTTGTAAATTAATTTTTTCGTTAAATTGACCGTCTTTTTCATAGATGTCTACTAACTTTTCGATGATGACCCGACGAAGGGTATCTGGTTTTTTAGCATTTTCAAGGCGAGCTTCTTGGCGTAATTCCTCAGTCAGATTGGAGGCAACTTGCACCCCAACATCACTCGTAATCAAGAGTTCTTCTAACTCTTCAAAAAATTCCTCATCTACAGAACGGAAAGCTGCAAAAAAAGCATTAAGGCGGGCTCCAAATCCTGTCCGTGTCTTTTTGAGACTGCGGTCATACTTTTCCTGAACCGTTTCTTCCTGAATAGATGAATTTGCATCAACTGCTTCATTAGTTGATGCTAGGCTAGAAAAGTTTTCCGAGCTTGTTTCTGCACTTGCTGCATTCGCTTCGTCCAGTTGCCTCATCTTTTCTTGTTCTGCTTGTAGTCGTCTAGCTTCCACTAAACGAGCCTGTAAATCAGCAGCACCTGCTTGCTGGGTTGGAGTCTGAGAAAAAGATTTTTCTTTGTTTACGGGTTGTGAATCTGCCATTTCACTTTGCAAGGTATGGCTTTCTGGAACTTGTGAATCTCTTTCATCTGACTCTATCCTTGCTTCTGTCTCGGTCATTTCCGAATCTATTTCTTCTACTTTTTCTTGAATGGTTTCAAGACGCGTTTTATCCTCAGCAAGCCGTTCTTTTAGTTCTGTCTGGAGCTTTTGTTCATCTAGATTCTCAGATTGCGCATTCTCTACAGAATCCCTTTCTGCTATTTCTAGATTCTTTCCTTGATTATCCTCTGGTACTATTTCTACAGCTTCTTCAAGAATATTTTCAACTGGTTTATCTTCTTTTTGGCGACCAAAAAGGCGATTAAATAACCCCATCAGATTCCTCCTTTATTTCAGTACATATTTTTCTATAGCCCAAGCAACAGCATCTTCATCATTCGTCATCGGCGTCACCACATTGGCAACTTCTTTGACTGCTGCTACTGCATTTTGCATAGCTACACCAAGCCCTGCCCATTTTATCATAGATAAATCGTTAGCTTCATCTCCGCAAGTCATGACTTCACTTTGTTCAATTCCTAAATGACTAATCAATTTTTCTAAGCCATTTGCCTTATGAACATTCTTTGGAGACCATTCTAACAGCATATCGCGTGACTTAAAAATTTCATATTTGTCAAATAAGTCAGACGAAAATTGAGCAATACCACGATCAAGTAAATCTGGTGCATAAGCTGTCACACATTTATTATAAGTTTGTTGGCTAGATAAATCTACAAATGAAACAGACTCAAATGTTAAAGCAGGGTTACAAGTTTGATAAAGCGACTCATGATCTGACTGGATTTGGTAAACAGTCCCTTCACAAATCGCATCTAACGGCAAGCCCAACTTTTCTGTTTCCTCAAAAATACGGGTCACATCATCATAAGCAAAAACTGTTTTATCAAGAATTTCACCTGTGTTGCGTTGCACCAAACCACCATTAAAAGTAATGGTGTATTCATCCTCTTGATTAGCAACACCCAATTCGTTTAAGAAAAGTTCCATTGCTTTAAGAGGTCGACCAGTCGTTAAAACAACCTTGATTCCTTGTTCTTGTGCCAGTTTAAGAGTTGCTAAATTTCGAGCAGAAATTTTTTTGTCAGAATTTAGCAATGTTCCATCTAAGTCTAGAGCAATCAATTTTATATCTACCATTATAAGCCCTCCATATAAGTCATGACTGAATGCGCTGCATGGTGTCCGATGACCTCTTTGGCTACTTCCAAAATCTCTGGACGAGCATTTTCAGGGGCAATGGGATAACCAGAAACTTGCATCATGTGTAGGTCATTCAGATTATCTCCAAATGTCATGACCTGATCCATCTCAAGATTTAGCTTTTTCGCTAATTCAACAATAGCAACTCCTTTATCCACATAGTCTAGAACAATATCAATTGACTTATAGCCTGTTGTCATGGCTTTGACACCAGGAACGTGTTGATTAACCCAAGCTTCACCAGCAGCAACTGTTTCTTCAGAAAAGTTGGTGGTAAATTTGAAAATTTCATCTGTAATATCCTCCAAGCGAGCAACTTTTTGGATATTTTCATTATAATGAGTGCTGAAAGCTAAATAAGCTGGATCAACTGTCTCCAAGACATAACAACCTTTTTTCCCTGTCAGAAGCAATTCATTGATATTGATATATGGAGATGTTTTTAATTTCTCAAAAGCTGATAGATAAAAATCCTTAGACATTGTTGCTTCATAAAGATCTTTTCCACGAAATTCTACCAAACTACCATTCTCAGCAATGAAGATAATCTCATCTTGCACGTCCTCAAATAGCTTTTCTAATGACAGCAAACCGCGTCCACTGGCTACTGCAAAATAGATACTTTTTTCTTTAAAACGAAGCAATAAGTTCTTAAGTCGAACCATGTCAAACTGACCTTTGTCATCTAAAAAGGTGCCGTCCATATCTGTTGCAACTAATTTTATATTCATTTTACATACTTTCTAAATCTTTTAATTTAACGGAAACAATCTTTGACACACCAGATTCTTGCATGGTCACTCCATAGATAGAATCCGCTGCAGACATTGTTCCCTTACGATGGGTCACCACAATAAACTGGCTGTCTTTATCAAAACGATTGAGATAGTCTCCGAAACGTTTAACATTGGCTTCGTCAAGTGCAGCTTCCACCTCATCCAAAATGACAAATGGAATCGTTTTGACACGGATAATGGAGAAGAGTAATGCCAAAGCTGACAGAGCTTTTTCTCCTCCGCTCATCAGATTGAGCGACTGAATTTTCTTACCAGGTGGTTGTACTGAGATTTCTACCCCAGCGGTCAGAAGATCGCCTTCGGTCAAAATCAAATCAGCTGAACCACCGCCAAACATCTGTCTGAAAGTCACCTTGAAACTCTCACGAATTGCTTCAAAAGTTGTTTTGAAGCGTTCTTTTACTTCATCATTCATTTCTTCGATGGTATCCAAAAGCAGATTTTTCGCAGAGAGTACGTCATCTCTCTGAGTATTGAGGAAATGGAGGCGTTGACTGACTTCTTCAAATTGCTCTACCGCATCAAGATTGACTGGGCCCAGTGCCCGAATAGCTTTTTCTAAGTCCTTGACCTTGGTTTCAGAAACAGCTAGATTTTCTAGTGGGTGAGCCTGTTTGCTAGCTTCATCAAAAGACATTTGATAATCATCTGTCAAATTCGTCAGAAGACGACGAAGGACGTCTGCAACCTTATCTTTTTCAGCTTCTGTTTTGGCTTGTTTGCGAATTAAATCTTCATTTTGGTGGCGCACTTGTTCCAAATGACTCGTATTGTCTTCGGTTTGACCTTCCAAATCGTCCAACTCAAACTGATGACGAATGCTTGCTTGACTCAAAGCTGTCTTTTCTTGCATTGCCTTTGCTAACTGCTCTTCTAAGATAGCAATATCTACTTTTGCAACTGTCTCTTCCTTTTGCTCCATCAAGAATTGTAAAGTTGAAATCTCTTTATCCAATTCAGCTTGTTCATTAGATAAACGGGTGAGATCTGCCTGAACATAACGCTGATGACCTGTCACTTCCGTACGAGCCAAACGAAGCTCAGATAAGCATGCTGTTAATTTATCTAGACGCGCTTGAACAGCGTCTTTATCTGACTTAATCTGTTCAATTTCTGTTTCTGTTTCTGTTTTTTCCTGCTCAATCTCTGCAAGACGCCTGATTAGTGTTTCTTTTTGTTCTGCCATGTCAGGAAGCACCTCGCGAGATAGCTCGCGTTCTTGCAAAGTCAGAAGCTCAGATAAGTCTTCAACTTGTTTGTGTGTTTGCTCATAGGCAAATTGAGCCTTTTGTTCGGCTAACCGTGCTTCCTCGCCATCTGTTTTTATTTCTTCCAAAAGATTCGTGGATTGAATTGACAGCGTGTGCAAATCTTCCACTCTCTTCTCTTGTTCTGCTAAGATCACATTCTTCTCAGAAAGTTCCTTTTGCAAAGCTTCCAATTCTGGCTTGATGAAAATCGTATTGTTATTCCGATGAGCACCACCCGCATAAGAACCACCTGTCCGCAACTCTGTTCCATCCAGCGTGACAATTCGTACTTGATAACGAACTTTGCGAGCAGCTGCTCTGGCATTTTCTACCGTATCAAAAATCGCTGTCGTTCCCAGCAAGTTTTGGAAAATATGCTCTAAACTCATATCATAACGCACCAAAGATGAAGCTAGACCAAGAAAACCAGTGCTCTTTTCAATGATCGCTCGATAATGATCTGGCAAATGGCGTGCTTTAATCGTTGTTAATGGCAAAAAAGTCGCCCGTCCTGTTCGATTGCGCTTCAAGAATTCTATTGCCTGTGTCGCTGCCGGCTCATCTTCAACGATGATATGCTGGCTACTTGCTCCAAGCGCAATTTCAAGTGCCGTTTGATAATGTGGGTCAAAGCTCAATTTCTCGCTGACAGCCCCAATAATTCCACCTAATCGATCTGCTTCTTGCAGCACACTTTTTACCCCAGCATAGAAATGACTGTGATTTTTTAAAATAGCTTCTAAACTACCAATGCGTGCCTTTTTATTCTTTACATCATCCATCATATCAAACATTGCTGCTTGATTTTGCTGATAATCTTCTTTCACACTTTGAACTCGCTTAAGCTGTTCCTGGTAATCTACCAACAACTGTTGAACCGACTGTCGAGCTGTTTCCAAATCTTCTAGCTGGTTCTGTTCGTTTGCTTGTGTGTTTTTTAAATTTTCTTGTAACTTGGCAAACTCTGCTTGCTTGCTTTCAGATAATTGCAATTCATTGGCTAAACGGCTTTCCAAAGCAGTTAAGTCATTTGACAAGTCTGCTTCTTCTTGCATCAATTGGACAAATTTACCACGTAATTTTTCAATCATCTGGTCAGGATCATCCGAAAATGTCTCAATTTCAGATTCTAATTTATGAATAGCCTGTTGATTTTGCTCTAATTCTTTCGAAAAATCGATCAGTTGCTCATTTTTTTCCTGCCATTCTTTTTGAGCCACAGCTCGTTTTTCTTCTAGTCCCTGTAAACGTTCTTCATTTTCTTTCCGACTGCTGGCAGCTTGACTAGACTCCAATTTTGAAACTTCAATTTGACGTTCTAAATCACTGATTAAACGTGTTAATTCCAATAGACTTGCTTGATCATCTGCCATTTGTTTTTGCAAAGCATGTCGTTTTTCTTTTAGAAGAGCATTTTCTTGCTCCAGCTGATCTCGCTTATTGTAATAAGCAGATAAATCCTGCTGAATGCTTGCTAGCTGTCCCTCCGTTGTATTCAGCCGCATTTTATTTTCGACAATCTGGGCAATCAATACATCCAAATAAAGAGTCCGCCGTTCTTCGTCTAATTTCAAAAATTGCTTAGCTACCGTAGCTTGCTTTTCAAGCGGCTTTACTTGACTATCTAGCTCAAAAATAATGTCTTCCAAACGATTCAAATTATCCTGTGTTTGAGTTAGCTTGCTTTCAGTTTCCTTACGGCGGGTCTTATATTTCAACACTCCAGCTGCTTCTTCAAAAATAGCACGGCGCTCTTCTGGCTTACTGTTGAAAATCTCTTCTACCTTTCCTTGAGAGATAATAGAAAAACTATCTCGTCCAAGTCCAGTATCCATAAACAAGTCATGAATATCTCGCAAGCGCACTTTTTTGCCATCAATTTTATATTCACTGTCTCCACTGCGATAAATATGGCGTTCTACACGAATCTCATCTGCAGCCTGCTGGATGAAACGATCTTTATTATCCAATACGACCACAACTGAAGCATAATTTAACGGCTTTCTGCTCTCCGTACCCGCAAAAATAACATCTGGCATTTTGCCACCACGAAGGCTTTTAACACTAGATTCTCCCAGCGCCCAACGCAGGCTTTCTGTGATATTAGACTTTCCTGATCCATTTGGCCCAACGACAGCAGTCACTCCTGGGTCAAAAACGACTTTAGTCTTATCTGCAAAAGATTTGAAACCTTGAATTTCAATTTCTTTTAAATACATGAATAATTTTCCTTTTCAAACGCATTTTTTGCAGCTTCCTGCTCTGCTAATTTCTTAGAGCGACCTTGCCCTTGCCCAACCACTCTGCCATCTACTGACACAGATACATCAAATTCTTTAGCATGAGCTGGACCAGACTCAGAGATAACTTGATAGACAATATCAACATCACCATTGACTTGGAGCAGTTCTTGTAGCTTGGTCTTGTAATCAATCACCTGCTCAAAGTCTCCTGCTTCCACCTTTGGAATCATGATTTGATAAAGGAATTTCTTAACGGCTTCCACATCCTTATCTAACAGAAGGGCACCTAAAAAGGCCTCAAATAAATCGCCGAGAATGGTATCACGATTGCGACCACCTGATTTTTCTTCGCCACGACCCAATTTGATAAATTGATCAAACTGACAATCTCGACTAAAGCCAGCTAAACTTTCTTCACGCACAATCGTCGAGCGGAGTTTTGATAAGTCTCCTTCTGGTTTCTTCGGATATTTTTTATACAGATATTCTGAAATCAATAATTGCAGAACAGCGTCTCCTAAAAATTCCAAGCGCTCATTATGTGAAATGTTTAAGAGGCGGTGCTCGTTAGCATAGCTAGTATGAGTAAAAGCTGTTTCCAACAACCTCTCATTTTGGAAGACAATTCCAAATTGCTTACTCAAAACTTTATGTAAATCTCTCATTTTTTCTCCTTTCAAGAAGAACTTTTTTCTTTTAAAACGAAAACAAATTCTCTATTATTATATCAAAAAAATCCTTGATACTCCAACGATACCAAGAATTTGATAGCAAAAGTTCACTAGAGATGAAATGAATTTTCATTCCTTATCTGGAATAACTTTGAATAAATAGTAAGTTATAAAAAGAGTGAGTCCCACCAAAGCAAGTTTGACTCAAATAATTAGTGCAAAGAAGATTGAAATTCCCATTAGAATATAAATAAAAATGAGAATTCTTTTTTCTGCGCATAAGCAATAACTCCTGTTTCACGAAAGTCTGCTACATAGATTTGATACAACTTAGTGTGGTACAACCATTGTTCAAACCGCTTAGAACTGCGTGAAAAACAAACAACAGACAGCAGTAAAAGGAGAGCTTCAACAAGAGCAGCCCCCAAAGCAGTGAAAGCAATGAAATGATTAAATAAAAATTCACATTGACTCTCCTAAATATCAGTCAATGGAGTTGCCGTATCTGGTGAGGTATCATAAATGTGAAAATCATGCTCAACTGCCAAATCAGCCTGTGCCAATTGATTGACCATTGTAATATGAGCCAATTCTTTAGTATTATTTTCCTTGCTGAGATGTCCTAGATAGATTTTCTTTGTCCGTATCCCTAGAGTGCGAATCATAGTTTCAGCACCATCATCATTCGACAAATGCCCTTGATCAGACAAAATTCGCTGCTTTAAACTCCAAGGATAAGTACCACTGCGCAGGGTTTCAATATCATGATTGGATTCAATCAAATAGCCATCTGCATTTTCAATGATTCCTGCCATCCGATCGCTGACATAACCAGTATCCGTCAGCAAAACAAAACTTTTGTCATCTTTCATCAATCGATAGAATTGTGGTGCAACCGCATCATGACTGACTCCAAAACTTTCAATATCAATATCACCAAATGTTTTCGTTTTTCCCATTTCAAAAATATGCTTCTGACTGACATCAATCTTTCCAAGTGCTGTTTCCATAGCATTCCAAGTATCTTGATTAGCATAAATATCTAAATGATATTTCCGTGCTAAAACACCCACACCATGAATATGGTCTTTATGTTCATGCGTCACCAAAATAGCATCCAAATCCTCTGGCTTACGATCAATTTCACTCAGCAAACTGGTAATTTTCTTTCCAGATAAGCCGGCGTCAATCAGCAACTTCTTCTTTGGGGTTTCTAAATAGAAACAATTGCCAGTAGAACCTGACGCTAAAATACTGTACTTAAATCCCTTCTCGTTCATGCTACCCTTCTAATTCATCTTCTTCCCAATCATCATCTTTGACAGCTTCCTTATCATAAGGCAGGACAATAGTAAAGGTTGAGCCTTTGCCATACTCGCTCTTTGCCCAGATAAATCCGTGATGTTGCTTAATAATTTCCTTAGCAATAGCTAAACCTAATCCGGATCCACCTTGTGCACGACTTCTTGCTTTGTCTACACGATAGAAGCGGTCAAAAATTTTCGGTAAATCTTTTTTGGGAATTCCTAAGCCCTCATCTGATATAGACAAAATCATTTGGGTCTCGGTTGTTTTCATACTCACTGTGATCTTACCGCCGTCAGGAGAATATTTAATAGCATTATTGATGATATTATCAATAACCTGTGTCATCTTATCCGTATCAATTTCAACCCAGATGGAGTTAATGGGGTAATCACGAATGATTTCATATTTTTTATCATCATTCTGACTTCTGATTTTGTCAAAACGATTTAAAATAAACGTGATAAAAGCTGTAAAATTCGTCAGCTCAATATCCAAATGACTGGTAGCATTGTCAATACGTGACAAACTCAGCAAGTCTGAAACCATTCGCATCATCCGATTGGTTTCATCTAACGAAACCTTAATAAAATCTGGTGCGACTGGTTCTGACAAGGCACCTTCATCTAATGCTTCCAGATAAGACTTGACACTAGTCAAGGGAGTACGCAATTCATGACTAACATTGGAAACAAATAGTCTCCGCTCACGCTCCTCTTTCTCCTGCTCCGTTGTATCGTGCAGCACAGCAACCAGCCCTGAAATAAAGCCTGATTCTCGACGAATCAAGGCAAATCGGACACGTAAACTTAAAAACTCTCCATTTTCATCCTGCGAATCAATGGTCAACACTGGAACTTTCGTAATCAAGTCTCGTAAATCATATTCGTCTTCAACATCCAACAATTTTAAGATATTCATCTTTCGTGCTTCAGACTCTTTGACTCCCAATTGCTTGGTCGCCATATCATTAATCATAATAATCTGCCCACGACGATTGGTCGCAAGAACACCATCTGTCATATAGGACAAAATACTAGACAAGCGTTTGGTTTCTTGCTCTAAATTTTCATGCGTTAGGCGAATTACCTCAGATAAGTCATTGATACTATTTGTAATATCAGTAATTTCCGGACCACCTTGCATATCTAAAACTTCTGAATAATCTCCCGCGATTAAATCCTTCACTTTTTGATTCAATCGGCGAATACGAATATTATCACGTCTGTTTTCCAAGGAGAGCAGCGTAATGACCAAAATAAATCCTAAAATAAGTAAGACAAAAACAAAATCCCTTGATACAACAAATTGTCTAATATTATCAATCATTGTTTCTCATATAATATCCAACACCGCGCCGTGTTAAAATATACTCTGGTCGGCTAGGAATATCCTCAATCTTCTCTCTCAAACGGCGAATTGTCACATCAACAGTCCGAACATCTCCAAAATAATCATATCCCCACACCGTTTCTAGTAGATGTTCACGCGTCATTACTTGCCCGATATGCGTGGCCAAATGGTGTAGCAATTCAAACTCACGGTGTGTTAAATCCAATTCTTCACCATGCTTTTTCACGACAAAAGCATCGGTCAAAATCTGCAAATCTCCAATCACAATTTCTGTCGGAGCAGCTTCTGCTTCTTGATTTTCAATTGTCAAATCTGTGCGACGCAAAATAGCTTTGACACGCGCCTGTAACTCACGATTAGAAAACGGCTTTGTCATATAGTCATCTGCTCCGATTTCAAGACCAATGACTTTATCAAATTCACTGTCTTTGGCAGAAAGAACGATGATGGGAACATTGCTCGTTTTCCGAATCGTTCGCGCCACCTCTAAGCCGTCCAATTCAGGCAACATCAAGTCCAAAATCAAAATATCTGGACGTTCTGCTTCAAACATCTCTAATGCTTCACGACCATTGAAGGCTGTCACTACTTCATAACCTTCTTTTACCATGTTAAATTTTATAATATCTGAGATTGGTTTCTCATCATCTACAACTAATATTTTTTTCATTTTATTCACCTTTTTCTATCTTTTCATTATACCAAAATTTCCTTAAAATTTACCAATTCAACCCATAAAACAGTATTTCTTTACTTTACAATTTTAGAACAAATATGTTAAAAATATAACACATTCTCTTCGATAGGGTGTTCTTTTGAATATCAAAAAAGGTCAAGACAAAAGTCTTAGACCATTCATTAAATTTTTATGAAAAGATTCCAAGACACGCTGCAATGATCTTAACTTTTCACTGCTACTGTAGTAACTTCCTAAAGGAGCAAATGTCCAACTGCTTAGTGATCATTTATCTCACTTTCTCCAGCGAAATACTCCATAACCCAGCAGCATCCCCACTAATAAACATATAAAATAAGCCACATGATATAGTAAAATCCATTCACCAAAGGTCAAAATAGTCACAAAGAACATCAACGTCGCTAAAAGCACGAAACGACGAGAAAAACCGTACAAACCTGCATAAATAGCTGCCACAAAGAATGTTGCCAGTGGTGAATAAACAAGAAGATTATTCACCACCAAACTCTTTCGTAACAATTCGTCCATCGGTATCATCTGAACAATGACATCAAATAATAAATAAAAAAAGAGTAATATAGCTAAGAAAGGAAGAGCACGCCGCATTTTCTTACCTCACTGGTCTAGAAGTTTTATTTTAGGTATTTCTGTATATTTTTGATTTGTCGTTTTGAGGCTTTAAATATTCGCGCTGAACCGTTTACAGGAAGAGCAATTGCTTTTTGTGGCAAATGCATAACTGATTGTGCCAACCTCCTGCTGGCTGAAACTTCTGGATACAAGTCATTGTTGAAATCTTTTGAAATAGTCAAATCTAGATAAAATTCATAGACACGACGTCCAAAGTTTTCAGCAGAGATTTCATATAATTTTGCAGCAAAATTCTTTTCATCTAAATCCGGTGTTGCAATAACAGCTTCCAAAATTGCTCCCGCCAAATCACGTTCTTCATAATAAAGCGTTCCAAACATTTTATTGTTGATAACATTGTCTAGATAAGGATTACCATGAGCAATAATCGGAGTGCCACTGGCTAGACTTTCTAAATAAGTCAAACCCTGCGTCTCACTAGTTGAAGCTGAAATAAAGAAGTCCGCCGCTTTATAATACAAGGCTGTCTCACTGGGGGCAATCATACCTGTAAAAATAACTACATCTATAATGTTCAACCGTTTGGCTTGTGCTTTTAAGTCAGACAAATAAGGTCCATCTCCTGCCACTACCAATTTCACATCTGGATTTTCTTCCAAAACAGCCGGCAGAGCAGCTAAAATTGCCTGAATATTCTTTTCATAAGAAACACGCGACAGACTGAGAAGCATGGTTTCATCTTTAGCAATCCCTAATTTGTCTCGCAAATCTGCAATATTTTCAGAAGTAATTTCTGGACGTTCAAATTTAGCCAACTCAATTCCAGTCGGAATAACCCGTTTTTCTACTTTTACTTTGTATTTCATGAGCAAGTCATAAACAATTTCGCTCGGACAAATCACACCATCCAAATCACTCATAAATCCGCGAACAATGTATTTGACCATGCTAGGACGAATAACCATGCCTTTAGCAATATAGCGTACATAATCCTCATACTGTGTATGATAAGTATGAACAACTGGAATTCGCAACTCTTTCGCAATCCAAACACCTAATAGACCTAAAGAAAATTCAGTCTGAGTATGAATAATATCCAATTGATATTGACGTGCAATTTCTAAGGCTGTTGAAAAACCACGATAGGCAATCCGACGATCTTTAAAAGCAAAAAATGGCACACTCGGAATTCGAATAATTTGCCAATCTTCATAGCGATTGACATCCTTATCTGTCGTTGTAAAAATAAAAACAGTATGTCCAAGCTTTTCTAATTCTGTTTTCAAAGTACGAATACTCGTTGCCACTCCAGAAACTTGAGGAAAATAGGTATCCGTAAAAAGACCAATTCGCATGCTACATCTCCAATACTTCTTGATAAGCATCCACAAGTTTATAAGCCACATCATCAATTGAACGACTCTGCGCCACCTTATAGCCAGCTTCTCGCTTATCTACTTTACCATCCAAAATCTTTTGGATAGAGTCTACAAATTCATCTACATTATGCCCCAATTCAGCTGATTGCTCATCAATCCAGCCCTCATATACGGGAATATCTCGCAAAACCACGTGTTGATGACTAGCCAACGCTTCCAACACAACGATTCCTTCCGTCTCTTCATAGCTAGGGAAAAAGAAGAGACTACTGCCGCTCATAGCTCCTTCAAAAACAGCCCCCTTGAAATAACCTGGAAATTCAACATTTTTAGGATGATTAAACAGTACAAGATTTCTGATTTTCCGTGGAATGATCCACTTGTTAATACTTCCCAGCCAAATAAAGCGAACGTCTGGCATTCTGCGTGCTACTTCTACAAAGTCTTCAATCCCTTTGCGTCTGAAATAAAGCCCTGCACAGACGACAACCTTACCACCTTCTTGAATATTAAAATGCTTTCTAAATACCATCTCTTTATGAGGATCTTTTTTATATTTATTGAGATCAATCCCATTAGAAACAGCCACAATTGGTGTTGTCACGCCATAAGCCTGGATTAACTTTTTGGAATACTCCGACGGTGTAATGATAAAATCTGCCATTTGATACATATGTGCTAGATACTTACCAAAAGCAGAAGCAAAAAGATTCGACCCAATAAATGAATTGCGAAAATCCTCCTTAGTCGAATGCCCATGCATAATCACTTTTTTTCCTTGCTTTTTAGCTTTATGCAAAAGTCGCAAACTCCTAGGTCCATAGGTATTGATATGCACCACATCATAATCTCCCGAAGGGTCTGTCGTGTAGGGAATCCCAGCCAAGTCTAGAGCTTTCATCTGATGTTGCAAAGCTCGACCAATACCCGACTTTTCCAAAACGGCCTTGCCTTCTAAATAAAGTAATACTTTCATGTCTTCTATTATACCCAAAAGATGGAAAAAATTAAACCAAGAAGGTCAATGCATTATAAAAGCAAAAGAAAAAGACCTTGCGGTCTCTCCCTTACTTCCTTGTTGAACGGCGCTCAATAAGACCATGAGCTAACACCACTTCACGTTCTTCCAACTCTTCCTTGTGCATAATCTTAGTCAACATGCGCATACTAATCGCACCAAGATCGTACAAAGGTTGTCCAATTGTCGTCAAATTCGGACGAGTAAAACGTGCTACCTGCGAATCATCACTAGTAATGATTTCAAAATCTTCTGGTATATTTACATCTTTGTCTGATAAGCCATTTAACAATCCAGCTGCCAGTTCATCGCCAGTCACAAAGGCCGCTGTCGCTTTAGAAGCAATGACACGCTCTGCCAATTGATAGCCATCCTCATAGCTGTATTTAGACTCAAAGACAAGCCCTTCACTATAAGAAAGTTTTGCTTTTTTCAACGCTTCTTTGTAACCAATCAAACGAATCTTACCATTTATATCATCTACCAAAGGTCCACTCACAAAAGCAATTTTTTTATTGTTTTTAGTGAGGTGCTCTACTGCATCCATAGTTGCTTGTTTGTAATCAATATTAACACTTGGCAACTGATGTTCCACGTCAACCGTTCCTGCAAGTACAACCGGCGTCCTTGAACGAGAAAACTCAGAACGAATCTTTTCTGTTAGATGATATCCCATAAAGATAATGCCGTCCACTTGTTTTGAGAACAAGGTATTGACAACAGAAACTTCCTTGTCATCATCCTCATCACTATTTGCCAAAACAATATTATATTTATACATCTCTGCGATGTCATCAATTCCTTTCGCAAGCGTTGCAAAATAACTGCTTGTAATGTTTGGAATGACAACTCCTACTGTTGTCGTTTTCTTACTGGCAAGTCCACGAGCAACTGCATTTGGTCGATAGTCAAGGCGGTCAATGACTTCCAAGACCTTTTTTCTTGTATTTTCCTTTACATTTTTATTGCCGTTTACGACACGGCTAACGGTCGCCATTGAAACTCCCGCTTCACGGGCGACATCATAAATCGTTACAGTATCGTCTGTGTTCATAAATTATCCTTTCTATTATTGAAAATATCGTTTTCACATTCCTACCAAAATCATTTTATCACTTATTGGAAACACTTTCAAGCATTTTGATAACTTTTTGAAAAATCTTGTTCTTTCGGTAACTTCTTAGCAATTTTATCCATTATTTTACAAGAAAAATTTACTTAATTGATAAAATCTCTGAAGTATTAAAAAAGTTATCATTCTACCCTTGCTTTTTGCTCTATTTTTTGCAAAAATAGAGCATAGAAAGAAGGTAATAGAATGACAAAAATAAATCAAATTATTTCTTATCTGGAAACAGAAAAAGCAGACGTTGCTGTCGTTTCTGATCCTGTCACGATCAATTATTTAACAGGATTTTATAGCGACCCTCATGAACGCCAAATGTTTCTTTTTATTTTCACAAATCATGAACCGCTGCTCTTTGTTCCTGCTCTTGAGGTAGAACGAGCTAGTGCGATTGTTAATTTTAAGGTTGTCGGTTATGTTGACTCGGAAAACCCTTGGAAAAAAATCAAAGCAGCCTTGCCAGCGGGCAGTTTCCGAAACACTGCTGTTGAATTTGATAACTTGATTTTGACCAAATACAATGGATTACACACCGTTTTCGAACAAGCTGAATTTACCAATTTAACGCCTTACATCAATCGTATGCGCCTCATCAAATCCGCCGACGAAATTAAGAAAATGTTTGTCGCAGGAGAATACGCGGATAAAGCTGTCAGCATTGGTTTTGATACTATTTCTCTCGATAAGACAGAAACAGATATCATTGCTCAAATTGATTTCGGTATCAAGCAACTTGGCTATGAGATGAGTTTCGAAACGATGGTTTTGACAGGCAATAATGCTGCTAATCCGCATGGCATTCCAGGTGCTAACAAAGTAGAAAACAATGCACTTCTTCTGTTTGACTTGGGTTGTATGGTCAACGGTTATGCCAGCGATATGACACGAACAGTTGCTGTTGGGAAACCAGATCAATTTAAAAAGGAGATTTACAATCTAACACTTGAAGCTCAACGGGCTGCTCTAGACTTTATCAAACCAGGTGTAACCGCTCATGAAGTCGATCGTGCTGCTCGCACGGTCATTGAAAAAGCCGGTTATGGAGAATATTTCAATCATCGTTTGGGGCATGGTATCGGTATGAGTGTTCACGAATTTCCATCTATCATGGAAGGTAACGACATGGTTATCGAAGAAGGTATGTGCTTCTCTGTCGAACCAGGAATTTACATTCCAGAAAAAGTCGGTGTCCGTATCGAAGACTGTGGTCATGTCACAAAAAATGGCTTTGAAGTCTTTACAAGCACAAGCAAAGATTTACTCTATTTTGATTAAATGCTAAAATTAGGCTTGGTATAATAAAGTAACTACAAATTAAGTGGAAACGCAGAAATATTTTACCACGAAAAATGTTCAATAAAGCTTGCAATCTAACGGTTATTGACCTTATCTTAGAAGAAGTTTGACCTGTACAAACACCCTTGGGTGTTCATCCGACCAGCTTATATCGTTAAGCTCAAGAATATAAGAAATATAGAGAAAGTGCGTTCCCAAATTATGGGAGCGCACTTTGTTCTGCTCAATATGAAATTAAATAACTTGAAAACTCAAAAAATAAAGATGTACTATTCTAGTAGAATGCTTCCAGTTTAATGAAAAAGTGTCAGTCTGATATGCGTCGAAAAAATCTTGTGACAATACCTTCATAAACCCATAAATCCTTTATATATTGATACTTATTATAATATAAACAACTGATAGGGGCAGTAACTACTGTAAAATCCGAGAATATTTTTCACACTGAACTTATAAAGTAAAAGAAAATCAAAGTCTACAAAAAAAGATTTTTGTTCAATTCTATATTTTTTGTGCTAATGTCAAGAAAAGCTCCGCATAATTTCCTAAAAAGAGTTTATCTGCACTATAAATAATCTGAGATTGGACTGATGAGAAACCGCTTTGAGACAGTTTTCCTTCCAAATCAACAAGATGAAAACCATGATGATTTGTATCTGTTTTGACAAAATCAGCAATAAAAAGTTGTCCGTCATCAGCAAGATGATTTCTAAACACATTCAAAGTTTCTTCAATATTTGACATATGATGAAGAACACGACTGACTAAAATGATGTCAAACAATTGATTTAATGGAGTTGACAGTAAATCCTGCCGCAATAAATGAACGTTATTAATGGCTTGCTTCTTTACTTTTAGATGAGCCTGCTCAAGCATTTTGTCAGAAATATCAACAAGCATGACTGACTTGGATTGAGTTGCCAATGGCAGGCTCACCAATCCGGTACCACCGCCAAAATCTAAAATATGCTTGTCAGAAAAATCTACAACTTGCTTTTCCAACTCTTGACGAATGAGATTGGCAATAAATCTATTTTGGGGAGAATCAAATGATTCTGCTTTATGATTAAAATTATGTTCCATACTTTTAGTTTAACAGAAAGTAAGTCATTCTTCCAGAAAAATGCTTAACTGGTTTTCTAATTTCTTAGTAAATTCATTTTGAAATTACTATCAGCTTATCATTCATACAAGCTTCCTAAAAAAAATAGCAAGCTCTTTCCCAAATCTCAAAGCAATAGGTTGAGCAATCAGCTACTATGCGTCAGGCTTATTTCTATTAAAAAGCGAGGTTGAGAAACCATTATCCCGACCTCGCTTACTAGTTGAAATATCCTTTTATTTAGTCATCAAACCCATTTGGATGTTTGCTTTGCCAATGCCAAGCGTCTTGGCACATACGCGTAATATCAAATTGTGCTTCCCAACCTAATTCCTCTTTTGCTTTTGTAGAGTCAGCATAACAAATGGCAATATCGCCAGGACGACGGTCAACAATTTTATAAGGAATTGGCTTACCTACTGCTTTTTCCATATTCTGAATGATTTCTAATACAGAATATCCTTTACCAGTTCCAAGATTGTAGATATTCATTCCTGCATCTCCTTCAAGTTTTGAAAGAGCTGCGACATGTCCTTTTGCTAAATCCACCACGTGAATATAATCACGCACACCGGTACCGTCAACTGTTGGATAGTCATTACCAAATACTTGAACTTCTTTTAATTTTCCAACTGCAACCTGTGTCACGTATGGCAAAAGATTATTTGGAATGCCATTTGGGTTTTCGCCCAGATCACCGCTTTCATGCGCACCAATTGGGTTGAAGTAACGAAGCAAAACAATATTCCAGTTTGAATCAGCTTTGTAAATATCTGTCAGCATTTCCTCAATCATTAGTTTTGTACGTCCGTAAGGATTCGTGACTGAAAGCGGGAAATCTTCCAAGATTGGAACAGTCTGCGGATCACCATAAACTGTTGCAGAAGAGCTAAAAATAATATTTTTGCACTTAACTTCTTCCATGACACGCAACAATGTCAATGTTCCTGTAATGTTGTTTTCGTAATATGTTAGCGGAATCTGTGTTGATTCACCGACTGCTTTCAAGGCTGCAAAATGAATAACTCCTGTCGGTTGTTCGTCTTTAAAAATTTCAAGTAAAGCCTTCTTGTCACGAATGTCTACTTGGTAAAATGGAACTTTTTGACCAACAATTCGTTCTACAACTTCTACACTTTTTTTACTGCTGTTCACTAGATTATCAACAATAACAACTTCGTGTCCAGCATTAACTAACTCAATAACGGTGTGAGTTCCGATAAATCCCGCTCCACCTGTTACTAAAATTTTATGTTTCATGATTCTCCTTTAAAGACAAAGCTTCAATACTAGGTTATTTCAACACTTTTTGAGTCTTAGCATAGTTAGCTTCGACAGCTTCTTTTTCAGCTTTCCACCAATCTTGGTGGTCTGTATACCATTTTATAGTTTCTTTCAAACCAGCTTCAAAGTTAGTAAATTCAGGTTTCCAGCCAAGTTCATTACGCAACTTACTAGCATCAATAGCATAGCGCAAATCGTGTCCAGCACGGTCTGTTACACGATCGTAAGCATCAGCCGGTTGTCCCATTTCTTTGAGAATGAGCTCTAGCACTTCTTTGTTGTTCTTCTCACCATCTGCACCGATTAAGTAGGTTTCACCGATACGGCCTTTTGTCAAAATAGTCCAAACCCCTGATGAGTGATCATTCGTGTGAATCCAATCACGCACGTTCTTACCTTCGCCATAAAGTTTTGGACGAATACCTGAGAGGATATTGGTTATTTGGCGCGGAATAAATTTTTCGATGTGTTGATATGGTCCATAGTTATTTGAACAATTAGAAATAGTTGCCTTGACACCGAAAGAGCGTACCCAAGCTTTGACAATCAAGTCAGAAGCTGCCTTGGTTGACGAATAAGGTGAACTTGGATTGTACTTCGTTTCTGGTGTGAATTTTTCACCCAGTCCTTCACCGTGACCTGGAAGATCTTCACGAAGAGGAAGGTCTCCGTAAACTTCGTCAGTCGACACATGGTGGAAACGAATGTCGTATTTACGAGCTGCTTCTAAGAGTGTGTATGTGCCTACAAAGTTGGTGAAGATAAATGGGGATGGATCTTTGAGAGAATTGTCATTATGACTTTCGGCTGCATAGTGAACAATTGCATCCGCATTCTTAACTACTTGATCAACAATTGCTGCATCTGCAATATCTCCCACAACTAACTCCACGCGATCACCTAGAATTTCTTCAATGTTAGCTCGATTACCAGCATAAGTTAGCTTATCCAGAACCGTGATATGCACATCTGGAAAGTTATTATAGACATAATGGACAAAGTTAGAGCCGATGAATCCTGCTCCACCTGTCACTACAATATTTTTATATTCAGTCATGAAAAGATTTTCTCCTATTTTTCTGAGGGCATTATAACATATCTTTGGTCAAAGGCTTAACATCCTTAAGCATTGGATGATTCTTATCTGCTTCAGAGACTTCTGCTTGGTCAAGATTTTCCCATTTAATTTCAAGAATAGGGTCAGCATAGTTGACAAAGGCATACTTAGGCTTCAATTCCAATGCCCAGTAATCATTGACCAAATAACTATAAGAAACCGTATCTGACAATACTTGGAAGCCATTTGCTACACCGCGAGGAACGAAAATTCCCTTGCTGGCATCAATGACCGTTTGGTAGGTATTTCCGAATGTCTCTCCTTCACGCAAATCAACCCAAGAACCAAGAACTTTACCGCCATCTGCGACAGAAATATACTTATCCCAAGGTTCTGCATGAAGACCACGGAGAACATTTTTACGAGAAAAACTGACATTGTTTTGCAATTTCCCTTCTGCAAAAAAGCTTTCTGGAAAACCAAGTGGCACCATTTTTTCTTTTTGAAAGTTTTCTTTGAACCAGCCACGGTTGTCCCCATGAACTGGAATGTCAAATTCCAGCATGCCAGGAATAGCTTCAATCTTATGGGCTGCTAATTTTTTTTCAAAAAATTGTTCAGACATGTCTTATTCTTCTCCAATCAAACGCAATAAGTAATGACCGTATTCGTTCTTTTTAAGCGATTGTGCCAAATCATGCACTTGTTCTTTGGTAATATACCCCATACGGTAGGCAATTTCTTCTAAGTTTGCTACTTGAACATTTTGCATACGTTGGACGGTTTCAATATATTGAGCAGCTTCTAACAAGCTCTCGTGTGTACCAGTGTCTAACCAAGCAAAACCTCGTCCCATCAGCTCAACAGACAAATCACCGCGGTCTAAGTAAGCCTTATTGACATCAGTGATTTCCAGCTCTCCACGTGGGCTAGGTTTGATATTTTTAGCAATTTCTACTACGTCATTGTCATAGAAATAAAGTCCTGTAACTGCGTAGTTAGAACGGGGTTGTTCTGGTTTTTCTTCGATAGAGATCGCATTCATATTTTCATCAAATTCAACCACACCGAAACGTTCTGGATCTTTCACTTGATAACCAAAAACAGTAGCTCCCTTTCCTTTAGAAGCAGCTTTTTGCAACATTTTGCTAAGGCCTGGACCATGATAAATATTATCACCTAAAATCAAAGCCACATGGTCATCGCCGATAAAGTCAGCACCGATAATAAAGGCTTGAGCCAAGCCATCTGGACTTGGTTGCTCAGCATAAGAAAGTCTGATACCAAACTCCGATCCATCACCCAACAAGTCCTCAAAGCGAGGGAGATCTGTCGGTGTTGAGATAATCAAGATGTCCTTGATACCAGCCAGCATGAGGGTTGATAGCGGATAATAAATCATGGGTTTATCATAAACCGGCATGAGTTGTTTAGATGCAGCTCTAGTCAAAGGATACAAACGTGTACCAGAGCCGCCTGCAAGAATAATACCTTTCATAATGAGTTTCCTCTCTTAATGTATTCTCTTTATTTTACCATTTTTGAAAGCGGATGTCACTTTTTACTTAAAAACTAAAATTTGAAAGCACACTCCTGTAAGAGTTTCTTGGATTTACATTTAACCTAAAATCATTGCTAACTCAGTCATACAATATCGTCTTGGTTTCTTTGATACAATGATGCTCTTCATCCCAATAGTGAATACACTCAAAGGATCCTTTGCGCCAGTACAAAGAAAGCCTATCCCTGATATCATCCTGCATAGATATTGAATCCAGTTCATCAATTGACCACCATTTTGGCTGACCTTCTCGTGATTTTGTTAGTAGTTCTCCTTCAAAATTCTCACATAGAAAATCATAATAGACATAACGCTCTGCTTTTGTCGGATTGGTAAAACCTGAAATGCCTTTAAGCTGTAAATTCAAAGCTATCAATCCTGTTTCCTCTTTCAACTCTCGCACAGCTGCTTCAAAAAAAGATTCTGGAAACTCAACTTTCCCACCTGGTTGAATCCAGCCTTTAAAATCATCATGCTGGCGGTTAAGCAAAAGAACTTTGTCCCCTTTTTTCACACAAATATTAACCCAATTTAAAATTTTTTCTGTCATCTATTTCTCTGTCTTAATGTATCTTTCAATAGGATAATCCGCTGGATTTAAGCTACCGCTTTTTCCCTGAACCATCTGAGCTAAATGATAACCGATAAGAGGACCTGTCGTCAAACCAGAAGAGCCTAAACCACTGGCTGCAAATACTTGCGAAAGATCTGGCATCTGACCAAAAAAGGGAGAAAAGTCACTGGTATAGGCTCGAATTCCGACCCGTTCGCTCACCACTTTTGCCTGAGACAAGCTAGGAAAATAGTAGAGAGCTTCCTGCTCCATTTCATCCAGCATAGCCTGATCTACTTTGAGGTCATAGCCCATTTCATTTTCGTGCGTAGCTCCCATACTAATTTTGCCATTTTGAAAAGGAATAATATCTAGCTCTCCTTCTGGCATGACAACTGGATAATCATTTGTCATCAGACCAGTCTGATAATCTCGTAATTGCCCTTTTTGTGGACGAATATCCACTTGATAACCTAGTGGTTTCAACAGCTCAGGCAACCACGCTCCTGTTGCCAATATAACTTGATCAAAACAAGAACGATTAACCCAGCAAGCATCATCTCGAATGTCCAAACTTACTTTCTTTTGAATTACTTCTGCACCACTAGCCGCAAGCAGAATCTGAGTCAATAAAGAACCTTCCACGCGTGCTCCTCCAGAAGCATAGAGCAGCCGGTCAAAACCTTGAAGCCCCGGAAAGTACTCCGTTGCTTCCGCTCGTGAAAATAACTGCAAGTTACCAATTAGTTGCGACTCATGCCGCCGTTGGTTTGCTAACTCATAGAGCGTCTCCAGACTCTTCTCTTTTTTCTTCAATAAAAAGACGCCAGTTTGCTGATAAAACTTCGTTGCAAAACCGTCCTTCTGTAAATCAGCTATCAAATCCAGATAAAAATCTGCTCCCAGTCGTGCCATACGATACCACGCTTTATTACGCCGTTTGGAAAACCATGGGCTGATAATACCAGCTGCTGCCTTGGTTGCCTGACCTATTCCATGATCAAAAATGGTCACCTGAAAGATAGAATTTTTCGATAGATAATAAGCAGCAGTCGATCCGACAATCCCTGCTCCGATAATCGCTACTTTTTTCATACAATTTCCTACTTAGATATGTTTAAACGGATTTGTAGAAACCTGACTGGCTAAAAATTCAACTTCCCAGCCCTCTTCTACTTTCCAGTCTTGAAACTTTTTAACTAATTTTTCCACAAAGAGCACTTCTATATGGTGGCCCGGATCCAAAGCTAAAAGACCATCGCTTAACATATCTTGTGCTGTATGGTAGTAAATATCGCCCGTAATATAAACTTGTGCTCCCTTAGCAAATGCCTCTTTGTACAAGGATTGACCACTGCCACCACAGATCGCTACTTTCTCAATCATTCTCTCCAGATCCACAACCGAATAAGTCACCAAACGCAGGCTATCCAAATCAAAAACTTCCTTAATCTTGATTGCAAATTCTCCGAAAGTCTGAGGTGCGATTTTACCAATACGACCAATACCGTGCCCGGGAGCCGTTTCGCTGAGATAATCCGTATCGGTGATTTCCAGTAGATCACAGAACCAGTCATTAAGACCATCATCTACAATATCAATATTGGTATGGCTGACATAAACTGCAATATCATACTTAATCAGATCGATGTAAATCTGATTCTGAGATCGCTCCGCCACCAAATCTTTAATAGGACGAAAAATTGGAGCATGCTTAACCAAAATCAAATCCACTTCCTTTTCAATCGCCTCTGCAACTGTCTGCTCGCGGATATCCAATGCCACCAGCACCCGCTTAACTTCCTTATTCAGAGTTCCAATTTGCAATCCTCGAACATCTCCCTCCTCGGATAAGTCCTGAGGGCAGTAAGCTTCATAACGATTAATAAAATCACTCGCCAGCATGGAGCACCTCCTTGATTTGGTTGATTTTTTGGGACATAGCAGAGCGTTCTGCCAGATTTTTCATCGGAATTTTAGCCAGAGCTTTTTCTAGCTTATCTGCTTCCCGCTGCCATCTATCTTGAAAAATAGCCGACTGCTTTCTCATCAGATATGGTCCAAAACGTTCTTGATCAGCATTCAACACTTGCTTCCCCTGCTCAGCTATTATGATCTCGTAGAATTTCCCATTTTCTTCCACAAGAGTCTCCTCAATAATTTGAAAATCATGACCACACAACCACCTGCGAAGTTCATCTTCCCGATTGTTAGGCTGAAGAATCAGACGCTTAACAGATGCCAATTTCGCGCTGCCATTGGCTAAAATATCTGCTATCAATCGTCCTCCCATCCCTGCAATGATAATAACATCAATCTGATCTTTTTCATCAAAAGCTGCCAGACCATTTGCCAAGCGGACAGAAATTTTATCGGACAATTCATTGTCCGACACATTGGCAACTGCAGATTGATAAGGCCCATCAACAACTTCGCCAGCAATAGCCGACACAATTCGTCTCTGCTGCATTAAATAAATAGGCAAATAAGCATGATCACTCCCTACATCCAAAATTTTAGCACCCAGTGGAACAAAACTAGCCACTTTCCCCAATCGCTTTGAGATATTCTTTACTTGCATAACAACTCATTTCTAACATAATTGTTTTATTTTAGTATATCATTTTTAAAGAACTAAAAAAAGAACTTACCCCAAGGAATCAATCATCCACTTGTCAAGCCAAACGGAAGAAACTTTGTGATTATGTCCACCTTGCAGTACAGAGAAAACACCTATTCAAATTAGATATTGTCTGAATTCATATAACTATGACAGACCATAAAAAATTAAAGACTTGACCTCTATGTGCATAGGAGTCAAGTCTTATTAACTAGTATAATTTTCGTCTATTTTAGATGGAGATTGATAATGGTTGGCTTTTTCCAACCAATGATGTAATTCCAAAACCACATATTACAACTTTTATTCACTACGTACTTTGAAAAAATTCTTTGACAAATAGCCTTTGCCAGCCACCATATCATACTGAATTAGTTTTAGGTCTGTTGCAATTTGCTGCCCTTCTACATCTAAATCTTTTTTATCAACACTAGCCTTGTGCAAAACTTCTGTTAATAAAGCATAATAAGGGGACACTTTTGAATTCGTCTGTTCTAAAAGCAGCGCTGTGAAATCACTCGAATTTACAACAGGATAGTTTAACTTAGGAGTATCGTAATTACTCCAGACAAAATAATCTGTTAAATATTGACTATCTGGGTTATTTTTGAAAGCTGACTGTGGATAAAGCCCTGGTAAATGATCTCCGTAAAAAACAACTGTAATCTTTTTGTTTATTTTTGAAAGTTGAGCCAAAAAGTCTTTTGTAGCAATGTCTGTGTGATGCAACATCCTAACATAGTTGGACAAAGTTTGATTGTCAGCATCAGAAAAACCAGCATAATTAGCAGATATAGTCACAGGATTGGGCTCTGTCCAAGGCATATGATTTTGCATTGTCATGACAGAAAAGAACTGACTTTGGTTTTCCTTCAAATTCTTTAAGACTTGGTCATATGTTGTTTTATCACTATAATTGCCGCCAATGTTCTCCCCCTTCAACCCTTTGGTTCCATAATGGATAAATTTATTAAATCCTAAATCATTATAGATAATATTTCTGGAATAGTTACTTGGCGAAGCTAAGTGGATAACTGTACGATTCTTTCGATTATAAAAATCACTGATTGATGGAAATTTGTTCATTCCAGGCACTACTTCTGTGTAAATGACGGAAATTGACGGAGAGAGGTTGTAGAAGGGAAGCCCTGTCAGTGTTTGAAATTCCATATTGGCAGTACCGCCGCCATAGCCATCTGATTTCATTAAGCCACTTGTAGTTTGATTTTTAATTTCTTGAATATTGGGAATTGGATTTTCTGACATTGTAACCCCTTCAACACGAGCAGGATCAGAAAAACTTTCACTCAGGAGATAGATTACTGTCTGGTTTTCAATTTTCTCAATTCTGGATTGATTATAATTTGCAGCAATCTGCTTATATTTTTCCTCTAAATTTTTAATTGTTTTTTTGGAATATTGTTTAGGACGTGTCATAGTAGTATCTGACAACTGAGCAAACCACACAAATGCTAAAGAACGGATTTGCGAATTGACAGTATTTCCAAACCATGTTAAATCATGATAATTGTTTAAGATAGAGACTACTGGGATATTTTCAGTAATTTTCCCATCCTTTTTAGAAGAAAACACCTGAAACAGCCCTAAGTAAAAAATAATTGGCAAGACAAGCAAAATCATACGATATTTTGTGCTTAGAATCATTTTATTTGGTAGAATCTTTTTTCTAAAAATCCAATAAAGAAATCCGAGAAGCAACAAAGCCAGAATAACATAAATAATATAATGACCATTAAGAAAATCAAGTAATATTTTTGGATTTCGTAGCCACACGAGGTCACTCGGTAAAATCGGTTCCTGGCGGTATTGAAATTTTAAAGAACTAGCAATGGAACTCCCTACTCCTACTGTTAAAATGAGCATAGTCGGTAGAAGAAATCTATTAAAAATCACATATAGCCAAACGAAAGTTATAAAAAAGATAATAATTTGAAACAGACTAGCTCCTGCAAATAAGCGAAGGTCTAAAACCGATATATCCCCTCTAATACTATTTTGTATTGTATAGTTAAATATCATAGCAAAAACGGCGCTAAATAGAACAGTAACGGAAACACTGTTTTTATTTTTGTAGAGATCTCTCATTCCTTTTACTGCTAAAAAACTAAGCACAGAACCAATCGCAAATATCAAGAATATTAGACTAGTGAGCGAAAAAACAAATAATTCATTTATCTGAAGTTTCTCTTCATAAAATTTACTTAAAAATCCTGTCTTTGTAATAACATTCAAAAATTTATTATCAGAAAAGACAAGGGATAACAAGAATTGAGCTAAAAGTAAATCTTCTATCCTGTTTGAATTGCTTTCATCAATGTGTAATCCTTCAAAAGTAGTCCATCTCTTTAATTTAAAAACCAATTTATACAGAACAACCATGACGGTAATTACAAATAATACTGGTAAAAAATATAGCTGTAAAAAATGATTTTGAAATATTTTTTCAACTTTAAATGACGGATCATTAACATTTCTAGTCACTTGCAGTAAATAAGAAAAACTAGTGTATAAAAAATAAATAATAATAGCCCAACTTATCAGTTTCTTATACAACAAATTAGAAATAAGAAAACTAATACCAAATAATAAAAGACTAGATAGTAAAATTTCTACTCCTAAAAAAGGATAAGTCATTATATTAGTATGACTGCTTAATGCCATACTAATATTCACAATAGTCACATCAAGCATCAAAAAGCTAATCAGAATAAAACTAATTTGCTCAAAATTTTTTCGTAAAAATTTCATTATACTTCCTTACCAATGAATCTAGCAAGTCGTTTTACAATACTTTTTCTATCTTTTAAAGTTTCTTGCTGTTTCACTAATTGATTATTTAAATATTGCAAATCTAATAATGATGGATATGACTGTGATAAAGGCATGATTTGAAAATCATAATTTTTGTCCCAAACAACATACACCAGTAAATTTTCTAAAATAGTTGATTTCTCCTGAAGCGAATAACAACTCAAGTTCTCCAAACGCATTTTAAAGAAAGGCTCTAAGGCTTCATACTTAAACCACATAAAGCCACCGTAGACTCTCGTCAGAGTTGCTGTATCAGTAAATGTAAATGATTTGCGACAAGATAATGTTTTCCAGATTTTCCCCATCTCTTCTTTAAGAGGCTCCTGATAAAATAAACCATTTCGGACTATGCTTGGAAGGTCAGGTAGGATAAGACCCAAATCAGAACAATGTTTCAAAGCATGGAGACTATTGCTGGAATTTTCAATCATCATATCCAATAATTCGCTTCGCATCCACTCATCCAAATCAACCGTTTCAGTAACCAAAGTATGAGTAGATAGATGACCAATATATTGGTATGCTTTTAATTGTTCAGCTTGAGCAAACATGGCTAATAAAGGGTGCTGCTCTTGCGTTAATACTATTTGACTTTTGCCAGAAATCCCATTTACATCATAACTGAGTTGCTTAGCTATCTTTTGATCAGGTGTTGTTAGTAAATACTCAAATTGAGGAAATAGATTCACAAATTTAGGGATAAATTGCTCAAAAATTGTCAAATTTGTCACATGAATATGTAGTACAACATCTTTAGGAATAGAAATTGCTTCCTTAGGCTGTCTAAGAAGCTTCCCTTTTAAAAGATAAGGAGCATCTGGAAAAAAATATTCACGCATATGCTCAATGATCAACGAAACAGGATAAGAAGAAGTTGCTTTTATCTTCTCTAAAAGATAGGCAACTAAAAATGGATTGCCATCAATAGCTTTTACTTTTAAAAAGGGAACTTTCTTTTCAAGAATAGTTTGTGGTTTATAATAAGAAAAGTCAGGATGCACCAGCCCTCCTGCTTCTTCTCGGCGAGTATCATAGAATGTCTGATAATAAAAGCCTTCTTTTTGAAAATACATCGTAAACTGTGTCTCGTATTGATCTATAACACTCTGAACATCTGTAAATTCTTGTATTTGTGACCAAAACCTTTGAAAAACCTCTGTTTCAAGCATAGACTGTTTAAACGATACAAAATAACTTTGTAAGTGCTCTTTAAAATATTTTGTCTTTCGGAAATTCGTCATTCCCCAGAAATCAACTATCTGATTTGCTTCCATATCTTCATATATTTTTTGCAAATCCCATAGGGGACCAAAACAAGTATCATTCATAATGGTAAGAGAATCATAGCCTTGTATTTTGTCAAAGCCAATGAACTGCATCCCATCACGCCAAGCTGCAAAATCAAATCCGGTATTGTCTCGCTCAATCACGATATCAATATTTAATTCTTTTTGCAACTTAGTCTTGTCATCTTTTTCTAAAGGGCTATTTGAAATAAAGACAACCGTAGAAAATAACGGTTTTATCTGTTTTAATTGGTAAAATACATGATCACTCACTTGATGTAGTTTGTTAAAATGAGTATACAGTAGTATTCGCTCCATAGAATCACCTTATTCTATTGTGAAATTATCCAACTTCCATTCCGCTGGATCAAGCCAGTCGCAGAGTCTTTTGCTGATATGTCATCATCAGAAATATCTTTACGATTGATAAGGATAATGGGAGTATTCTTTGAATTGGCAAAAGCAAGGATTTGATCATGATGGTCTCGGACTGATACTTGCAATTTAAGCTTGATATCATTTACTTCAGCAAGTGAACAAGTATATACAAATCTCTTCTCGCCTTTTCCATTTGTCATATCATCAAAAGAATTATCATTGTAAATCCAAATACTGCGGTCAATATCAGTCAAAGAAAAAGCGATATAAGTCGGAATATCTTGTTTTACCTGATACGAAATTTCAAATTTGATTTCTTGATTCGGAGTTATTTGTGCAGGAGTCAAGAGTTCAACCTTTAAATCAGAGATAGCTTCATGCTCTGCAGTAAAGTCGTCATTTAAGGCTTTTTTCTGGCTGGCATTATCAAGACTATACTGGTTTGCAACATCATCCGGTGCACCGACCACTTTGATTAGCCCGTCTTCAATCAAAACTGCTTTATTGCAATATTTTTTCACTGCATTCATGTCATGGGTTACTAGGATAGTGGTTTTTCCAGATTTTTTGCGTTCCATAAAATAATCATTGCACTTGCGTTGAAAAGCTTCATCACCCACTGCTAACACTTCATCAAGAATGAGAATATCTCCCTGAGCTTTAATAGCAACCGAAAAAGCTAAACGGACTTGCATTCCGCTAGAATAATTTTTCAGTTTCTGATTCATGAATTCTTCAAGTTCTGCAAATTCAACAATATCATCATACATAGTGTCTATCTCTTCGGTAGAAAATCCAAGCATGGCACCATTCATATAGACATTTTCTCTACCTGTTAGCTCAGGATTGAAACCAACTCCTAGCTCAATAAAGGAAACTAGCTTTCCATCAATAGTCACCGTTCCCTTCTCAGGAACATAAATCTCTGAAATAATTTTCAAAAGCGTCGACTTACCAGAACCATTTCGACCAACAATCCCAAAGAAATCACCTTTTTCAACTTCAAAGGAAATATCTTTTAACACATGTTGCTCTTTATAACCCTTGATTCCTTTAAAACGATTGACCAAACTAGTCCTTAAACTTTGAGTTGCTTCTGTTGGCAAACGAAAAAATTTACTAACATGATCAATTTTTACTGCAATATTATTCGACATTATAAAATCTCCGCAAACCTCTTAGCATTTTTATTAAAAATATATAGACCAAAGACAAAAATTAAAACTGGCAACACATAAGGAAACGCTGCAATCCAAGGGGTGTTAATCAAATCCCAACCTCTCATACTTCCAGAATAAACCACAAAATGTCGCAAATCCTGAATAATCTGTGCCAAAGGATTGAGCATCATCAATTTAGCGATAGTTACTTGTCCACGCTGAAGAATAAATGTTAAAGAGTAAATAATAGGCGTTGCGTACATACCAGCCTGCAATACAACTTCCCAAATCGGACCAATATCCCGATATTTAACAAATAGAGTAGATAACGCCAAAGAAACTCCTGTAGCCATTAAAATCAATTCCACAAACAAAGGAATAACAATCAACCAACCTGCATTTATAGAAACTCCATTAATCAGAGCAAATACAAAGACTACTAAAATATTTATTGCATAGTTAATAGCTGCACCGGCAATGGCTGAAAAAACGATAATTGATTTAGAGAAATTTAATTTTCTCAGCAAATCTCCACGTGAAACAATCGATAGCATTCCCATATTGGTAGCTTCTGTAAAGAAACTCCAAGTTACCATTCCTAGCAACAATCCTACTGCATAATGGGGAGTTCCATCGTCAAATTTCAAAAATCGAACAAATACTAAATACATAATTGTAAATAGCATAAAAGGTTTCAAAATGGACCATAAATGCCCAATCAAACTTCCTTGATACCGTAATTTAAAATCTGTTTTAATCATCTCGCGTAAGAGAATCATATTTTTTCGACTAAATAAGTCCATTATTACTCCTTATAAGCAAATTTTGTGAGAATCAAAGTGGTGAAGACAAAAGTATGGAAAGCACGATTTTTTCGGAAGCCATATTTCCGTAGACGCTTATATCGTTCTGTCAAAGGTACTTCCATAATCGTTACAAAATTTTCTATAATTTCTTTATTAGCAGGGCTCAATGATAACTCCAATAAGTTTTTTGCTTGTTTTTGACTCGCTTGGATGAGATTCCAATATTTTGCAAAGAGGATATGCGGGCGAATCCAATTTTGCATTCTTTTTCTGAGTGTTCTTGCACCTAAAACATTATTTGAATGTTGCCGATACAATTCACTTGGTCGATCTATATAGACTAAGTGGCCAAAGGCTGCTGCCAGCAAAGCCAAATACCAGTCGTGCATGAGTAAGTCATACTCCTCCTGCCCAGTCCATAAGTCAGCCAGAGCTTGATTAATCATGGAAACACCACCAGTCACCGTATTTTCTGTTATTTCCTGAAGCAATTCTGTATTTGCATGATCCGACTGTGTTCGAATCATACTTTCATGTACGACATTTAACTCTTGATCAACAACTTTTAAATCCGTGTAAACCAATAAAGGCTGATTATCATCATATTTAATCGCTTCTTCTAGCTGCATTTCTACTTTCTCAGGCAACCAAACATCATCCTGGTCACTAAAAAAGTAGACATCTGACATTTGATGTTTCAAAAGATGAAAGAAACTTTTGATAACACCAAGATTTTCAACGCTATCAGGATTGACAAAATGAATGCGATTATCTTTTTGACAAAAATCTTGAATAATCTCACGCGTCCTGTCCTTAGATCCGTCATCTCGAATTAACAGCTGCCAGTCTGTATAGGTCTGTTGCCTAATGCTCTCAATTTGTTCTGCTAAAAACCGCTCACCATTGTAGGTGGACATGAGAATCGTCACTTTCATGATAAAAATAATTCCTCGTATTCACCCACAATTTTTTCCCAGGTGTAGTTTTCTTTCATATTTTCTTTGGCAGCTTGACCTTGGTCTGAAAAGTCGGACTGTTTATCTACCTGATGAAGGAGATCAACTAGGCTATCTTCTTTCTTATCCCAGTAAAGAACTGTTTCTTTTGCCACTTGTTGATTAAAGTCAACACCCAGCACTAAATTCAAATCTGTCTGAGCTAGCGCCTCTAACAGTCCAGGATTGGTTCCTCCGACTTCGTGACCATGAATATAAGCAAAAGCTTGATTGCGAATATACTTCAATAAATCTTGATCATAAATGGTTCCAACAAACTTAATTCGTTCATCTTGGTCAAAATTTGTTTTTTGTCGTAGTTCTTCAAAATAAGCACTGCCTTGATGATTGCAGACAATCAATAAATCTCGTTGCGTCTGTGACTTCATAAACTCACGAATGATAATTTCATAGTTATTTTCTGGAACAAAACGTCCAACAATCAAATAATAGCTTTTTTCCTTACTTGCCCATGTGTCAAAAAAGTGTCGGACTTTTTCATCTTGAACAGTTAAAGACGACAAGCGCAAATCTGTTCCATAAGCGATAAAAGTCGTTTTAGACCATGGATAGGACTTTTTGATATAGGTTTCAATTCCTTGATTGTCCGAAATGACTAAATCGGCATGTTTAGTCATCATTTTCTCAGAATATTTAAGATAATTTTGAACGGACTTGGACCACTTAGTTCGTTTCCATTCAAGTCCATCAGGATTGATATACAAGACACCACCAGCATGATGAATTTTTCGAGCAAAAGGTGCGATAAAAGCTCCAATTGTATTCCCTAAAATATAAAAAATCGGTTGATCAATTTTTTGATTTTTCACTAACTTCAAAGCATAGTTAATTGCCATCATATCATAGGCAATAACGCGAGCTGGACCAAGTTTTGGTGCTTTAATCGTAAAACAATCTACGCCTTTGTAATCAAAATGATGATAAGCTTCATCATCTGATAAACAAGCCACATGATACTGAATCTGTGATGAAATTTGATGTTCAACCAAATTTTCTACAAAAGTCTCAAATCCACCGTACTTTGCAGGAAGACCACGACTTCCAATAATGAATACATGTTGCATGATTTTCCTCATTTCAAGATTTTGCAATCTAATCTATTATATCACTTTATAAATCGTTTGTGTAATACAATAAATAAAAAGGCGGTTAAAACAGCCAATAGTATGAACTAGAATACTGATTTATCCGTCTTTTTCTGATGCGATACCAAAAAACTCAAACAGAATGATTTTATCATCCTGACCCTCTACTCTTTTAGGATTAAACACAATTTTTTCTTTAATTTTTTCAAAAAAGAACTTGTAGGATAAGCAGAAACAGATGACTCAAATAAAAATTTCAGGTGATACAAGGAATTTCCATCAGTAAATGTCAGGTTTTCAATCCGGTCCAATATCTCATGATAAACTTCCTGAACAGTATAAAGGCTGCGAATCTTTTCTAGATTAGCTAAAGAATTTTCTTTTAACTGTTCAAATGAATCCAAAGCTTCTTTTATTCGCTCAGTGAGAATTTCCACATTTCCCGATGGATATAGCTGCCCTTCTTCAAAAATTTCATAAGCCGACAAATGACCCAAATTATCCGAGATAATGACTGGAATTCCGTTCATGATAGCTTCAATATAAACCAAACCAAAAGTTTCCATAGCTGAAGGGAAGACAGCAAGATCTGCTGCTGTCACTTCTTCCCAAGGCTGGTCTCTATGACCTAAAAAATGAATATTTTTAAGGTTCTTTTCTGCTATGTAAGTCTCACATTTTTTCTTATATTCTTCATCCCAAGCACCAATAAAAATCAACTCTGGACTAGGATGAGGTAACTTACCATAAGCTTTAATCAATTCTAATTGGTTTTTCCGTTCAGTTAAGCGACCAACGGACACAATGCGACGTTTTGCTGCAGCTTTTCCCTTAATTCCAGTAGGAACAATTTGTGTAAAAGGCGCAAAAGATAAGATACTCTGCTTGGGTAGCAATTCTTTCAGCTGCTTTTTTAGAGCGCCTCTTACAGCAAAAATTTCCTGTGAGTAATCAGTTATGAAAGTTAATTTTTCTTTATAATAGCCAAACTCTCCATTAGGAAACTCATGAATCAGCCAAAAATGCGGAATATTCTCACAGGCTGCTGCAACTGCTCCTTGAAACATATTAACTGTATTCGTAATGACCAATTCAATTTGTTTGTCTATAATGATTTTCCTAAGTGCAGCAATATTTTCCTGATAGGATATAACTCTTTCGTTATGAGTTCCTGCTAAACCACCCGGTGCATCTTCCCACCACCACTTAACAGATGGCAAAGCTAGTGTTTCGATACCTTTTTTAGCAAGTTTTGCCATATAATCCTGCTGAACTGACACATGGTAGTCGGGAATAGCATTGATGACGGTATGGCCCGTTTGCACTAGATATTCCATCAAATGAACAATTGATATTTCTGCACCATTGTCTAGTGTTCCTGTTGGGGAAATAAATAATATAGTTTTTTTCATAGCTTATCCTAATAAATTCCAATAAAATGGTACCATTAAATACAGAGAAATCAAGAAGTTGACAATCAAGGTACCAACCATTAGTCTATTAACTTTTTCTTCCTTTATCTCCAATACACCAAAGTTTGCGACTATTGGTAGTAGCAAAATGAGAAAAGGCGTGAAATAGCGACCTTGAGCCCCTACTGACACTGGTGCATTTTTACCAAGGACAATCGGTGTCCACTGTAGATACATAATAGAGATAACAGCAATAACCTGCACTACAAAAAGATAACAAGACATAATAGTGTAGCTCCGACTCATAAAATCCTTTTGGGATTGCAAGAAAATGATGACAAGTACTGCAACATCAATAAAAATTAACCAGAGAGGTAATTGGATGGTGAAATTTCCCAAGAACCCAAATATTCCAATCGTCAAAATTGTATTCAAATCACCATTTAGACGCTGTTTAAAGAGAGTATTAAGCAAAACCCGACCGTAATGCATCAATCCGCCTTGATTGCGAAAAGCCAGATGAAGTGCTAAGAAAAATGCAATAAATCCCAATATATAGAAAACATAGCGATAACGATCAACAAAATTTTTTGTTGCTAAAAAACCTCTATTTAGAGCTGATAAAAAACCTTCAAATTCAAAATCAATAAACGGCAATAATCCCAGCAAAAGTAAATTATTAGGCTTGGTTATAAAGAGTCCAATTGAAATAAAGAACAATTCAAGCAAATTCTTATTTGTAAATTTCTTTTTATAAGCAATATTAGTGAAAAAGCCAATTACCAGCATAATCTCCAAGTAATTCATCACATCATAAGACAGTGAAGCAGCTTGCTGAACCATAATAGGCAAAAGGGAAATAAAAAGCAGAGCTTTCTTACCATATTTAAAATACTTAATAAGAAAGTAAATTCCTATAATGTAAGCCAAAGCATTAAAAAGACGTCCCATCATGACAATTACACCAACAGAGGGATAAAGGAAACTTCCAAGAGTCATTCCAATTAACTGAGGAAGAAAAGAGAGGGATTTTAGAGTGAATCTAAAAGAAAATGTTTCTTTTGATAAAGCAATTTTTTTAGTAAATAATTGTTTGTAGTCCTTAGGAGAAACATCTGGTGTAGCAGGAATCTTCTCCATCCATTTATAAGTTTCGGATGTGGGTTTATGAAAAACTTCCCAAGTCATGCGAGCATGATTACTTTCATCAGGTACACGATTGATTGGCTGGACAATCATAAACGTCAGGATAAAAATACTCGCTAATATCAAGAAGATTGTTTCAACTTTTATTGTTTTTATTCTTTTCAAAATATGTCACCATTTCATCTTTGTTATCTAAACTGCAATTTTCTAAAACAAAATGATAGGCATTTTCTGCCAATTTCTGCCGCAGTTCAGCTGAAAAAATCAAGCTGTCTAGCTTCTCTTTCCATTCGTCCTCTTTGGCTAAAAGCCCCGTCTGACCATCTATCACCATATCTGCAAAAGCACCTATATCACTAGCAATTGTAGGAACTTTAACCATTGCTGCTTCTAACCATTTGATCTCAGATTTAGCACGGTTGAAAATTGAATCTACCAGAGGTGCCAAATTAATGTCTACCTGACTAATCAACTGTGGTAAAGTCTTCCAATCAACATAATCATGAACAATAATCTGTTGCTCATAAACTTTCATATCTGTCGGAATATCTAGATGTCCTACAATATGAAGTTCGATAAACGGATACGCTTCTAGCAGCTTTTTAAGAGCCGGCTTTATCAATTCAAAGTTCTCGTTATGACTAATTGACCCTGAGAAATAGCCAATCTTAACTTGTTGGCTTTGCTGATTGTAATCCTTGATAAAACATGAGCTAACTTCCATCAATTCACTCGAAGCTAAATTTCTATTTAACAAAACTGTATCCTGATACTTGAGTAATTCTTCTTTCAGTTGATTGGTTGAAGTAATGGCTCCATCACAAGCCGCCAACATTTTTCCATAATTTCTAACTCCGGCATCATAATTGCCTTTTTCTTTTTCAGACAAGCCCTGTGTATAACTTAATTGATCTGTGTAAACTGTATCAAACACCAAGTCATCAATATCAAAATATACTGGCTTATTTTCACTCTTAGCCAAATCACATAGAAGCTGTAATTGGATAGACCAAGAAGCACGATAAATAATGATATGACTAGCATATTGAGCTTGCGAAACCTGAAACTCAGAGGCATTTACTACCTTAACAGCAAAACCGTTTTTTCTAAGCTGTTCAGCCTTATTCAAAACACGATAGCGGGTACATTGAGGAATGATATTTTCTACTCCATCAATGATTAAGATGTACTGATTTCTTGGAATTTCTTTAAATTTTTTAATTATATTTTCAAGAATGTCGACAGGGTAATCTGTCTTCTCTTGAATATACCCTAACAAATCACCTATTTCAGATTCTCTTTCCAATCCTTGCCATAGAAACTGCTGATCGTCATAATTTCGTAAAGCAGTGTATTTAACTAGAGGACTTCCAGCTTCTAACATTTTTAAGGGGTGAATATACATAGCTGAATCTTTATTTTCATGAACGAGTGCATCATAACGATAGCCCAGGTCTGCAAAATGTTTGGTAAAAATTGTTTCATGTTTTCCAATGGCCTCATCACGCGAATCAGTATCGGTCAATTGTTCCCAATAATTATAGAAAGCTTCTGACCGAAGTAGCAAAGGCTCAATGACAAGAAAATATGATTGTAAATGTTCAGGGATATAACCATACTTATTAAATCCTGTAATATCTTCTTGTGTTTCTCCATAAGAAATGCCCCAGAAATCAAGATTTTTTTCAATCATAGATTGAAAGACTGCTGTTAAATCTCTCATTGGACCAATATTAGTATCATTCACTAGCATTAACTGAGAATATTGTTGCAACTTATCCTTTCCAAGAGACAAAATTCCCTCACGAAAAGCTGCTGTATCATAGCCAATATTATCTCTTGTTAACACTTGACCATATTTCTCTAAAATTTTTATATCTTCTGCAAGCAGCCCCCCATTCACTACAATTAAAGTCTCATCAGCTAAAACCGCTAATTTCTCTAAAAAGAGGATTTTATATTGCTGTAAACGTCTTTCAGATTCAAAAATAACATAAATGAGCACTTTTTTTCCATTTAAATTTGCAATCTGCTTACGTTGAGAATTGCGCAATAGTTGATAATAATATGTCTTAGGAGATTTTGCCTTTCTTTTCAGTCGAATTAGCTGCTGTTTCATCAGACTAAGAACACCTTTTATGTTTCTAGGGTTCCGAATAATCTGCCCCATATATTTTATAGGTGTAATCATTGCATTTCCTAAACGATAAGAAATAGAGTGCCGAATCTCAAACTGTTCTTCAATCGCTTCATCTCGCTGATGTTTAATCTTTTTGACACTTATTTTCAAAGTTTCGATAGTTCCTTTTGAAGTGCTTAATTCTCCTTTTAATTCAGAAACATAGTCAGCTACCTTGGCAGTATGCTGGATTAAATCATCCAGCCGTCCTTCTAAAGTAAAGATATTGTCGCTCAGAGCCTGATAAACTTCCTGAGGTATTTTATCTAGATATTTTTTTAAAACATAAAGATAAACGTCAAAATAATACTTGGTAGAATTTCTCTGAGACATGGAGCTTTCAAGAACTCGATAATTTAATTTCGTATCTTGAACATAGATTGGAACAGCTTGTCTGTTGATAATTAAATTAAGCCAAAAATCATAATCCTCTAGCTTCTTATAGTTGAGTTCCACATCATAAACTACACCTTTAACTATTTCTGTTCGAACCAAGGAACAACTATCGATATAACTTCTCTCCAAAAAAGAGGATAAATCAAAGGGCTGTCCCTTTAAATATATTTTTTCTCTTTCTGGGTCATATAAATCGCTATAGGCGATGTCCGCGCCTGCTTGACAGAGCTTTTGATGGCATTTCTCAATATAAGCTTCATCTAAAAAGTTATCACTATCCACAAAAAGAAAAAATTCTCCATTAATCAGACCTAAGCCTTTATTGCGGGTCATGACCAAACCCATATTCTCATGGCTTTTAAATTGTGTTGGAAAAGGAGAATCTACCAGAGTTTCTTGAATAATCTGAGCAGACTTATCTGTAGAGCCATCATTTAAAACAAAAAGTTCAATATTTCTGTAGCTCTGCTTAAAAATACTGCGCAAGCATTGCTCAATATAGTCTTCATGGTTGTAGCATGTCACAACGACAGATATTAAATCTTTCATACACTTTCCTTATCATATCAAGTCTAGTCATTAGAATTAGAATCTTGACTTTTTATATAGGCACGATTAATCAGCTTGGCTATCCATTTAGGCCAAAAGAGCTGATACATATATAAATCTTCTTTGGTTCGAGTATTGTCTGAAATGGTTTTGGTCGTCTCTGACTCCTCATGAATCCGGTGACACATAAGTTTTTCAGAGATAAAAGCAAATCGCCCCTTGTATTCACTAATCTTGTACCAGGCATACCAATCTAGACTGACCCGCATCTTTTCATCAAAGCGAAACTCCTTGATCCGAGCCAGATTATAGGTAACAGCTGGACATGAGATAGGATTTCCTAAAGCTAATACTCGATTTCTCCAGAAATGGCTAGCTGGCATTATATTCAATACTTTGAGCATAAATGTCTTGATTTTCAGATTTTTATTAGCTAAAATTTTGACACCATTTTTTTCTTCAAAGTAATCTGTATAAGCAATCAAAACATCTTTAGATTGCTCTATTTTTTGCAACACAGCTTCTAAGTAAGTCGGCTCATAATAGTCATCTTGATGAGCAATAGTTGCATACTGGCTATCGACGAATGAAAGTGCATTGTTCCAATCTTTGCCAATCCCTCCACCCTCTTTAGTATAAAAAGGAATCTCGTATGTTTGGCAAAGTTGCCTGATTGAATCAAGAGGGGTCGAACTATAGCAAATAATCTTCGATCTTATTGTCTGAGCCCTCAGAGATAAAATACAAGCTTCTAAAAACTCACTTTCTCCATAAGCACAAATGACCCAAGTATGGTTATTTTTCATCTTTTTCGCTTTCTAATTCAGAAATTTTTTGCTTTGTAATTGATAATTCTTGCACCAACTGCTTGATTTGCTCCTTTTGTTTAGAAATAGCAATTGTATGAAAAAATACGATAATCAACAAGAAAAAAACTGCCAGAGAAAGCAAAAAATTTGAGGTCAATTCAAAACCTAAAAGTTGAGCAAAATAAACTGGAATGAAATCAAAAATTGAAATAATAATCAATACAAAACCAATCACAATCCACATAAAGGCTTGCTCAAACAATATGTTATTCCTATTGATATTTCTAAACACAAAATATAAAAATAAAACAGAAGCAACCAGCATAGCAATAGACAAAATAGACATTATTCACTCTCTTTCATAAAAGCAGCAATCAAAATAGATGAACAAACTTCAATCATATACCGAATTGATTTGATAGGCGTTATGGAAGAAACTCCGCCAGAACGCTCAAACATATTTGCCGGAGCTTCTACTACTCTATATTTTCGTTTTAAAATATGAACGACAGACTCTGGTTCTGGATATTTAATAGGATAGCGCATCGCAAACTGTCGAATAATCTTATGATTGCCCAAGCGATAACCAGATGTGGTATCTAAAATTCTTTTTCCAGTTGTACATTTAATAAAAGCAGAAATAATCGTAATACCAAATCGACGCATAAAAGTCGTCTGAAATTCTGATGCTTTATTTCCAACAAAACGTGACCCAATTACTAAATCCGCTTCATTCTTACAAATAGGCTCCAATAAAGATGCCAAAGAACTGATATCATGCTGTCCATCCCCGTCAAACTGAACTGCAACATCATAGCCATGCTCTAAAGCATACTTATAACCTGTCTGAACGGCTCCACCAATTCCAAGATTCATCACAAGATGAACTGCATTCAGCCCATTTTCATCAAGAATCTCTTTGGTGTGATCTGTCGAACCGTCGTTTATGACGACATAATCCAATTCAAAATCAACTTTTTTCCGATGTTCGACAATGCTTAAAACGGTATTTAAAATACTTTCCTCTTCATTATAAGCAGGAATAATCATTAAAACTTTCAATTACGTTTTCTTTCCTTTACAGTAGATTTTTGAAAATAGTGGCATCAGTCTCAAAGATTCTAAGCTTCTAAAAAGCAAGATGAATATAATTATCTGAAATCTCTCACCATGAACCTTATTAGACAGAGGTGATAGATTAGAATCCACTTGCTCTTGTCCAATCCATTCTTTTATCATCCTATACTGATTCATAAACTCAGAACTTGATGCAGAACGGCCTGAAAACAACAAATACCAAATATAATAACGTTTAATAAAGTACCTCAAATAAATCGAATCACCAGCGACTTCTTTCAATTGTGATAAAAAGTAAACTATATCAATCTTAGGATTAAATCCTCTTTGAGACGTATTTGAAATGCTAGACTCATTAAAAAACCAATTATAACCATTATAATCAATAATTTTGATTTTATCTGTTTTATTATAGGCATTTAAACTAAAGACAACATCTTCACCGATTGGATAGTCAAAAAATTGAATTTGATTTTCTTTCAAGAAAGATGTTCGATAAATGCGAGCCCAAGGAGCTACCACAATATATTTCGACCAATCTGTGTCAATCAAATCTTGTTGAAAAATAATTTTATATTCTTGGTTGACACGTCTATAACCACCAAGTACAATGTCCATTTCCTCTTTGGAGATGGATTCATAAAATACTTGCAGATAATCACTGTTTACATAATCATCATTATCAATAAAAACAATATAATCCCCTTTAGCTAAGAGAATCCCTCTATTTCTTGTTTTTGCCACACCTTCATTTTCCTTATCAATCACTCGAACGAATGGATAATGATTGGCATAGGTTTGAAGCACCTTTAAAGAATTATCAGTCGATCCGTCATTCAATAATATGATTTCAAAATTCTTAAAAGTTTGTTCTAAAAGCGAATCTAGGCATTTTCTAATGCCTTTTTCCGCATTATAAACGGGAATAATAACTGAAACTGCTAGATTATTAGACATTTATACTTCCCTTACTTTCATTCACTTAATTAACTCTTTTTATAATATCCTATCAAACGTGGAAAAAGTTTGATTGATATGCTAAGTCCCATAATCTTCGTAAAAATACCAACCATTTTGAATGTCCTATTGTTTATTTTTTTAGAAAATTTTAATAGATATTGATATTTTTTCAGTAAACTTCCAATATCTTTATTGTGAAGATACTGATTAACAAAAGGCAATATTGAAATATAAGATATTGTGAAATAAACCTCAAGTGCAGTCTTAAGATTTTGATTATATGTTTCAATACCTTTTAATCCAATGTCAATGCTTTTTAAAATATCATAGACATTCTTCTCTTTCACTATATTAGTAATACTCCCATCTCGGTTTTGTCTATACATGTAATTATCCGAATTAAGAATAGAAAAACTACCTGCCATTTTCAAAAGATTTGCACAATAAAGACAATCTTCTGACAAAAACCCTACAGGGAAGCCCAATCCTTGATTAAATAACTCTTTCTTTACACACTTATTCCACGCAGGAGCAGTCAAAACTTCTTTTGATACTAAATCCAAGACATGATCACTGAAAAGTCCAAAAGAAGGAACAGTTTCAAAACCAACCTGAATGATATCATCTATATCATAGAATTTATTATACGAAAAGATTACTATATCGCTCTTGTTTTGTTCAATATTATCACTCAACTTTTTGAGAAAATGATTGTCACTCCAAAAGTCATCACCGTCAACAAACAACAAGTAGTCTCCCACAGCATTTTGAATACCTGTATTTCTAGCTGCAGACAGGCCTCCATTCTTTTGATGAATAACTCTAACAACATCATATTTATCAGATAAAGCATCACTGAGTGGGCCCGTAGCCTCATCCGTTGAACCGTCATTAATAATTAATACCTCAAACTGCGACATAGGGAAATTTTGCTTTGCTAAGCTTCCAACACATTCATTTAAATAGTTTGCCACATTATAAGCCGCGACTATAATTGAAAATTTCATCATTTGTTTTTCTTTCTAAACCATGTATAGGGATTTGTTACAAAATATATAATCAAGGATACACTTAGCCACGCTACCATTGAAAAAAGGAATGATAAAGCGGCTCCAAAAACCTCGTAGTTCATAACCAACGGTCTTGCAGTCAACACAGATACTAGATATCCCGTTAAAAAAGAGATAGTCAAATAATGTTGTTTACGAAAAACAGTTAGAATATTATCACACACTGTAGAAAAAGTACTTGCTACCCCTCCAAATAACAAAATCAAAAAACTAGAATGATAATGCTTTAAGTCAGTACCATAAACAATATCTAAAATAGGTATCGCTAAAAATGTTCCTAATAAAAAGATAGATACACTCGTTAACCATAACGTTTTAAACAGATTGTTTTTATAAGTTATAAAATGACTTATTTTCTTTTCTTCTCGAAAAATTGCAAGCTGGGTAATCATTGGCCTCAAGAATACAATCATAAGATTCATGGAAAATATCGGGGTGAAGAGAACACTGAAATCCCTTTGCACACCTGCTCCAATAAAGCCTTTATTAAAGATATCATTCAAAGCATATTTAGGCTGATTATAAATAGAAACCAGTAAAAAGGCGTTGATAAAAAGCGGAAAACAGTCTTTTAAAATACTAAAAATATCTTTCACATTTACTTTAAAAAAATTAATTTTATGAAATGCTTTTGATTGTGGGTAATCAAATAATCCGATACAGAAAAAAGCAATAATTATTTGAATAATCACCGACAATAGTAGATTTCTTGAAATAATCAAACTTATAAAGAATCCAAGGGTTGATAGACTATTTCTGATAAATAAGGACTTACCTGCAATATCAAGTCGTTCTCTTTGTTGAAACAATCCCTGAAAGACATCCGACAATGCTTCGCTAACGCGAAAGAAAGATACTCCAAAAATAATATCCATATTGTTATGTGTTGAAGGGGTCACGATAATATAGCCAATAAGAATTAGCACCATCAAAATATTAGATAAAATTCTTGTTACAAGATAAGCATCAAAAGAATACTTTTCTTGAATATCAGTCGCTTGAAAATCTCTCACCTGAAAACTAGCAACAATTACTAATAAATTGGCAATCGCATAAGCGAAACTGTATAAATCAGCTGATTCACTTGACAATACACGGGTAACAACAACTAAAAGAATGACCGAAACGACAGCTGATGACAGGCTGCCAAATATATTCCAAAAGAATATTTTTTGCTGGGTTGTTTCTTTCAAATTCTAACTCTCTCCCACATTATAGTTTCTTAATTATACCATTTTCTAGGAGATTTGTGTATAAGGAAAAACAATCAATGGATTACCTCTATTTTTGAATTCTATAATCTCTGTTACGAATAAATTAAATGAAGGTACTCGTATGCAAGTTGAAGTATCTAGCCCCCAATTCCCCACATTACTAAAACTTATCCTATCCAAATGACTCACCTGATTTAGTATAAAATCACCCAAAAACTGATTGGAAGGATTCATATAACAAGCATCGCAAAATAGTTAACTGTCCCGGTATAAAATGTTACTTGGAAATTCAAAAAGTTTCAATTAACCTACTTCTCTGATTTAACCTTGATTATTGAGTAGGGAGTTGCTCAGTTTTAAGAAAGCCAGAATGAGCTTCGTTCCACAAGATTTCTTCTGGAAAACTCTTATCCATCTTTGACGTTAGAACATCAAATAACACTTCATACGTTATCTCAAAAAGTAAAATATAAAATTAAAGTCATTACCACAAATTTTAACTTCATATCTTCATTACTCTAAAGATCAAAAAAAGAGAAGATGAAAATAATCCTCTCCAAAAATCGGCTAACACCAATCACTACAATTGATAAAAATATGCTATTTCTTCCCTTGTTTATAAAATTCCTTGAGGGCATCTTGCCAAGTTGGAATGACAAAGCCGGTTGCCTTAGCTTTAGCTAGGCTCATAGTAGAATTGAATGGTCGCTTCGCTTTCGCTGGAAATTTACTAGAATCTACTGGTAAAACTTCAACATCTGTATCTTTTAAAATTTCTACTGCAAAATCATACCAAGTCGTATCTTCTATAGCATCATTTGACAAATGGTAATAACCAAATTCTTTTTGATTTTCTGCTAAGTAAGTCATAAATTCAGCCAACGTTCGCGTCCAAGTTGGACGACCATGCTGGTCATTAACAACCGTCAGGGTTTTATGTGTTTTGGCTAAATTCTGCATGGTAAAAACGAAGTTCTTTCCATAATTTCCAAAAACCCAAGCTGTGCGGATAATGTAGAAACGGCTAGAATATTTTTCAACCAACTCCTCTCCCATACGCTTCGTGCGACCATATTCTGTTTGAGGATCTGGTCGATCATCTACTTCCCATTCTTGCCCAACTGGCTTATCTCCAGCAAAGACATAGTCTGTAGAGATGTAAACAAGTGTTGCTCCATGGGCTTCTGCCGCTCTTGCGACATTCTCTGTCCCGGTCACATTGATGACATAGTCCAGTTCTTTACCTTCGTCTTCTGCTGCGTCTACAGCTGTATAGGCAGCGCAGTGATAAACCAAACTTGGCTTCACTTCTGCAAAAACCTTCTCTACCATTTCAGCATTGGTAATATCCATTTCTGTCACGTCAACTGCCACATACTCTTCATTGCGTTCATCTAAAAGATAACGAAGTTCTGTCCCAAGTTGTCCGTTAGCTCCTGTAATTAAAATCATCTGAAATTCCTTTCTGAACAATAAACATTCAATGAATTTATTATATCAAAAAAAGCAGAAAAAATCTGCTTTTTCTACTCGCTCTTTTCTTTAATAACATAAATTGGCCTTTTTTTGGTTTCCATAAAAATTTTCCCAATATACTTACCAAGAATGCCAATTGTCAACAACTGAAAACCACCTAGAAAAAGAATAATCGAAACCATAGAAGGCCAGCCAGCTGTAGGATCCCCAAAAATCAAGGTACGAATAATGACAATAATGATAAGGAAAAATGCCAATAAGCAGGCAACAATACCTCCCCAAAAAGCTATTGTCAAAGGAGCATCTGAAAAGTTTATAATCCCTTCTAGAGAATAATTCAATAATTGCCAGAAATTCCAACTGGTTTTTCCTGCAACTCGCTCCACGTTCTTATATTCCAAATATTTTGTTTTAAATCCAACCCAAGCAAAAATCCCTTTGGAAAAACGATTATACTCAGAAACCTCTAAAACAGCATCTACCATCTGTCGACGCATGAGACGGAAATCACGCGCTCCATCTACCATCTCAACTTGGCTAATTTTATTAATCAATTTATAAAACATCTTCGCAAAAAAACTACGAATCAGAGGTTCTCCCTCGCGTGTTGTACGACGCGTTCCTACGCAATCCAATTCAGCATTTTCATCTAGCATATTTTTCATTTGAATCAATAATGCAGGTGGGTCTTGCAAATCCGCATCCATGACAGTCACTAAATCACCAGTTGCATATTTGAGACCTGCATACAGAGCTGCTTCTTTCCCAAAATTTCTCGAAAAAGAAAGATAACGAACACTATTATTTTTCTCACTGAGCTCTCGTAAAATAGATAAAGTTCTATCTTTTGAGCCGTCATTGACAAAGATATATTCAAAATGATCATTTATCTGAGATTTAATTTTTTCCATTTCCGCATAAAACAACGGAAGCGACTCTTCCTCATTAAAACAAGGAATGATGATTGAGATTGTCATTTTTCGCCCTTTCTTAAGATTTACCTTTTAAAATTAAAACCCATAACAATCGCATTATACTACATCTACGCTCCATTTTCTACTATTTCCACAAAAGAAACAAGAAATTCTCAATTCTATAAATCAAGATACTTTTATTTTATACCAAAAATTCCGCATTAGAAAAACAAATTTTACATAGACCAAATACTGGTTAAATATTTTTGTAATGAAATCCATAGTTTCTAAAGCTTTGTTGTCATTTCTTCATCGTTTTAACTGAGATGTTTACTATTAATTTAATATTAAAGAGATTTTTTAAATAATCAAAATAATCCCTTGGTGTAATGAACCAAGGGAAAATCCGTTACATATTATCTTTCACTGCTACTGCTACCATTTTTGCTTTGGCACGTACCTGATTCACTACTGTCATCTCCATTGTCACAATGACTTTTCTTTCACCCAATTCTTCAAGTCGAGAGACAACCGTAATTGCCTCATCAATAGGTGTTGGACTTTTATAATCTACTTCCAATCGAGCTGTAATAAATCGTCCAATCACCGTTTCTTCTGTTAAATCTAACCCCTTATTTTGATGGGCAAACCAAGCTGCTGAAGCGGTACCGTGACAATCAAAAATCATGGCAATCATGCCACCAAATAGATTAGCTGGAACACCACCAGTATACTGGCGAGCTGGTGTTATCTTACTAATACAACTTGTTCCATCAAGACTAGGATAAGTTTTTAAATGCAAGCCTGACTCATTCTTAGGACCACACCCCCAACAATGTTGGAATCGATCGCCATAAGTATCTTGAATGGCAATGTTTTTTGTTTCTAAAGTCATTTAATCTCCTTTTTAAATTGAATTTTTAAACGCTTTCAAAGCTATTATATCAATCTTTTTATGAAGAGTAAATACGAAATAGATTCAAAATATTTTAATCGTTCGTCTAAGCAAAATTTATAGAAAAGTTGCGTGAGAAATGCTCAGCTTGAAAATATTCAGTTCGTTTAGTCTGAATGAGAGTGCTAAAAATTTAGACTTGACAAAGAGGAGAATGTTTCCTATATATGCTTGACGATTATCTATGCTGAGAAATAAAATTGATTGATTTGCCCTTGGAATTCAACAGATTTAAATCAGGTAAATGTTACACCTACTCAAAAATACTTTTTATTCATTTAAATATCTTTCTAAGATATCTGTTTTCTGTTTTTGAATTTCTACAATCTTACTTTCTTCAATCACAATCAAATCTTCTAATTTTTCTATTTGTTTTATTGCTTCATTCTGATGTTCTATATTACAATTTTTGCTAAGAAGAGATTGACGAGTTTATCGAAGGCATTTTCACGTCCGCCAACATTATACTTACGAAGAATTGTTGCAAATTGATTATATTTTTTTTGAACTTCATCGTGAGCGATTTCTTTTAAATCAGCAATTGAAGATTTCGCTTGTCCAATTTCAAAAGGCTTAATGTTAGCTTCTAATACTCCATTTGTAACATAATCTTGTTGATAGATATCACGCCAAATTTCGAATTTGTCATTTCCTCCTTTAGCATCATTATATGATTTTGGATTATCTAGAGTTGAAAGAAAATCGGTATTATCAATCAAATGAATTGCATGATACATCCGTTTAATCTCACCAGCTTCAATTTGAGAAGCATATAAAACTAGAGCTCTTGCCTTATTTTCTTGTTTTTCATATGAGAAAAGTTGACCACCATCAACTTCTGTATTTTTCCACTCTTTATCAAATTCATTTCCAAAAGTCTTAGCTTCAAGGTGTACCTTCATTATCTTCAACTGTTATATCAGCATTCCCAGATTTCGTATTACGTCCTAATTCCCAAAATTAAAATATAATCTACATATCAATACAATACTTCAATAAAAACTTCTTATCTGAAGTCTTATCTTATCTCAGAACAGACCATTTCCTTACACTTCGCCGATAGATCATCTCGTATAAGCAGTGATACTACCTCCACATGTTTTGATGGTTACTACCTATACTATGAAACGAAATAAAGGCTGTCTGATTAACTGAATTAAACAATTAAACGTAACAAGCCTTTATGGTTACTCATTATATATTATGTCCTTCTCTAATCTAGAAACATCCTCCCATGGTAAGAATAATTTGTGTGTGTTTGAAACCTGTATTTTTACTACTACATTCCATAATAATGTAATAGTCATCATCACCTTCTGCTTTTACGACGAGCCCCATTGAGTATGGCGTTTTCCAAAGAGGTTCTACTCCATAGAACTTTGCTACAAACTTATTTGTTGGATTTGGTGTTTCCATACTAAAGCCATTCTCAAATAGCCAAGCATGCCAATTTTTAAATGCTGGTGGAAAACCAAACATATGAACTGCTTGCATTGTCGATATTGCAAATTCCATTTCATCTTCCAAATTAATAACATACTTCTCAGTAGGATTTAGTCTATATCCATCTATAGTTTTTTCCGATTTCATACCACTATTAAGTTTAAGCTTTTTCATGATAATGCTCCTTTATTTATCTTTTGATTCTGGTCTTGCTTTGGTGTATGGTCTGGTTTCAGATATAAATTGCTCTACCTCTAAGAACGATTTTCCCAATTCATTCAAACTGAGAACCAACATATACTCTGCAACTTCACCAGCATGGTCAACGTAGCGCATAGGGTGTAATTTTTGGCGGAATTGCTCAAATGTGTCTCCTACAACGATCCAATCATCCATTTCATTATCATACCAACAATGAAGTTGTTGCCATAATTCAGAATCACTTTCTTCAAAAAATTCTTCATCAACAGAAAAATTAGCCCAAGGGAATAGCTTAGGAAAAACTTCTTCATAAGGAGTAAAAGGAAACCAGTACGGGTACAAATACTCCTTGGTTTCATCTCCATCATTAACAATTAACTTGGTCTCACCTTTTCCACTTGATTTGTTAACCCACTCCGTTGAATGTAGTTTAACTTCTCCACCACTCTCAATAATTTCCATAAATTTTTTCTGAGATAACAGAAAATTATAATTCTGCAGATGTTGTGGCAAATTTGTATAAGAAAGAATTTTTCTATTCGAGGAGTCGTCCAAAAAAATCTGACTACAAGGCACTTTAACATAGTAACCTTTTCCTTCACCATTTCGAGTTTTTTGAATCGTTTCAGTATTAAGCTTTCCCCAAATACACATCTCATCAGTAGGATTATAAAGGACTAGAATACAGGGTAAAGAATTCATTGTCCAATAGTTATACTGTCTCTCATTAATATCTCTAAAGATAATACAGCCATCTTTTTTCTCCTTAAACCAACTTTCACCAGATTTGATTTGCAAAGCAAGAAGCTGTTTAGGTTTTCCTTCTTCTATAAGCTCCATATGCGCATCAATACCTATATCATTTATAGGTTGCTCTCGGAATAACCAATTATTCCGTTCCGCAATTTTGCCACACTCATATATACCAATTCGCTCTGTTGAATTTGCCATAAATAGCTCCCTTTAATTATATCACTATGATTTTTATATACATGTTTAAATTTCACATACTACTCAAAATACTTTTTAAATTCAGAATGACTAATGTGATGCAAAAGTAATCTCGGTACCGAAATGATAACTAAGACCTTATTTTCTCGAGTAAAAAACTTCACTTTGTATGTATCATTGCTATCTTTTGATAGAACTATCCCAACCAGACCTTTATTATATCCATTATAATCAGCAATAAGCTCAACAAAAAAGCCATCAGTCTCGGTACTAGGATTCGTGTGATTAATTAACTCAAAAATAGGAAACCCACCTAGATTATCAAATCGTTTTAAGTCTAATTCCTCAGCGCCAGTAGTCTTACCAAATCCTCCATGATATCCCGTCCCCATCATGCACCTCCTTGATTATAAACTATTATAAACCAATGAAGTGTAACTTGGATAATGAACAATATTTATCCCCTGAATACGATACCAATCGAATACATCATCTGGTAAAGCACCGTAAACAAGAATTGTAATAGGCCGGAGCTTTTCTACAACATAATCAAGCCCATTGATAAAATGCCTCTTATCATCTAAATCTTTCATCTGACCATGTGAACCTACAGCAATCACATTATTTTTTGATACGCCCAGACAAGCAATATCATACGTTCTAGCATCTCCCCAACGAATGTTAGGAATGACAGAGATCCCTAACGATTGTAACCAGGAACCAATAGCACGACTTCTGTATATGTTATTTACTTGCACATTATACGGCATATCTCTAAATAAACTGAAATCTGGAAGAATTATCCCTTTAAACTTAAAAAACGTTTCTAAATGGAGCTTTGGATTTCTCCAAATCTTTTCGAATTTATAATCATCCTCATAAAAGCATAACCATGAAAGTTCTTTCTCAATTTGATGTCGTTTTGAAAAAAGTACCATTTTTTCCGGCAATGTACCACTGTAGGGGTTAATGATTGGAATTTCTTCTTTTCCAGCATAGTTAGCATTCTCAACTAAGAATGCATTAAAAACATCTTTGCAGCCTTTTCGGCTGCTTTGAATTTTCACCATATAGTAAAACCTTTCTATTGAAATATCAAGGCGACTATGGTAAACTAATACTGTGTATGTCGGTTTACCCAGCCGCTCTAACCAGCCTTGAGTCCCCACTCAAAGGCTTTTTCTTTTACCATCCTTCTTTCTCATATTGGCCGAGTTGAATTCTAGCCATTGCATGAGTGACCTTACATTGTTTCACCACCTCCTCAACAGACATATTTTTAACCAATCTTTTTGGAACTAATAACTCCCCTGCAAAACAATTCGCCTGCCACTCAGGATCTTCATAAACTTTTCTGTTTTTCATTTCTTCAACAGTGCGACAAAAAACTATCTCCTCTTGACGATGTTTAAAAAAGTGAAGGAGTTCATGAGCAATTGTGGATCTAGAAAAACCATCATCTTTACAAGCTTTATCATATATATCTTCACGAATCCGGATTAGATTTTCACCTTGAAGAGTTTCCCCATAATTATCTGGCATATCTTCAATTGAAATAACTTCATAATTATAATAACCTGCCTCCGCTAATAATTCAAAAATCTCAACAATTGGATATGCAAGTTCATCATACAATTTTGTCTTTTTGCGAAAATAATCAGCAAAATTTCGAATCTCTAATCTTGAACATGGAGATACTTTATAATTATAGGTCATTAACTCCCTCCTGAGTCTTACTAAAAAAATTGGCTAATTTTGATAAATCTTGTGTGTCAAATTTCTCAAGACTTCTAGCAAAAGCAAAAGCTGTATCCTTTTGAGCTTCAGATAGTGTTTCTAGGTTTATTTCTATTAATTGTTGACTGTCTTGTTGACTACGTCTTAATTCCTCTAATTGTTCGCCATTTAGTTCATACTCAGTTGCTAATTTGGTTTCCCATGTTTTAGGGATTTTCTTTTTACCATTCTCTACAGCTGATAAAAAAGCCGAGCTTACACCTAGTTTTTCCGCCATTATTTTGAGGGTTTGACCTTGATCTATTCTCAATTTTCTTAGAAATTTACCATACTCCGTTATCATATTCAGTTTCCTCCATTTATCTTTCATATTAATTATAAACCATTTCAAATAATTTGTCAACCTTTTGGGTTGATTTATTTTCTGATCGCGGTTAATATGTGACGGACTGAAAATATTTCTATTAATTGAAGTAGTAAGGCAAAATTAACGCAAAAAAGACCCTAGTTAGAAAACTTACTTTCTAACTAGGGTCTTATAAATCAACCTCTGTTCCTTCTAAAAATCTAACGGTTATCTGTCCATCCTCCGAAATCAAAATACTATCTAGTACCTGACACATCTCAAAGGAATCATATTCCCAACAATCCTTGTTTATCAATTTAGCCAGCAACACACTGTAATGCTTTTCTAATAACCGGTTTTCTTCCAAAATTTTATTCCACTTTCCATGCAACAAATCCACATTCTCACTCAGTAATTTTACTGCCATTACTACGGCTTTCTCTAGTGTTCCCTCATCGATATGGTTATTCTGACAACCAATCAGCCCCTTTACCTTATAGCGGTTGTTACACTGCCAAACTTTACGTTTGCCACGACTTGTCGTCCAATTCTTACGTCCAAAAGCTGAACCGCATTCTGCACAGAACACCTTGGAAGTGAAGGGGTTATCCTTATTTTGCATGATATAAAAATTCAGTTGATGTTCTTCACGAAATGCTTTCCTCCTTGCTAATTCCAGCTGCACTAGTTCCCATGTCTCCTTATCAATAATAGCTTCATGGCTATCTTCTACATAGTATTGGTTGACTTGACCATCATTAGCACTACGCTTTTTGGTCAAAAAATTTACAGTAAAGGTCTTCTGTAATAAGGCATTTCCCTTGTACTTTTCATTCTGAAGCATCTTTTGAATGGCACTTGGATACCAATTGGCTTTTCCAGTCCAACCGGGTATGTCATTTTCATTTAAATACTTAGCTATTGACTCAGGGCTAAATCCCTCTAGAAATTTCTGGTAAATAAATTTAACTGTTTCTGCTTGCTCAGGATTGATGATTAATTTACCATTCTCATCCTTATCATATCCCATAAACTTAGTGGTGTTCACACGAACCTCCCCTCGCTCAAACTTCTTGCGGATTCCCCAGGTCGCATTTTCTGAAATGGATCGTGATTCATCTTGAGCCAGAGAGGACAAAATCGTCAAGAGCACCTCCCCCTTGGCATCAAGACTGTCAATATTCTCTTTTTCAAAAGTGACCCCAATCCCCAGTTCCTTTAACTCCCGCACATATTTCAAACAGTCGAGCGTGTTCCTAGAAAAGCGGCTAATGGACTTGACAATGATGCGATCGATCTTCCCTTGCCGGCAATCTGAAATCAGGTGATTGAACTCGGTACGTCTCTTAGTGTTGGTTCCTGAAATCCCCTCGTCCGCATAGATGCCTACCAGCTCATACAAAGGATTCTGATTAATATATTCTCGATAATACCGAACCTGATTCTCATAACTTGATAGCTGTTCGTCTTGGTCGGTAGACACCCGACAATAAGCCGCCATTCGGATTTTCTGGACATGCTTCTCTGTTTCCACTTGAATCGTTTTCTTTGCTGGAATAACAGTAATGTTTTTTGCCATTGATGATTTCCTCCTTTACAATGGTCGGTTTTGTCACTTGCCAATCTTGAACAACACTATCAGGCACACGCATGCCGATACAGGCTTCTTTCCCCTCTCGGATATACTTGCTACAAACCCAGACAACCCTGCTCTTATAATACTTTTGGCGCTTTAAAGTAGATCCACAATGTTCACACTTCAAGAGTCCACTCAAGGGATAGCGCTGCAGGCAATTAGCCGTGGCATGCTTTTCTTGGAACTGCTGAAGACGCTTCTGGACCGCATCCCAATCATCTCGAGAGACAATAGCTTCATGGTTATCCCGAATCAGATACTGCTGCACCTGCCCTTTGTTCAGGCGCTGCTTTTTGTTAATCTCCGCAAAGTAATATTTCTGCAGGAGCGCATCGCCCTTGTACTTCTCATTTTTTAGAATATTGAGTACCGTTGTCGAGTGCCATTGCTTCTGATCCACCGTTGGAACCTTCTCTTTGTTAAAAAGTTTTGCGATGGTGTGCCCACCCATCCCCGATAGATAAAGGGAAAAGATGCGTTTGACAATCTGAGCCTCTTTAGGATTGATGACCAACTCTCCGTCCGGGTCTTTGTCATAGCCTAGAAAGCGTTTGGTGTTGATTACGAGCTCCCCTCGTTGGAACTTCTTTTGAAAGGCCCAGCGTTGGTTCTCACTCATGTTCCTTAGTTCTTCTTCTGCGTAGCTGGCCAGAACCGTAAGCATGACTTCTCCTTCACTCGATAAGGTATGGAGCTGCTGCTCCTCAAAGAAGATATCCACTTGAATGGCTTTTAGATACCGGCTCACTTCCAGTAACAGCTCGGTGTTTCTCGCAAAGCGGGAGATCGACTTGGTATGAATCATATCAATATTTCCTGCCTTACAATCCGCGATCATCTGCCGAAAGCCTGGTCGATTCACCCGATTTCCAGAAATCCCCTGATCATAATAAATGCCAACAAAATCAATATCCGGCTGCTGGCTATAATAGTGAGCATAGTAAGCTTGTTGATTCTCTAAAGAATCCTGTTGCTTTTCTGTCATGGTTGAAACCCGCGCATAAGCACAAACTCGCTTCTTCTTTTGTTTCATAAACTGCTCCTTTCCACTTACTATCTATCACTCTAAAGCCCGATATTATCAAGTATTCAGCCCACTGATTCAACCTTATTTTTGTTCAACTGCTGTCTATGTAAAAAAGAGCCAAGACAAGCAAGCTTGTCTCAGCTCATTCTCCTTAATCAATCCGGAGGACCTGGCCTGGGTAGATCAAATCCGGGTTTTCAATCCCATTGATTTCCGCCAAGTGTTGATAGCTCGTCCCATACAAAGCCGCAATACCAGACAAGGTATCTCCACTTTCTACTGTATAGGTCCGTTCGCTCGTTCCAGCTCCACTTCCAGTTACCTGCAGGACTTGCCCTGGATAAATCAAATCCGGATTGGCAATCCCATTGATAGCAGCCAGCTCCTGGTAGCTCGTGCCATAAAAAGCCGCAATACCCGATAAAGTATCCCCTGCCTGCACTGTATAGGTGGAGGAAGAAGGTGCTGCCGGTGCTGGAGTAACAGCTGGTCGAGGTTCTGGAGCTTGACCGGTATAAACAGAACGCAGATCCCGATACATATAGTTGGAATCCACTCGTCCACCAATACCTCCGACCAAACCATCACTGGTAAACTGCCAAATATCAGTTGGTACCACACAAGCATCCACCTGCCACTGGGCCACCCAGTTGGTATAGCGACTCAAGTCGCCCATGTTTTGGAACCAATACAAGCTAGCATAGACACCCGCCCAGTAGCCTGCTGCTTCGACATGGTCACAAAACAGCCGACAAATTTCTGTAGAAGTCTCCCAAGAGACACCACCATTGTTGGCTTTCCAACCATCCGCATCTTCCATATCAATGTAAAGAGGCATGCTGGGATGGAACTGTCCTGTAAAGTTCAAAAAGGCATTGACTTCTGCCTGAGCTTCACTAAGGTTACGAGCATAGCTATAATGGTAAAAGCCATAAGGAATACCAACCCGCTCACATTCAGAAGCGTTTCGTCGTGCCCGTAAATCCTCCGCAAAACTGCCCCAGGACGAGCGAATAATGACAAAGTCAACATTGTTTTTCAACTGATCAAAATCAATAAAACCATTGTGTTCACTGATATCTACTCCAAATAATGCCATCTTATTTTTCCTCCGATTTTAATTGTTTCAAGGTCTGCTTGAGTTTATCAGGAACCGGCAGACCAATCCGAGCCGCATTTTCAATGATGCTGAGGCCTTCATTAGACAGGTAATAGAAAATAACTGCTGTGCGGATAATACCACCCTGTTTTAAGATATGGGTATCAATAATCTGCCCCATGGCAACCAGCATCAAAATGACAACCTTTTTAAAGAGTCCTCGAAAGCCCACTTCACTGGAGAGTTTCTTTTCAACAACGGCTGCCATCAGCCCACTGATATAATCAATTGTGATAAAGACAATCAATGCAAAAATAAAACCATCCCAATCGCCAAAGACACTTCCAATCAGTCCGCCTACCGTAGTAAACAGGACTTTATTCGCAAAAACTAACTGCTTCATGATTCATTCTCCTTTCTATGCGGTTCACTCCAGTCTGGATTTCCTTTCTCATCAAATTGCATGATATAGAAATTCTTGTGGAATAACTCAGACAGATTCATGGTAGGGACTGTCGCTCCCCACTGAGTCAATGCACCTACCGTTTCAACTTCTATGAATTGCCGACGGCCTCCTTTAATAACCGGACGCTTTTGAACTTCCCGATACATATAAAAATCCTCGCCCTCACTCTTGCAGCGAATGAATTCTCCATTCTCCCGCATATAGGTGAGCGCTGCAGCCAAATCAAAGGGTTCTGTGATTTGGCTGAGGTCAGGCAATAATTCCTTATTCTCCATCCTTTTTACCTCCATCTGTTTCTTCTGGAGCTGTCACTTCATCAAGTGCTGTTTCCAATTCTTCCTTTTCCTTTTGGAGGGCTTGATAGGCCTCCTCTTTCTGAGTCAATTGAATGGCTAAGAGGTTCTTTGACGTTACCTCATCTGCCAATTTTCTGGTAAGCTCTTCAATGGTTAAACGAAGAGCCTGATTGATTTCTTCTGGTTTCATTTGTTCCCTTTCTTATAAACGTCCCACTAAGCTTCTGGTATCCCACCAAGCTGGATGCCCTTCTCCTTGATTCGCTCGATACTCATAGAGTGCTCCAATGCTATTAGACATACGTTGTAATACCTCGTGAAGTGAGACATAGTTACCGCTTGTATCTAAATAGAGCCAAACATCACCCACATTAATCGTGGAATCTCTCCTATCCTGTTTTCTGCTCGGTCGCAGTTGAAGTTTTCCTGTTGTTGTCATAACCCATCCATCTTTGTTATCATAGGCCGAACTGGCAAAAGACAATTCATCTCCAACCACATCAAGTGAATCTACATTAGTTCCATTCCAAGCACGGATTCCAACAAAACCACCATCATTCGAGCTTTCACTTCCCCACCGGTTCGAGCCAATAACGGTTACACCTGCTCTTCCCTTACCATCGACATTTCCTGTCGCAAACTTAATGAACTGGGTTGGATAACCAGCTAGAACTCGTTTCAAGGCAGCTTGGTCTGTATAATACAAAATTTGACCCGCATTGAGACTGATTTCCATAGCTCGGTTAATGGCTGTTAGGATACCACCTGATATCTTGTTCGCAGATAAAGTTACAGACTGCACCTGGCTGATGAAGGCATGCTTTGAGAAAAGTTTCCTCAAGTAAGCTTCGGTCGCAGATAACTTGTTAAACAAGGCATCATCTACTTTCAGTTTCTCAGCCGTTACTGCTTCTGCACTTAAGATTGCGGTGGTGACTGATCCCGATTCAAAGTTGGCTGTCTTTAACTTATCCACCATGGCAGACTTAATCACAGCATGGTCAATCCACGTTTCACCAGTAATATGAGTAAGTCGTCCATGAATCCAATTCCGACCGTCTGCTAGAAGATTAATACTGTTTAAAACTCTACCACTAGAAGTTAAATGCTGAACCGACCAACTGTTTGCGAGCTGAGTTTGAACAGTGGAAACTCTCTGGGTCAAATCCGTCACCTTGGTCACATAGGAAGAATCTGTCAGGACAATCTGGGCCAAGTTATGTTTGACACTGTCTTCCTTTGAGCCAATGAGCCGTGAGTACAGATTAACTGTTTCCTTAACCTTTTGAAAGTCACTGCTGCTGGTTTTGCCATTGACTGCCTGTATGATTTCTGAAAAACGTCCCTCCACTGTTTGAGAATAGGAGGCAATCTTGGTTTCTGTGTACTGCCGGTCATCCTCTGGAGCTGGACTCGGTGTCGTCGCAATTGTCCCATCTTCCAATTGTGGATCTCGAATATAAAGAACATCACCAACAAGCCAGCCATTTGAATAACAGACCCAGGACCAATATCTCTCAAACTTAACGGTAAAAGAGTGAACAAACCGATGCCATTCAGTTTGAAGTGTCACGGTCGAAACACCACCTGTCTCAAAACCAAACCGAACAACTACCGACCGACTCGCTTTCATGTCGGCCGCATAAACCATCTTCTTCCCTTGCCATTCAGCCCCCCTTAAATCAAAAATGGGCTTATGAAAGCCACCATTTCCTGCTTTGGTACAAGTAGCTTTGAGATAGTATCCACTTTTGGCATTCGTATCTGGTACCCGTTCAAATTTCCATTCTGATACATTAGACGAGAGGGGTAACCGACCATCAAAATCATAATGACGGATGTAGTTGCGCCCACCAATTTGCAAACTCTCAAAGCGACGATTTAAGCCTTTCACATCTTCTGAATAGGAGGCTTTTGCGACATAGTCCTTGGCTACTTGCTCTCGGACAGTTCTGGCCTGATTGGCTGTTTCCGTCCGTACATACTGCTCCAGTCGTTCCCGCCGTTCACCATCTTTTGAAACATACTCCTGAACCTGTTGGAGAGTTGTTTCAAGACCGGATAGAGTTTGCTTGACTTCTATCTTACTGACAAAAGTGCCCATTCTCTGAAGAGTTTCTGTTTGAAAAACTTTCAATTCTGCTATTGTTCGATTCGTTACTTCTTGGACTTTGTTCAGAGCTTGCTGAGTAGCTCCTGCCTTCCCTAAGGCTTCTTCTGACTTTTTGGAAATCGCTTGAAGCGTGGATTCTGTCGTTTTCGTAAAAGCAGTAAACGAATTCTGAATCTGTTCACGAGTCTGAGCTGCAATTTCCTCTGCCTTTGCTTTTGCCTTTTCAATGCCATCTAATACCATACTCTCTTGCTTCTCAAAAGCAGCTTCAAAGGCCCGATTGGCATTTTCCAAGGCTCGTTCAATCATCAACTCTTGACTGCCTAGGGCAAGATTCAAAATGGAATGTGCTGCAGCTGTTAAATTTGAAGAAGTATTATGGCTACCTTCTTTTGCCTTATCGTCAAAGGTCAATGAGATATATTCTTTAGTCAGCGCATCATATTCATAAGCCACAGCCTGCTTTAACAAATCCACATAATGCTTTCTGCTCTTTAGAGTAACCCAGTCACCCAAATGAACCGTTTGACCATCTAACTCATAGGCTTCTATCACAATGGCATCCTGCTCTCGGTCAATCTTATCATGATAAAATTTACTCTCACCCCATTTTTGCAATTCCTCAATGGTTTTTAGATTGTTATTTGTAAACTCTTTTTCATTGATATAGGGATAAGCAGTAAGCAAAGGACTGTCAACGGTCACGGTTAACGTTTTCTCTTCTTTAGCTCCTTCTGGCTTAAAGGTTGAATGAACATAGATACGGGTCACAACATTCTGGGAGCTTCTATTCCGTTTGTAGGATTTCAGGTTCTGATGAGTCGTAATAATGACACCACGATTTTGTCCTCGATGCTCTTGAATAGAGAAGGAAAAATTATCTCGAGTCAGTTCCCCTTCCCAGGTTCCGACAATGGAATGAGCACCATCCAGCAAGACGTTATAAAGCGTAGTTGTCTCAGTCGTATTAAAATCCCTGCGCTTGGCAATATCACTGGTGAAAGAAAAAGGCCCAAGACTTGTCTTGGCTGCTTGGACCATATTAGATAAGGCCGTCATACAGCCGACTTGAGAATTTCCGATTGGCTTAATGGAATGCTTCAGAATGTCATCCGTGATGTGATAGCACAGTACCTCCATGTGGTCATCCATCTCAACTGGTTTCTTAATACGAAAAAGTTGTTCTCCCAATTCAGGGACTGGAGCCTTAATCAGTTTATCTACTTTCAATAGCCGATAAAGATGGCTGTCCGTTATAGGATACCTGAGGGTTAAGGTGAAATCTCCATTCAACGTTTCCTTTACCCTAGCAGATACCGCTTCATAAAGAGGGATACCGTTCCATTTAACGGTCTGTACTTCCTTATCCAATAAATAAAGCATTAAGCCCACCCCCAGACAATCTCAAAACGAATGGACTGAATCCCAGACTCCAATACGACGCCCACTGTTTTATCTTTTGAAGGGTCAATCATCAAAAAATCACCAGACCACTTGATTCTTTTCCCTGATGAGGTTCTAAAACTTGGTTTGTCAGGGTTGTTATCCATCACCAGTGTTTCACCAGACTCTATTTTCTCCAAACGAATAACCTGACTACCAATCGTAAAACTGGTTTCAGTTGAGGTATTTCCCACTATTGTTAATTTGGGAAAAGACAAAGCCGACCCCTTCGTTCGCAGAACACCATTTTGAGTGAACGACTGACTATCTGTATCTTTAAAGAACTTTGTGGGATGGCATTGGAAAGTCGCTTCCATCTCATAGACCTCATGCTTGTCCTTTGTGACTTTTGAAACAAGGACCTTATAGCACCAGAGTCGGACTGTCTTCAACTGCTCACACTCCAACCAAAACTGTTCTTTAGAAAAGAGTGTCAAAAACTGAAAGAGTTGTTCTTCACTTGGTTTGATTACATAAATTTTAAAAGGTAACTCCATTACATTACGGTGCTTATTAGTTTCCATTACAGCACCGCTGATTCCTCTATGTTCGAGGAGCTGTGTTTTACTATCCTTCATGACAATCGGTGGGCTGTTTTCTACAATCACCTTAAAGGGAAAAGAAAAAGTATGAACTCCATCAATCACTAATTCATTGTGTCGAATCATGTTCCCAATCCTTTCAATTGTTTTTGTCTGGCTAGTTCATCTGCCAGCCTTCCTGCCACATGTTCTGCCAAGCGCTCTAAGTCCGCTTCTTCCCTAATTACAACATCTGAAATTGTAATGGTAATCTGTGGCAGAGCATCCAAGGTAGAGGCAATCCCTCGGCCAATCTGACCCAATGTTTCTCTGTTTAAGGGAAGCACTGCTTCTCTGCCTGCCTCCCCTCCTGCTAAAAGGTTCGTACCATTTAAGCCAAAAATGGTTGGCTTGGTTAATATCCCACCCTTGGCATACCATTCAATCCCAATCCGTGGAATATCACCTTTTAGCCAATCAAGCGGGTTGGCAGATCCACTGACACTAAAATGAGGTAAGGGAATATGCGGCCAAGAAATATGAAAATTAAAGAGATTCTTTATAGCATCAATGGCAGAGGAGACAGCATTCTTAGCTCCGTCAATTGCTCCAGAAATGGCATTTTTGATGCCATCCCAAATATTTCGAACGGTTGAGAAGATGCTGTTTAGGACATTTGAGATGGTCTGCAAGATACCATTCCAGATATTGGATAGTGTGTTTGCAATCCCCTGAACAATCCCCGTTACCGTAGATTGAATCGCATTCCAAATGGATGAAAATAAAGAAGAAAGAGCGGACAATATATTTGAAACACTGTCCTTGATACCGTTCCAGATATTCACTATAAATTGCCAAATAGCATTAAGGATTGTGCCAATAATGGTCTGAATTCCTTCCCAGACAGTCGACACAATTTGCTTAATCGTTTCCCAGGCACCTGACCAGTCGCCAGTGATCACCTGCATAACCAATGTGATAATGCTAAGAATGACATTTAGGACCGTTTCTATTACCGTCTTGATAACATCCCAGGCTGTTGTGACAACGAGCTTAATATTCTCCCAAACGGCTGTTAGATAAGGCCCGATTAAATCCATAATGGTGGTAATCACTGTCGAAATGGCATTCCAGACTGTTGTTGCAGCATCTTGAATCAACTGGTGATTTTCCTGCCACCAAGAAACCAAGGTTCCCCAAATTTCCATCACAAAGTCCACGACTTGCTGGACGATGAAAGAAATAGCTGAATAGATGGCATTCCAAGCTTCAGTAACAGCCGCTCTGAAAGCTTCATTATGTTCCCACAGTTCCTTAATACCAATGACCAATAAAGCCACTGCTGCTATCACCGCAAGAATAATCCCTACAATAGGGGTAGCCGCAGCTAACATCCCTCCAATTGTAGTTCCAAGAGCTAAAGCTGCAGCTTGTAAAGCAAGGATAATCGGAAGCAGAATTCCTGCTACAGTCACCAGGCCACCCACAACCAGAATGAACTCCCGCACAGGTTCCGGAAGATTCACGAACCATTCCGCAACACTTTTCAAAAGCGGAACAAGTTGTTGAAGAATCGGAGCTAGAGTTTCTGCAATCGCTCCTCCGACTTCGGCCATAGCCTCTTTAGCCGCATTTTGAGCTAAGGTGAACTGATCGATAGGGTCAAGTGTTGCTTCATAGGTAGAAGCGACCACCCCTTTCGCTTTTTCTGCGGTTCCGGCTAAATCGTCAAAAGATAGAGCTCCCCGCTTAATGGCATCGACCATCCGTGGAGCAGCTTTAGTACCAAAGATACTGGATGCAAGCGTTAAGGCTTCCGTTTCACTAGTGCTGTTTCGGATTTGTTCGACCGTTTCTCTTAAGCCTTCACTCAGTGTCTTGCCCTTAGCCGCATAGTTGACTGCTGCTTTGGAGAGGGAAGAAAGAGCAGCCGAAGAATCGACCCCACTTTTTTCAAACTGCCCCATAAGAGCCACACCCTCATCAAATGAAAGTCCTAAAGCCTTAATTTGTGGAGCACCTTGGATGGCTTTGGTCATCAAATCCTGAACGCTGACACCAGTCGCCTGTGCCGTATAAGTGATGGTATCTAAGACCCGATTTAAATCACTCGTCTCAAGTCCATATGCTTCAATGGCTTGTTTTGCGGAAATGGCTGATTCCGTCACGTCCGAACCATTGATTTCCGCATACTTAATCAAAGTCGCAGAAGCGTCCTTTAAGGCATAACCAGTCAACCCAAACTGGGTATTAAGCTCACCAACAGCACTGCCCACTGTTTGAAAGTCCGTTGGAATTTCAGTCGCAAGACCTTTTGCAATATCCGTCATCTCATCCAGCGCTTTTCCACTGGCACCGGTTTTGGTGACGATGATATCCATCCCTTCGTCCACTTCCCGAAAAGCTTCCAGTGTTGCTTTTCCGAAGTCAATCAGCTTCTGACTGATTTCGCTCAGTTTTTCACTGAAGCTGACTAGAATCTCAGACCTTAGTAGATTGTTAGTTTCCGCTAAGCTGTGGTTGGCATTATCACTTGCCCCACTCATGCTACCCATCTCATTTTGCAAATGATGATAAGCCGTCTTGGTTTCATTGAGAGATTTCTCTAGCTTATTGGCTTCAACTGAGTTCTCACCGTATTCAGCCTTGGTCAACTCTAACTGCCGTTCTAAATTGGCAATCTGTTTCTCGACAATCTCTGACTGAGCCGCAATCTTTTTCTGAGCAAGGGCCAGTTTTTCAGATTCACTGGCATTACGACCTAGCTGACTTTCTTGCAACTTAAAGGAGGAAGCGACTTTCTCACTCTCTGAAACTAGTTGATTTTGTTCAGCTCCTAAAGCAGCTAGTTTACTTTTGTTGCTGGTGACACTGGAGCCATTTTGCTCCAAAGCTCGGTTGACACCCTCTAGCTTATTCTCATAGCTTTTGAGAGTGTTCTGAGTGATTTCGACTTCCCTTTGAAATGCTCGGTACTGATCAGCTCCGATTTTGCCACTTTGAAACTGAGCTTCTACTTGAGATTGGGCTTGACGTAATGTTTCTAACTTCTCTTTGGTTGTTTGAACTTGCTTGGCTAAAACCTCTTGTTTCTGAGTTAAGAGAGTGACATTGCCTGTATCAAATTTTAGTGCCTTATCAATTTGTTTCAGCTCTCGGCTTGCTTCTAAGGCTTCGTGATTCAATCCTTTTAGAGCTTTTTGTAAGGGCTGCGTATCGCCACCAATTTCAATTGTGATTCCTTTAATGGTTCCAGCCATACCCTACCTCCTTACCGCTACATCAAAAGTTATCAAAGTCTGTCTGGGTGGCTTTCCTGCTTCGACTTTCTTCTTTAGTACGCACTTCCACATAGTCTGTCTGATAATCCAGCGCCATGCCAATCGTTATCTCTTTTAAATCTGACATGGATAGTCCTGTCTCTTTACAACAGTGAAGATAGGATTCTACCGTGAAGGTTTCGCTGCTCGCTTCTTCCGACGCATCGACTTTTTTCTGGTTGTCATCCCTTGATTTAACAATTCCATCAGAACCGGTCCTACTGTTTGAAGCGGAAATTCTTCTAAGCCCATAAAGAACTCTTCAAAAGGTTCAATTGATGGGTTAGCTGATTTGGCAAAAACCCAAAAGAGCCGGTGGAAAAATGTCATATCAAAATCCGCTAACATGCTCATATCCACATCAGATGCAGATAAAGTTTCGCCTTCTTCTAGCTGTTCAGCTTTTTTTAGAATCGACTCCGCCTGCAACATTTGAAACAGGTCCTGGAAATAATCTTTCCCAAATTCTTTTTTATAGGCAATTGGTGTGTAAGCATTGGTCGCAAGCTCAATTTTCTTACCTGATAACTGAATCATTTTTCGCATGATTAACCTCCCGGTTTCACAGTTGGCTCATAGACTTTTGTAAACCAAGTCTTTTTGACATCTTCTGGGGTATCCTCTGTGGTCCTGCGACGGACGATTTTATCCAGCGGCCGAGGACTGGCTTTGAATTTCAATTCTACTTCGTTGATGTCTGAACCACTCTTTGTTTTAGAAGCAACGGTTGGCCTGCTTGCATAACAATAATAGAGCACATGGAGCGTTTCTTTCTTATCCCCTTCAAAGCGAAACATTAAAGCAAAGTTTTTCTTTTCGCTGCTTGCAATTTCTGAGATGACTTTACTCTGGGCATCGATAGTTTCTCCCAACACTCGAGTCAAAAATTCCTGTGTCAAAAGAGCCAGTTTCAGAGTTCCTTCATAGCCATCATTTGATTCTGTCGTATAAAAATTGATGTTGTCTGCTTTATATGAACCAGAATCCCCTTGTGGCTCCAAGGTCAGCTCTGCGGCACCCCTAAGTCGCTCCACTGTTCCGTAGGTCAGCGACCCATCATCTCCTTCTTTGGTCACTTCTGCCCAATGGACATCCTGCAAACCAAAGGTGACTTTATTTTTCTCCATCGGATTTTTCCTTTCTATTGACTTAAATGATAAATAACCTGATACAGCTTTTCTGTATCCAGATAGGTTTCTTCCTTGTCAAAAAAGAGAGAATGACTGTCGAGTGCCGCTTCTATTTTCTCTTCTAAACCAAGGTCTTTTTTCTCGGTATAAAGCTCCAGTCTGACTTGACTTCCTTTGTGATAAGCCAGATTATCTGCTCCATAATTCTGAGAAGCAGGAAACCAGTACACCAAAAAGGGAGGAGCTGGACTATGCCCCTCCTCAAAATGGTGGTAAGCACAGGACAAACCTAGACTGCTTAAAAATGGAAACCACTCATCTTTTTTCATAACTTCTCCTTCAAGCGCTCTTCAAATTGGCGAATCATCTTTTCTTCAACAGGAGTAATATGCCGAATTCCTTCAACCCTGCCACCGCCTCGTTTGGCATGACCATTTTCAAGGAGGTGTGTCAGTCCTGGTGTTCGATTATAAATCGTTTTTGTCAAAGCTAGATTCGTTTCTTTAGTCGCAGTAGAGGTCCACCCTCGAGCATATTTTCCCCGATTTTTTGGAGAATGTTGCTTTAACTTATTGACGGCTTCCTGCGTACTGTCTTCCACCACTGCTTTCACTGTTTCAGTAGACCTTTCAACATAATCTTCTAACTCCTTTTGAACAGCTAGAGCTAGGTCAGACGGGTCAATTGTTGGCATATTGTACCTCCTCTGTCGCATCTATCAGGATTATCTTCTGAGGATAAGTCAACGAATCAATGGCCTTGATATTATAAACCTTATTCTCAAAGCGAAGACGAGTGGTTTTACTATCCAACTCTTGAATAGCCGGGTCATAGCGCAGCGTAAAGCGTAACTGATGAATATTCTTGACCATTACTGTTGCAGTGCCTTCCGTTTCAAGAAGTACCTTGCAGGAACACCACCTAGAAAACAATGGTTGCCACTGACTGTTTTCATTGCCAATAGCATCTTGCACAATGACTCGTTTTTCAAAGAAAACCCGTTTGCTTAATGGAGCTATCTTCATCAGAACACATCCCTTCTGTGAGCAGAAAGAAGAGCCTTGAGGAGTTCTACCAAACTCTCCTGCCCTCCTTCTTCTCGGTGCTCGTAAAGATAAGCTGTCCCAAACAAAACAATCGTCTGAAGGAAGTCAACTTCTTTCTCCTCCGTCACTTCCTCCAGATTCTTTCGTAGGATACTGGAACACAACTCTTCACTGGCAGAAATCATGACTTGAATCAAGTGGTCATCCTCTGAGTGTTCAACCCTTAGATAGTTCTTTGCTTCCTCCAAACTAATCTTCATGAGAAGCCTCATTTCATGGTCAAAACTTTAACCGCTTCATTCAGAATTAACTTACCATCCACACGCTGACTAGCAAGGAAGCCAACTTGACCACTTTCTGCATAGAGCTCATTCAGACGCTTAAAGGAACGTCCTTGACGGTCCGCAATCCAGTAGTAAGAAAAGTCACCGAAAGCCAAAACTTTCTTACCTGTATCAATCGTTGGTACAAAGCTAGAGGTGAAATAAGGACGATTCAGAATCATATCTGGTACACCAGCTTGAACAGATGGCTGCCAGATATAGTTGCCATTATTGTCCTTGAGTTTCCGTAAGGCTTTGACAGTCGAATCGTTCAAAATCCATACTGCATTTTTCCGATAAGGTGATTTAAGCGAGTGATACAAATCCATGACATCGTCAAAGGTAATGGTCGCACCACCACTAGTCGCCCCTTCAGTGACCGTTTGAAAAATTCCAATTGGCTTACCTGTTCCATCACCAATCAGAAAAGCTTCTTCTTCCTTCACACCAATACGACGAGCAAATTCATTAGCCATATAGCTTTCCAAATCAAAGACGGAATCATAGAGCAGCTCATCAGAAATCTTAATGGCTGTTCCAACCTTATGGGAACCAAGCGTTACTTGACTAAAGGTATCTTCTGATTCCTTGAACTTAGAGTTCTCATCCATCCAAGTGGCTTCACCGTTCCCTGACACAACTGGAATCTTCCGCTCCCCGCTTGAAGTCTGAATGACCGTTGCAAGACTCCGCATGAAGTTTTCTTCTTGAAGAGCCTGAATCAGGCGTTTCTCATATTCATCTGGAACCAAGTAACCGCCACGTGAGTCGTCTCCAATACTGAGGATATTTTCGATATCATAGAAGTTTTTCTTGCGGATATTGTTCCAAAAAGCTGTGTTATAGGCTTTAGAGGAACGTCCGCCTTTTGGATTTCCTCCGCCTACAGTTGGATTGGCGACAATGGCTTGACTAACCGGACTGGCTAATTCCTTGTCCAGTGCTTCCTGCCGCTCCAAGCGTTCAATCTCTTTACCAAGGCGAACAACCTCATCTTCCATTTCTTCATAACGGGCCGTATCTTCTACAGAAACCAGCCCCTTATCATCCCGACAGGTATCCAGAAAGCTTTTTGCTTTCTCCCATACCTGCGCTCGTTTTTCTCGCAATTGTAAAATTTTACTCATGGTTATTCCTTTCTTATTTCAAGAGTGACAACCGTTTCTCTAACTGAGAAACTGGTGTTTTGGGCTGAGGTTTTTTATCAGCCAATTTTAAAAGCAGCTGGTTGGTCACCGCTGCTCGACTAAACATCATACTTTGAACCGTCCCATCTTCATGAGGTGCAGGCTCATACAAAATAGAATCCGCAAACCCAAGTTCAAGAGCCTTCTTAGCATTAAACCAAGACTCAGCATCCATCAAGTGGGACAACTGTACCCGGGATAAGCTAGTTTTGATTTCGTAGGCATTGAGAATGGACTCTTTTACTTCCGATAACATCGCAATGGCCTTCTCCATTTCTTTGGAGTCCCCAATTGCGACCGTCATCGGATTGTGAATCATCATCATAGCTACCGGACTCATATTGACGGTGGTTCCTGCCATAGCAATGACACTGGCTGCCGAAGCTGCAATGCCATCAATATTGACGGTCACGTCATCTTTGTAGTCCATTAACATGTTGTAGATTTGGGCTGCCGCAAAGACATCTCCACCCGGTGAATTAATCCATAAGGTTAATGGCCCGGTGCCACTCATGAGTTCATTCTTAAAAATTTGCGGAGTCACATCATCATCCACCCAGGATTCACTAGCAATCGTACCATTTAGATGCAGCACTCGCCCCATTTCATTCTCGCTGAAATTCCAAAATTTATTCATGGCTCTCTCCTTTTTGATTTGTTTTCATAAATCCTCCTGCATCTTTTAACTTGGTCATATTGCCATTAATGAGATAAAGGTCACCGCCTTCTTCTGGCGGGATAGGGTTAAGTTCTTCTAGTTCTCGGATGTCGTTGGTCGATAGCCAGCCGTTTTGTCGGCCAATCGCATAGCCGTTCATTCGACTTTGGTAATCCCCACGAAGCAAGCCATCCACATTGAATTTAATGAAATGGGTCTTCTTTTCTTCCGGCAGCAGCAAACTTTTCTTAAGGGCTTGTTCAAACCGAACGACCCAAGGGTCCAGAGTATATTTGACAAACTCAAGAGATTGTTGCTCAATATTCGAAAAACTGGACTTCTCTAAATCTCCTACCATGTGCGGTGGTATCCGAAAGAGACGCGCAATCTCATTGATTTGAAATTTACGGGTTTCCAAGAACTGTGCTTCTTCAGGCGGTATCCCAATTTGCTTATAGCTCATCCCTTCTTCCAGGACAGCTACCTTATGAGCATTTCGTGTCCCCTGATAGACTGCATTCCAGGAATCTCGGACCTTAGCAGGGTCTTTTAAGATACCCGGGTGTTCGAGAATTCCACCGGGGTTAGCACCGTTGCCAAAGAAACTAGCGCCATATTCTTCACAAGCAAGCGTCATACCCACCGCATTCTTCGCCAGAGCAATCGGAGAATAACCAATCAGACCATCAAACCCTAATCCCGGAATATGAAGCACTTCTTCTTGCGATAAAACAATGCTTCCCTTTTCCTGAAAATTAGGATTATCTTCCTCATAGCGATTGTAAACATAAAAGAGCTTACCCTTTTCACTTCGGTGAACACTCATCTGATCCGGCAGCAAAGGATACAGTCCAATCACCTGACCTGAACGGTCACGAAGAATCTGAGAATAGGCATTTCCCCAGATCAAGAGATGGCTCATCAAGGTTTCCCGAAAGACAAAAGATGTCATGTCAGGATTCGGCTCATCATGCAAAAGCGTGTAAAGGACATGTTCCGTATCCTTTGCTTTTCCTCCTTCGGTGTATCGATAAACATGGAGAGGTAAAGATGCAATGGTCTCTGACAGAATCCTTACGCAGGCATAGACCGCTGTCGTTTGTAATGCCGTCCGTTCATTGACCGTTTTCCCACTCGTGGTTCGACCAAAGAGTAGCGAAAAGTCATTCCCTTCATACTTATTTTTGGGCTCTCCCCTCTGTCGTTTTAGTCCTAATTGTTCCAATATTCCCATAGTCATCTCCTTCTCTAGGCATGAAAAAAAGCACCTCGCTTGAGACGCTTTACATTCATTCTTTCAATTGTAGAAAATCTAATAAATTTAAAAGGATAAGATTCCTCGCTCATCATAAATACTACCGTCATTCTTTTGATGTCGAATGCACCTGTCTAAAGCCATAATGGTTGCGACAATCCCGTCAATCTTTTCGACAGATTTTTCTTTATCAGGCTTAATATTTCCGGCTGGGTCCTGTCTCATGACTACGTTTTGGGCCATCCATTTTAGGACCGGATGACCTCCATGCTGGATTTTACCTTCCATCATGAGTTTATAGTACTCTTTGGAAGGTGGACTCATGTCCTTATAGCCCTGACCAAATGGAACCATTATTAAGCCCATGCCCTCCAGGTTCTGAACCATCTGTGTCGCATTCCAGCGGTCATAAGCAATTTCTCTGATGTGGTAGATAGTGGAGAGTTTTTCAATGAACCGTTCAATAAAACCGTAATGAACGACATTCCCTTCTGTGGTAAGAAGAAAGCCTTGCTTTTCCCAGACATCATACAACACATGATCTCTTCTGGACCTGAGAGCTAGTGTATCCTCAGGCAACCAAAAGAAAGGTAGAACCTGATAGTTCTCACCTTCATGTCTAGGTGGAAATATCAGTACAAGAGCCGTAATATCTGAAGTGGAAGATAAATCCAGACCAGCATAGCAATCCCTGCCTTTTAAACTCTCCACATCAATTTCCTGGCTCCCTTTATCATAGATATGTTCCGGAATCCAAGTCACTGCTGAATTGGTCCAGATATTGAGTCGCAGCTGCTTGAATATATTCTCTTCTGCTGGGTTATCTAAGGCATTCAGATAGGCTTCCCGAACCCGGTCAATTCCAATTGTATGGCCGAGTGAAGGATTAGCCTTTAGCCAGTTCTCTTCATCGTTCCAATCATCTTCTTCTGAAAGGCCATAGACAACTGGATAAAAGCTACTATCTTTTTTTCGCCCCTTTAGTATATCTAAGGCCTTGGTATGCAGTTCATAGCAGATGGAGTTTTTGTCATTTCCTGCTGTCGTGATAATAAAAAAGAGGGGCTGCTCCCTGGCATCACCACTCCCCTTGGTTAAGACATCGTATAAATGGCGATTGGGCTGAGCATGAATTTCATCAAAGACTAAACCTGATACATTGAGTCCATGCTTGGTTCCAGTTTCAGCCGATAACACTTGATAGAAGCCTGCATTGGAATAATTGATGATACGTTTAGTGGCACCCATGACTTTGGAGCGTTTTTCTAAAGCCCTGCTCATCAAAACCATTTGCTTGGCCACATCAAAAACAATAGAAGCCTGATTTCGGTCACAAGCCGCTCCATACACTTCTGCACTGGCTTCCCCGTCTGCGTATAAGAGATAAAGAGCAATCGCAGCAGCCAGTTCAGACTTCCCATTCTTTTTGGGAATCTCTACATAGGCCATCAGGAACTGTCGATTCCCATCTTCCTTTACTATACCAAAAAGGTCACGTACAATTTGTTCCTGCCATGGTAATAATAAGAATTTCTGTCCCGCCCAGCGCCCTTTGGTGTGGCAGAGATTCTGAATGAAGGTTACTGCCCGGTCTGCCTTTTTCTCATCATAATGAGAAGTTGGAAGCATGAAGGGAGAAGGGATATAGTGATACGTCATAAGCGCCCTCCAAGTAAATCTTCCATTTCATCTCCTGACCCCACTTCTGTATTCATTGAAGCCAGCCGTGTTCTGGCAGATGGAGTTAAACCAAACTGCTCACAGAACTTGAGCATGATTTTGAGATTGGTCTGAGAAATGGAAACCTGTGGCACTTGTTGGAGATAGCCATTGGGAGTTTTGATGATAGAGCCGTGTTTTGAAAGAAACTCTTCTGCTTCCTTCCAGCGTGCATAAGCTTGGCAGTAACCCGCAAAAGCCGTCATATCCATATCGGTTAAAAGTCCCAACCCTTCCAGGATTTTGCCCATACGCTTCCATTCTTTTTTGGCATCTTCTTCAAGCCAAGAAGGGCATCTAGGAGCTTTCTTCTTAGGCTGAATTTCATTCTTTGGGAGTGGACGCTTGCCAGGATTCCCTTCTAAGATTTTTAAACTAGTTGGTTTGGGCTTTCTGCCCTTCTGTGCCATGCCCTCACCTCCTTCAGCCCACAAGAAAAAAGCCCGAAGGCTTTATTTCTTATGAATCGATTTTCTCGACTTCATCAATACCATGCAACACATGGAGTTGCCTTCCATTGTCCCATTGAACAATCAAGGAACCAATATCATCCACATCCTTGACTGTTCCGAGTGTACCGATAGGCACTGCGTTCGGGTCCTCCATTTTGAGAAGCCTTACCCGAGTCCCAGCAGCATACCGTTTTTTTAATAATTCTACAATCTTCGCATTCACCATTTCGCTATCTCCTTACTTTCTCTAAGTGAAAGAAACATCTTTCCAGATACGATGAGTATCCTCAACAATCAGCTGCATTTCCAGATCAGTTATTTTTCTACTCATATCGGTTTCTTGAATGGAAGTTAGTAAGTTATGAACCTGGGTAGCTTCTTCCTGTTCTACACTGTCCAACTCTCGTTCTTGAGTCAAGGTTATAAATCCTTTGGATAAGAGGTCTAAGCGATTGTGGGCTTGTTCCAAGATGAGGTTGGCTTCTGCACTTGAATAGAGCATCATATGTTTCTCCTTTGGGGGATTTAATTTGGTCAATGGTATAATACCTCTAATCTGCATATTTATCCAGTTATAATAGATAATTATTATGCTTAATTTTGAAATTTTGATTCGAGTTCTTTCATCGCTTGGTCCAAATACTCTAGTTCCAAACATCCAAATTGTCTAGTCTTACGAGCACGCTCTATAGCGTTCCTCAATTCCTGTACTCCAGGAGAATCTTGTGATAAGTCAACCAATTGTTCAGACAGTCCCTTGAGATATTGGAGGGCTTCTGTTTCCGTCACCTTCTTATGCTTCGCTTGTTTCCTTCTCATACTCACTAACTGCTTCTTCAAAAGCTAAGGTCTTGCCCTCACGGATTAGCTGCACATCTGACTTTTCCGTCGCTTCCATATAACGTTTGACAATAACATCCACAAACTTCTCATCCAATTCAATACCATAACAAACCCGACCGGTCTGATCAGCCGCAATTAAGGTAGAGCCACTGCCTAAAAATGGGTCCAGGATAAGTGTCCCTCGCATGGAAGAATTCTGAATCGGATAAGCCATAAGCTGAACAGGCTTCATAGTCGGATGCTCTTTGCTGGATTTTGGACGGTCATATTCCCAAATGGTCGTCTGCTTTCTATCAGAAAACCATTGGTGTTTTCCTTTTTGTTTCCAGCCATAGAGCACAGGTTCATGTTGCCACTGGTAAGGGCTTCTACCTAATACCAGGGCATTCTTTTTCCAAACGCAACAACCGCTCAGATAAAAGCCAGCGTCCTTAAAGGCCTTTCTGAAGTTCAGCCCTTCTGTATCCGCATGGAAAACATAGATGGAAGCATCATCCTCCATGGACTGTTCTACATTGACAAACATGTTAAAAAGGAACTGAAAGAAATCTGCATCGGACATATCATCATTTTTGATTTTACCCGCTGTTTCTTCCACATTAACATTGTAAGGAGGGTCAGTTACGACAAGGTTGGCCTTCTTATCTCCCAGGAGAAGCTGATAAGTTTCTGGCTTTGTAGAATCACCACAAATCACTCGGTGTTTCCCAAGATGCCAGATATCTCCTTGTTTCGAGATAGTCGGCTTTGTCAGCTCCCCATCTACATCAAAGTCATCTTCTTTCACTTCCTTGTTGTGAACTTTAGAAAATAGCTGATCGATTTCCGGGACTTCAAAACCGGTTAGGTCTAAATTGAAATCCGCATCTTGCAAGTCCACCATCAGGTCTGCGAGAAGTTCTTCATTCCACGCGCCTGTGATTTTATTTAAAGCAACATTCAGGGCCTTTACCTTATTCTCATCATCAATCCGAACCTGAACACATTGAACTTCTTTATAGCCTAAGTCAGATAAGACGGTCAGTCGTTGATGACCGCCAATCACAGTACCATCGTAGTTAACAATAATCGGTTCAACATAACCAAACTCCACAATGGACTTCTTGATTTTTTCGTATTCCTTATCACCTTTTTTCAACTTCTTTCGTGGGTTATAAGCTGCAGGTTTTAATGTCCCAATGGGTAAAGTGACCCACTTCATATCTTGTGTAACTTTCATACTACCTCCTTAGTAAAAACGAGATTGAATATAGCAGGCATGGCTGCAAAACTTCCGGTTCGCATTGCCGTATGATAAAAAAGACTTACCGCAATGTTGGCAAGTCAATTCATAGTAAGCTGTATTTTGTTTCTGGTGTAACTCTGGATGGTCCTGCCACCAGTATCTCCGACAGGCATCCGAACAAAACTTCTTAGGTCGCCCAGTTCCTTTGGGGATAAAGGTTTCTTTACAGTGAAGGCAACAAGGAAGGCCACTGGCTTGGTCTTTTATCATCTTTGTGACGGCATTTCGATAGCCCAAAAGTTCTGGGTTTCGTTTGCAGTAATTGCGAACAGAATCCCTAGACAAACCGACTATCTTTCCAATTGATTGGTATCCCAAACCTTCAGAACGTAGTTTTCTAATCTGTTTTCGTTGAAAATCGTCCATTTCTGCCTCCTTTCTTTACTGAAATATCTCTAACCTTTTAAAACATAAAACGAAAGAAAAATAAGCCATAATATCTTGTTACAGCTTGTTTCTCAGTTATTTATTTCTTCAAAAAATATACCCCTTTTGCATTTTGCGAAAATGCACGTTTGAGGGGGCCACGGTCTTTTGAGAGGCAGTTGACAGAGGTTTTATCCCCCCCTCCCCCTCACTAAAAATCATATCCATAAATTGGAGTATGGTCTTCGGTCATGGTTTTATGGTCATGACAGGATTTACAAAGAGGTTGCCAGTTGCCCTCATCCCAGAACAATTTTTGATTTCCTCGATGTGGAACGATATGGTCCACCACCGTCGCCCGCCTGTAACGATTCCGATTCAGGCACCGTACGCAAAATGGATGAATCTTCAAGAAACGAAGTCTGGCTTTGTTCCATCGTGAATCGTACCCTTTTGCCTTTGTGGACTTTACTTCCAGTGAATGAAGGTGGCTATGTTCCTCACAATACTTAGAACCGTAAGGCACTAGGCTTGGACAGTTTGAATGCTTGCAAGGCAGAGCGGGTCGTCTTGGCATGGCCTTCACCCCTCTCTATATTCTTTCACATCTTAATCATATCACAACATTTCGTGCAAAGCAGTACCGACTTAGTACCGTATTAGTTCCGGGGTAGTTCCGCATTAGTTCCACCCTAGTACCAGGATAGTTCCGTCTTTTCGATTTTTACAATTTTTACTTGACAAATAAAAAGAGTTCTATCTCGCAAAAGATAGAACTCTAAATATTATGATTCACTTTACTCCTTGAATAGTAATAAAAAAGCACCACTGAGGGTGCCCCATCTGAAGGTGACGTACTTAACATACGCTTAATTGCTATAATCACATTTCAGATGTTTAAACAGTGTAACAATACCTGTGACTATATTATACAGCACATGCATTACTTTATCAAGTGAAAACTACGGTAATTTTAAAAATGTATGATTTGGTATATTTCTCAATCCTATTAATTTATTTTCATAAGAGTTCCAAATTCTATTAGCAAGGATATCCGCAGCTTGTATTAAATAATCATTTTCAGAAACGCAAGATTTGGTGTGAACTATAAACTCTCCCTCTAAAATAGGTCGATGGAAAATACCATAATTAAAGTTTGTAATGCCGTGTCTCAATTCTTCTAAGATACCATCGCCAAGTCCATATAATCCATTTGTGGCAAAACCTTGCTGGTCTATATTTACAAAAAGCTCAATATCATCATTTTTATCAATCAATTCTTGATGTAGCATTTCTTTGAATAAATTTTTTACTACTCGTTTTAATGCATAATCCTTGAATCGCTGTCTTGATTTCTTATCTATCATAATAGAGCTTTTAATCTCTGATAGTTTAACTACAACTGAAAAACTAATCTCGTCCTTTAAAACTTTATAAAGTGCGTTTTTATGTTTCCGTTCAACATTTGAAGCCTTCAATTCTCCACTAACATGTGTTGATTTTTTAATTTTTGTATTTAGTGTTCGGTAACGTTTTTTTGCTGAAATCTTAGCTTCATCTGAAATAAAACAAAAACCCGCATATACAAAATAATTGTGATTAGAATGAAATACTCCTGAATCATCGATAAAAATTGAAATTTTCTTTAACTATTTTTCCTCATTACATAATATCTATCTAATTATATCATAAAAACGCCTTGAATTAATAGAAAAATCACTGTGCTTCAAGTAAAACAAATAAAAAAATATGGCCTACAGCAAGCTGTAAGCCATTTATTTTAGTCGGTTTATTCTGGTGTTTGCCACCCGCTTGGCTCTTATGTCCAAGATTAAATATCGGATTTAATTTTGGTGTCCGCCACCCGCTTGGCCCTTATGTCCAAGATTAATATCAGATTGACCATGAGCCGACCACTCAAATTAAAAATTCTCATTTCACACTCGGTTAATTTTTGTTTACCAACAAGTCAGAACCGTCACTTGTCTCATCAAAGTGATGACATGAGAATATCTCATCTACATCATATTATACGTTAAGTAGACCTATTACGCAAATGAAAAACAATCCAAAGAACAACGAACCATGCGCCTGTAATAATTCTCCATTATGTATGCTGCCATATCTGAGATGGCTTCCTTTGTCACTGGCATAACCTGCATGTTGTAGGTTTGTTGATTATAAAGTGTTAAAAATTGAACCTTGATATGGTAGATATAAACTCTTGAAGCAAATAAGGTAGATAGGATTTCAACTTCTAAGATTTTCAAGTGTAGCACCTCTTTCTGTTGATATTTCTAGTATAACTCAAAACAACTGATCAGGGATTGCTATCCTCTCAAATGTACAAAAAATGCCTGAAATGACCATTTTTTGTATATCAGACATTTTTAAGGCAGAAACTTCAAATATTTCTGCGCTCTATATTTAAGCTGGAAAACGTTCTAGAATCTGGTCCAAAATTTCTTCTAGGCTTTCATCTTCCGGATACATTTCCCAACCTCTGTCGTAACTAATGACTTCCTCACCGTCTACGTCCACTCCCAGTTTAAAGATGCGTCCGTTGTCTATTCCATCCTCGAAGGGTTCAGTGCTTACCTTTGCTAGGTAAACCACCTTTCGATTGTGACTTGTAAATATTCCTTCTTGCCACATGTTTCTGCCTCCTTTATTTTTTTAATGGCTTTACCCCTTTTCTTTTTTGTAAGTGTATGTTAACGTACTACTCTTTATTTATCAAGTGATTAGCGAAGATTATTCAAAAATTTTTAAACTCCTATCTGCACCCGTAAAGCCCGGTCAATCCGCACCAGCCAGGCCTCTTCTCGAATGGTCATGACCTTATTTTTTAACTGAAATTTATCCACCGTAAGAACCTGCTCTGCCAAAACCAAGCTGGACCACTTGAGCCCTTTGAAAACTTTCTTAGGGAGGTAGACGTGAGTAGGCAGGTGCTTTTTCTTATAAATCTGCTTGGTTAGGGGAACAACCGTAACCAAATGAGAATGGTCATTAGCCTTATTATTGCTGACGACGATGGCTGGTCGAATCCCCTGCTGGATGTGACTGTTTTTCTGATTTCCAAAATCTACATAATATATATCGCCTCGTTTGCACATATGGTTCTCCTCTAACTAAGTAAAAAATCTTCTAGTTGCTGGTTTCTGATAGCATAAATCAAACGGAGTTCCTTAACAGCCTTCTGCTTCCATCTACTAATAGTACTCCGGCTGATATGGTACTTGACCATAAGGTTGTCCCAGCTTTCTGACTCAATAACTAAATCCGTCACAAATTCTGCCAAATCATCCGGAAGCTGACTGACAGCCACTTCAAAGAAATGCAATTCCTGAACTAAACGGCAGTAGCGCTTTGATAAATATTGATAAAGCTCCCGATTGGCTTTTTCTGTTTCTTCCTTGTAGGACAAAGCAATGACCTCACTGCGATAGGGATTCTTACCGGTTTGCACCTTTGGTTCATCAGACCGACCATAGACCATGGTGTCCAGCATCTCGTTTTCTGAGATGCCGACAAACTGGTCCAACTGGCTGCGTAAGAGCTTCATCTCCTTTTCCAGGTTCTTGTAATCATAGAAAAGGCTCTCTATTTTATCCATCCGCTTCCTCCTCTCTCAATTCATATTTGACGGCATCAATCAGGGATTGCTGAGAGATGTCCTTTTCTTTCAATCGTTTCATGACTTGTTCGTCCATTGTGCTCTTTGTAATGATGTGGTGAACAACCACCGTTTCTTTCTGTCCCTGACGCCAGAGCCTGGCATTAAGTTGCTGGTACAGCTCCAAAGACCAAGTTAAGCCAAACCAACAAATGGTATGGCCGCCGGCTTGAAGATTAAGCCCATGACCGCTGCTTGCTGGGTGAATCAAGCCAAGGGGAATCTTTCCCTTGTTCCATTCCTCAATATCCTGATTGCTTTGAATCACTCTAGCTTCTGGAAAGCGTTCCTTGATGCGTTTCAAATCATGCTGGAACCAATAAGCGACTAACAAAGGCCGGCCATTCATACTCTCCACCATTTCTTCAAGAGCCACTAACTTCTGATCATGCAAGAGTACAGTATCCCGATTCTCATCATAAATCATGCCATTGGCCATCTGCAGTAATTTATTCGAAAGGCTGGCACTGTTTACGGCATCCAGCACCTGTCCTTTAAGTGAAACCACCATTTCTGCTTTGAACTCCTTATAAACCGCCAGCTCTTGCTCCGACATCTCAACTAGAACTACATTGTCCACTCGTTCTGGCATATTAAGATAATCGACTGCCTTCATCGAAATCGTCATATCCGCTATCTTGTCATAGATGGCTTCTTCTGCGCCATCCTTTGGCTTATAGGAAAAGATAACCTGACCGTTTCGTTTGTCGGGGTCAAAATACTGATTGCGAAAAGCTGTGATGAAGCGTCCTAGACGCTGTCCGCCATCTAAAATCCCAATCTCAGAAAATAGATCCATAATATTTCCAGGGGTTCCAGTCAAACCGACCATGCGCTTGATTCTAAATCGAACTTTCCTAAGAGCCTTGAAGCGTTTAGCCTGATAAGACTTAAAGCTAGATAGTTCATCAATCACTACCATATCAAAATCAAAGAGTTGATTCTGAATCAACCAGACGACATTTTCTCGGTTGATGGTATAAATAAAGGCTGCGCGTGTTAAAGCGGCCCTTCGCTCTGTTTCACTGCCAATGGCAATGGAAATATCCAGCCCCCTTAAATGTTTCCACTTATCTAGCTCACTCTTCCAAGTATGACTGGCTACTCGAAGCGGGGCAATGACCAGGACTTTTCTGACCTCAAATGAATCCAATATCAAATTCCACAATGCCGTTAAGGTAATCACGGTCTTTCCCAATCCCATATCAAGAATCAAACAAGCTGTCTCATGCTCCTCAATGAATCGAGTCGCTACCTCTTGATAAGGATGTGCTTTGTATGTCATCTAGTATTTCTCCAATCTTTCCTTTATCGTTCAATAAATAAACTAGAAAACCTAGCTTTCTTAACTGCTCCATGCGCCTGACCTGAATCTTTCTGGGCTTTTCTCCTGGGGCTTTTAACTCCACAAAACCAAGCCTGCCTTGAGGTAAAATCACGATTCGATCAGGCACCCCTACCAAGCCAGGCGAGACAAACTTCATGGCAAGACCACCCCGCTTCTGACTTTCTAGTCTCAGTTTTTCTTCAATTTCTCTTTCTCGCACTTCTTCTCCTCCCAGGGTTTCCGATAGGGGTTGCCAAAAGGGTTCAAACTCCTTACGCGCGTACGGGTGCCCATTACCCCTATTTTACTAGTAGTAACACTACTCTCTTAGAAAAGATAGGCAACTAAGGAAACTAGTACTAGAGAAACCACTATTGGCAATAGCTTTGAGCAGTTTCCCATTTGGTTGCTAAAAGGTAAAATCGAAAACCTGTGGAAACCAACTAACGGTTCCCAAGTTGCCTTACGGCACCCGGACAAACGCACGCTGAGTGCCATACAGGGAAAATTTCATCTTACCAGTCGTGTTTCCAGTGTACTTATTCCAGCCACCGATTTTATTTAGAATCCCTTCAATCTCATAGGAATCAGCCTTTTTGATATTCTGCCGTTCCTTGCCAAAGCACTCACACCAAATTTCCATAATGCAGACCCGCTCACGTGGCTCTATCCCTTTCAAAGTCTGACTGCCAAAGTCGCTCCCAGCCAAGAAAGTCCGCCTCTCATATAAATCCATCTTAGCCCAGGTATCGGGCAATAAGGTATCCAGGTACTCAGCTACAATGCCTTCTCGGTCGTCTGATTCCATAGCTTCCTGCCGCTCCTTATTTGCTTCATTTTCTGCTTTTCCTTTTAGAAATAGCTCTTCTCCTGACTCATAGTAGACCTTGGCTTCCGCCCATAGCTGGTCCACATCAACCAGTTCCCAGGGCTTTAACTGACTGGCATCTGATACTCGAATCGGCCAAAATCGTCGATTTCCGGTCACATCCCGAAGAAACCCACCTTCAGAGTTCGTGGAACCCACAATAATGCAAGTGCGTGGGTGACTTTCGACATTCACCCCATAGGCTTGACGGAACTTATCATCCTGTCGAGATATAAAGGATTTGACGGTCTCCACATCCGTTTTTCGAATTCCTGTCATCTCAGAAATTTCTAGAATCCAATAGCCCTGGAGCTTTTCTGCCGCAGTCTTATCCCGCATGTCTGAAATCGCCAGAGAATCCGAGAACCACTCTTTTCCTAGCTTGAGAAAGAAGGTTGATTTTCCTATCCCCTGAGGTCCATTTAGTACAAGAATAGAATCAAATTTAATACCTGGTTCATAAATTCTTGCTATCGCAGCCACCATGGTTTTTCTCATGACAGCTCGTGTATAAGTTGTGTCCTTTGCCCCAAGGTAAAGAATAAGAAGTGAATCAATCCGCTCAACCCCATCCCAGACCAAGGGTTCTAAATACTCCTTAATGGGATGGTAGAGCCGGTAAGAAGTCACCACAGCTAAAAGAGCATCCTTGAACTTGGTAGGTGACCAAATACCATAGACACGCTCAAAGTAGAGTTTGGCATTAGCTAAGTCCGAATCATTCCAGCCTGGGCGTGACCGTCTCCAAGGTAGCTCTCCAATCACATCAATGACATTCTTGAATTCGTTGTAGACAATATTTTGAAGGTTGGGGTCAAAATGGAGAATGGTCGCAATGTTGGATAAGGTATCCTTAACCTGGCCAGTCTTATCCAGCTCCAAGCTCGCCTGCCAATTCTCCGTATCAGCGAATTCTAGAGTCGCATCTGCTAAGCGCTCTTTTGCCAGTGTCTCCTTGGTCACATCATCTTTTAGGACAAAGTCCTGCATAGCCTTATAAGACGGTTGCTTAGCTGAATCTTTCTTTTCCTCATCATCCTGATCACCAAAGAGATGCAGGCGAACCAGGTCAAAAGCCGATAAAAGCCTGTGACCATAAGGGTCGGTCGCATGATGGCTATATGCAAATTTGTCATCATAAAGAACAACCCCAGCACTAGTTGTGGCATGAATATAATCAAAACGACCTGGAATGTTGGAAGGTTTGTAAACATCTCCTAGAAATTTTTCAATTGCTTCTGTAATGGTGTAGGTTCGGTTAAAAGCCCCAATCAAACCAGATTTCCCAAGAGGGTCTGCTTGTTTGGCAATGGACCGCTCCAGCAGCTTGTTCTGCCGGCTGGATACAGGCCACTCAGTCGTATCTTTCCAGTTCTGATAGCGTGCTAGAACCGTGTCCGGACTGAGAAAGTCACCCTCCAATTTTCTGAAGACAAATTCTCCATCTTGCGAGGTTGAAGGCCAATACATGAGGCGACTTGGTTCATAGGTTGTATCATCAAATAGCTCCATACCGATATCTTCAGCCACTTTTCTGGCAACAGCCTGGTATTCCTCAGCCGTTACTTCCCGAGATAAGGGGATAATCAAACGTAGCCTTGGATGCTCTTTGGTATGTTTATGCGTTGAATAGAAATAGGCAAAGAAAGAAAAGAAGAGTTCGACTTCATCCATAATGCCAGGTGTCGCAAAATCCATATCTAACGTCAGAGCCGAGCGAGACAACACCGCATCTTTCTTTCGTCTTCCTTTGTCAAGCTTTCCTAAAACAAAGCCGCCGACATCTTTAATGTTATCTTGTTTTGATTTCACTAGTTTCTTATACTCTGCAACGGTCTCAGCCGTTCGGATAGTGGTTGAAATGCGGGCTTCAAACTGCTCCAAGCTATAACTGGTTTGCGTCCAAATCTTATCAGTTCGTTTGTTTCCTAATGAAATGGTAAGTTCCATTCTTTCCTCCTTAATCTTTCTTATAAAATTCACAGGCATAGCCGTCGGCTCGTAAAGGCAGACCTTCGGCCCAGTCTGGCTTTGTGGCAAGTAGCTGGCAGACTGTTGCCACACTCTCTTCTCTCACTTCTACCACCACTTCATCATGCACATGAAGAACAATAGTTAATCCCTTTTGCTCGAGCTGCACCATGCCATAGGCCAATAAATCTCGGGCGATACCCTGAACAATATTTTCCACTAACTTTGGTCCATAGGTCTCAAGCCTTGTCCATTTCTTACTCTCTCCAATCCCTTCATAGGTCAAGCCGGGCTTGCCAAATGCGTTCATTCCCATGCGAGGTTTAACATAGGCTAATTTACGACCTGAAGGCAACGTAATAAAGAGCATTCCCGATTGATAACTAATGACTAGATTCTTTATTCTCCTTGCTTCTCTTGTTTCATAAACCTGCTTAGCAGCCCTGTCTATTTCCCACCAAAAAGCTACAATATGTGGATTGGCTGACCGCCACTGATTGACGAGTGGCTGCAGCTCCTCTTCTTCCAATCCCATTTCCAGCGCCCCCATAGCAGTCAAAGCGCCGACTGACCCACCATAACCAAGAGCCAGTTCTGCAATCTTACCTTTTTGACGAAGATGACTATTGGCCCCATGCTTTTCAACTGGTACTCCAAACATAGAAGATGCGGAAGCGCAATAGATATCCCCGCCCTGTTCAAAGACTTCTAACCGCCAAGATTCCCCAGACAGCCAAGCCAGCACTCGGGCTTCAATCGCCGCGAAGTCAGCAACGATAAACTGATGACCTGTTTTAGGGACAAAGGCAGTCCGGATGAGTTCAGAAAGGACACTCGGGACATTCTCATAGAGAGTATCCAAGGTTTCAAACTGCCCTTCTTTGACAAGCGTTCTAGCAAGGGACAAATCCTTGAGTTTGTTCTGAGGGAGATTTTGTACCTGGACTAACCGTCCAGCCCAGCGGCCGGTACGGTTTGCCCCATAGAATTGCAGGAGACCGTGTACCCGACCGTCAGAGCAAACACAGCGTTCGATAGCCCGGTATTTCTTGACGGAGGTCTTGGACATCAAGAGACGCAGCTTTAACATTTCAAGGACTTCACCATCTGCTTCTTTGAGATATTTCGTCACCTCTTTCTTTCCCAGCGAATCCATGAAGATTCCCTGCTCTTTCAGCCAGCCTTTTAATTGAGAAACGGAATTCGGATTTTCTAGGCCACTTAGCTCATAGGCGCGCTTCGTCACTTGCTCCTTATAAGAGAGGTCACAAAGAATGGCCTGTTCAACCAACTCCTGGTCTACTTCTATGCCTCGGTCATTAATTTCCTGATCCAACTGATAGAGAAGCTGCTCACTATCAAGCAAGGAATAATTTCTTAAACGCTCTCTAATAGCTTGTTCCACCTCTACATCTCGCTTGCAGTAACGTTTAAATAATTCCCAGTCCTCAGGGGCATGATGGGGAAAATTTCGTTCACGCATGCCATTTGATTTCGTTCCTTTACAGGGCAGACAGAAATAGCGAATCAGTCTGGCTCCTTCTTTCATCTTTTGTTCTTCTATGTTGAGAATTCGGCCGACTCCTTCAAGGGATAATGGTAGGCCTAGACTTGCTGCAAGCACTGCCGTACAGGACCAGGACTTAGCTGAGAGATGCTCTCCTAGAAACTTGGAAAGACAGACCCTCTCAAAGTTGGCATTGAAAGCTGTTTTTATAATGGCTTCATCTAATAGAGCTAAGAGTATCTTCTCCGGAATCTGCTCTCCCTGAGCCAAGTCTACCACCTGCGTTTCGTTTTCATCCTCCTTATAGGCAAAGAGCAAAATCTCAAATGCCAAGCTATCCACATAGCGATAGACACCGCATTTTGTTAAGTCTACATCTGAATAAGTTTCAATATCAATGCTTAGAGTTTTCATCCGTCCTCCAATAGGTAAAGAGGTGGAGACCCACCTCAGGCTAGAAAGTCGTCATCATCAACGGTTCCGAATTCATCTTCTGCTCGAACTCGGCCACCTAGTGGCTCTCCGTCTTTCAGTTTTTGAATGTTTCCAAGGCCAGCTGCCACCCCACGATTGCCATTGGAATTAAAGCCATAAAAGGTCACAGAAACCCGACCATAACAACCTGAATAGACTTCCGCCTGATCCAGGATTGGTTGAACCTGCTGGTCTACGACCTGCGGCTTTTGTTTGGAATTACAGTTAATGAAATAACTATTGACATAAGCTTCATCATCCGGCCGGTCAATATCTCCATCTCGGAGTGGAAGTTTCAAATTGGCTGGAATCTTCCCTCCAAATTTTGAAATGGCTTCTTGCTTTGCTTGTTCCACGGCTTGTTGGATTTTCTGAATCGTGGCCTTATCGCTCTTTGGAATAATAACTGATACAGAATATTTCGGTTCTGAACCATTGATAGATTGCGGTTCCCATACATTAGCATAGGACAGACGACCCGGTACAATGACTTTTGTTTCTTTTGACATATTAGTTTCCTCCAAATTCAGCTGCTGCTGGAATATATTCTTTTCGTTTATCACTTTCAGGAACAAGAGTTAACTTGCCCTGAGGTTTACGGACCAAGTGACCTAATACTCGATTAAATTCTTTCTTGCCCATTCGTTTCTCCAGTTCAGTTAGAGAAACTAGACTTTGTTTATAGATATCGGTGATTCCCTCTGCTTTCGCAAGTTTGGCTACCTCATCCTCGTCGGTAAATTGACGGATAGAGCGACCTTCGACCAGTTTAAATCCATTCCATGATTTATGAGAATTAATGGCCACCTTGGTCGCAAAGTCTTTCACCTCTGTTGCCCATTTGACGAGGTCATCCACATGAAGAAGAATTTCTTCAATTTCCCTATCCGTCAAAAGATGAGGGGAAGCTAACTGGAATCGTTCAAGCTCTTTATGATAGTCCATCCGTGCCCTAAGAACGGCATTACAAGGAGAGAACTGACACCAAGGACCGTAGGTGATTTCTCCTTCTCCTTTAAAGGCCAATTCAGCCTTTGGTTTCAGCTCCGTCTCAGCCCACTCTACCAAATCTTCTCGCTGTAAAATGGCAGTTGAGATATTACCTTTTCGTGGCTGAAAAATGGTCATTTTGACATCCTCAATATCATAGAGAGCATCATAGAGTTCCAAGGCTCCCAGAGCATAGAGTTTCATCTGCGGATTGTTCTCGGCTTCAACTAGCACCCCTTTGCCATACTTAAAGTCCACGACATGAAGGGTGTCGTCTGCCACAATGACGCAGTCAGCAGTCCCAAAACCTTCTGGAACATAACGGGAAAAGTCAACTTTCTGCTCAATGAGAATAATTGTATCACTCGTTCCTTGTTTCAGTTGTTCTAATTCATCTAATATGAAGGCGACATAGTCCTCCGTAGCTTGTTCCATCTCAAGAGTCAGCTCACCTTCCGGTTCTTCTGCTTCTATCTGAAGTGCGCTTCTCAGCTTATACTCAGCTAGAGCATGGGCCAGCGTCCCCTCTTCTGCCGCAGGATTAGTCTTGTGTTCAAAGAACTCCTCCAAGCGAGCAAGAGGCGGCACCGTCAGCCAACGATGGCTTGAAGATGCTGATAATAGTGCGTGTTGTTTTTCTGCCATATCATAGTCCTTTCGCATCTTCTAACAGAGAAGGATAATGCTTCTCTTCTACCGCCGAGAGCTTGTTAGCCCCGTACTGTTGAAGCAAGTCCCGCACCTGTTCTGTTTTCCCAGCTCGGGACTTCTCAGCCAGAACTTTACGGATATCCTCAATAGTAACAGTTTGTGCGACAGGCTTTTCTACTTCTTCTAATGACTTCTCAACGGTCTCTAGACTGAAAGAGCCACTTAGCTCCTCTAAGCTATCTGCCAACAAGCGTAAGTTCTCCACTACAATTTCTAATTTTTTCATTTGAGCCATGCCATTTCTCCTTTCTTACTCTAGGAACATGCTGGGAAACTTAGACCAGACAGATTCTTTTGTACTCCTTTGAGTACCTTCTCCAGCATACCGGACCTTGTGTCCACTGCACTGAATCGCAAATAGGGACTCAACCCGATCATCAATGTCCATGGTATAAGGATTGATAGGCTGACCATTCTCATGGAACAGTCGAAAGGGTTTCCCTAGCTCTTTTGCTGTATCAATCTCATACTTCATTCCTTGAGAGATGGTGGGACCATAGACCCAAATCTCATCGCACCGCTTTAAAAGCTCCTGCCCCATGGTTAGCCCTTGAATTCGCTCTTCAGGATTTCGGTCATTTAAGAACTGTGTCAAAAGTAAATGTGGAGCAAGGGGCACATAACCAGCTTTGGAAGCTTGCTTAGAATAAGCAATGGCCTTCTTTTCATTTTCTGCAACATTCCCTCGGTAGGGTGAACAAATAAATACTGTTTTCATTCGAAAAATCCGTCCTTCATCATTTTTTGGAGTTACTATCGATGGCCATCTCCAACTCACAAGACTAGTATAGAACCATTTGGCGAAAGACAACAGAGCAAAAAATGAAGGGTTTTAAACGGAAGAATGTAGTTTTAGAGGTCTCCACTTACATAAAAAGACTATTAAAACGCAAAAAAAGAACCCCTCAAAAAATGAAGGGTTCAAAAGAAAAAATTTTAAATTGTCTTCATATTCATGGATTCTAACATTTGGTTGACTTCTTCCACTGATAGATGATAACAATTTCTTAGAATCATTTTATAAGCACAATGGTGAGGAACCAGGTCGTTGAAACGGTGTGTACTCTTACCAATGAGATCAAAACTAAAATCTGGATAGAGTTTTAATGCGATACACACAGCAATTATTTTCTCTAATTTACCATTTTTTCCATGAAGAGTTTCCATTTTTTCAATAGTAGAGACACTGACACCGCTGTATTCTTCTAGCTTTTCTCGAGTGCAATTCTTTCGTTTCCGATGAAAGCGCATGGTTCCACAAAAATGATTGGGAAGGGATTCCATTATGCGGATTATCTCAGGAAAAATCTTACCTGTGTACTCAGGAATTGGATGAGCATCAATTAAATATTCAGAGAAGTCCAGCTCCACTTTTAGCTCTGGATAATTTCCTCGATACAAGATGTAGTCATTGAAGTCCTTTGGACTAATGCTTCTCTTGCCCTTGTAGTGAATATCAAATACCAGGCAACATTCATCCATATGGGAATAAGCGTAATCCGTCATCTGGTAAACACCCAGCTCCGTCATTTTGACATACTTCTCATTGTTTAGGCAGAAATGGGAATCTACATAAACGTATTTCCCTGAATCCATTATCGTTCTAAACTTTTCATTCTTAAAGTTCAGAAAGCACGCATTGTTAAAAGAGATGGTAAAGGTCTGATTGTTTTGAATCGCATCCGCTTCACAGGTATAGCTTTTGATGTATTCATTACCCACATACTTATAGATGCCTTCAAACTCAGTATAGCCAAGCTGCATCATTCGAATTTTAACAGCCCAACGAGACACTTGAAAGAATTGAGCTAAGTCATCAATCACCTGTTCAAACATGGTGATTCTTTCGTCTTCATCAAAAACTAAGGAATACTTAAGAAACAGTTCTTGCACCATCATTTTCGTGGTTTTCCTTGGCATTAGAATCCTTGCTGCAATGCCATTGGCCTGCCATTCCATCCAGTCATAAGCACTCCACTTACCTTCTTTAATAGCTGAGCGATTTAAACGGCTGGAAATCTTCATATCTTGACTACCAAACAAACTCTTATACTCATGATGAGTACGATGCAATAGCCAATGGACGCATTCATGAATGATCGTGTTATTAAAGCTGCCTTGATTTCTAAGACCTCTCACTTGGGGATCGACCAATACTGTTCCAGCTTTTACAGTCCGTTCTACCTCCTGGTCATGATTATAGAAAGTCACTAGACTATCCTTGAATACTGTTTCGCCAAAAATTGACCCATCTAAGGAAAGAATTCCCTCTTCAATTACAATTCCAATTTGCTCAACAAAGTCATAAATAGGTAAAGCCATAGGAGCATTTAGCATTTCAGGACAATATTTTTCTAAAATACTTTCTGCAATTTTGTCCATATCCTTAGACCGTACATACGGGACAAATTCTTTTGAATAATAAGGAATAGGACCTTTTTGCTCTGTCTTTACATACGGTTTAATATTGACAATGCTAAACTGATGTACTCCATTTTCCAGTAGAAATTTAATCTTCACCCTTAACCAAAGCTCAGTGCTGTCTTTATCATACCCGTACCGAGTATAGCCGCCAATTTCTAGATCTCCAATAACTAGAAGTTCAGATACAATAAAGTCCCCTTCCTTATTAACGGTCAGAACATTTTCAACGGAGAATTCCTCTAATTTCGCATAATTAACTTGGTTAAACAGAAACGTATATAGATCCAAAGATCGCCTGTTTTCAGATACATACGATCTGATTTTATTAAAAAACTGATTATAAAATTTATCCTGGAGAAAACTCTTAAACGACATAAAAACCTCTCTTTCATAAAAATCTTTCTCCCATATAATTTTTATATTTTCTATTTCACAGTCCAAACGAAAACTGCTTTTTTATTTAGTTGCCAAGTATAATTATATCAAAAAACAATCCATATACTAACTAGTTTGGTAAAATTATTTAAATTGAGACAGAATAAACTGAATCGCCCTCTTAGGATTTCGAATCAATTTTATATACTCAGCTTCCTCAGCCGCAATTAGTTTTATTCTTAAAGCATCCGTATCTTTTTTGATATCATCATAATAGGCCTTAACTTGTGGAGTCAGAACAACAACGTCATAGTATAGTATAATTTCATAATGAGAATCTTGCAGAAGAAATATTAACTCCCAGCTCCTCAGTTCCTTCTTTATAGGAATTTGCTAACATCGCAGAAGTTTCCGTACTCGTACAAAAAAACTAAAACTTTTAACTCTTTCTCTAAAAAATGGATGACCATCTGGTCACTTAAATCATTTCCTTTAATGCTATGAAATCCTTCTATGCTAGTATTTAGTATGTTCCCCGTAGCAAGCCCCCTCTCTCTACTTTCTCAACTACTTTATCCATGAAGAATCACTTTCTATAAGGTATATACTTGATTTGGAATGTCCGATAGCAATACTTGGATAACTTTACTTTTCTGGTCATAACATTTTTAAAACTGATATAAATTATCCAAAAAGCTTAAATTTGATCCAGGAATAATAGAAAAAATTACCTCATTCACTCCAAATACTTCCAATTCTCTTAGATACAATTTCAGAATTTCCTCTGTCATAACTAAGATATCTCTATCTTCAAACTGAATAATTTCTATTTTCTTCACTGCATTATTAATACTAATAGGTAAAAACATAATTAGTTTCTTGTTCTTTATTTTTTGTTTCAGCTTAGAAATATCCTCTAAATTACTTAACCAAATAATATTACTATCAATCAATTTGTCAAATTTATTAACCATGTCAATATTTTTTGTAGCTATAGCTAATCTAGGAATCTGTTTTAAAGCACCCATAGAATAGTAATGATTCTTTAGATTGATACGTCCATCCTGTTCCAAATTATTGAAATGATGATTATATTCAGTCAACCAAAATTCAAGGTTTAAACTCTTTTCACTCCATGAAATATTTGAATCTTTAAACAATAACTCTTTCTCTCCACTGCCAACTCCTATAATTAAATTTTCTGTATTAACTAAGTTGCCCAAAGTTATTAATTCTCTAATAGTTAACATAATATTTCTAAAAGAAGTGTTTAGAACTCCAATACCTAATTTTAAAAATCCATATTTAGATAATACATACTGAATAGCTAACAGGGGGTCCATGGCTATGCCTTCATCGCTATCTCTTTTCTGAGTTGCCGGTAAATCTCTAAACCAAATCCTTAACTCATTGATGTTCTTTAGCTGATTTAGGCGATTCAGCTCATCATCTATATTAAAATTCCTATCCAAAGTAGGTAACATAATTCCATATTCCATTTTTATACAATCTCCATTCAATGTTCACTCTGATAAATTATAGTATTTGATTTTTATAAAACGAATTTCCAACTTTTGCAATAAATACTACTTCCGATTCATCAGCTAAAGCTACATAACTCTCTATTTCTTCTATCATTTGTAAATAGTTGTCAGGTAACATATCTTGTTTTAATCGTTTAAATAATTCATTATTTTTCTGAAAATTCCAATAAGATTGTAAATTAGAATAGCGTATAGAATATTTCTTTGATTTATGAGAAACACGTTGCAATGTACATTCTACAATACTATTCTGAATATGTTTTTCATATAAATATTTATTTTTCATGTTGAAGAACCGTTTGGCTTTTTCCAGTACCTTACCCTCATTTGCGTACCTATTAATAATTTCATTTATATGTTTTATATTTAATAGACTATCATTTGGTTCCCATTCACAAATTCCAAAAATTCCATCTGGTTCCAGTATTTGTGAAACATTTTCCAATATTTTTTTTCTATCAAAAAAATGAATAGCAAACATTATCATTACCGCATCAAATTTCTCTGTATTAGTTGAAAAAAAACGATTAATATCCTCTACTTTGAAAGTAATATTTGAATATTGTAATTGATTTAACTTTTCTTTTGCATACGCTATTGACTTTTTATCAATATCAATTCCAACTATTTTGCAAGGCGAATCGACAGTACTAGATAATATAAATGCTTCTAATCCTACTCCACAAGCTAAAATAAGTACATTTTGTGGATGATATTGAGCAAATTGTTGTACGAATCCATATCTAGCGTCATGTAATGCGTATTTCCAATCTTTAAAAGTAATACTATTATCCAAAATAGAATGCCTCCTTATCCATTTTAGCTATGAGGTAATGGAAATAAATTTGGTAACTTATTACCTAAAGTTTGTTGTAATCTCTTGTTTCCTAGCAGAGGAAAAGCTGTAGGCATATTAGCTAACATTTTAGGAGCTATACATCGAACGACGCTCATGCCTGCTACTTCTATATCAGACGTTGTAATATTTGCCATAAAAACATCAATTTTTTTATCTCTAAATTCTTTAATCAAGAATTTTTGTTGTTCACTTTCTGTTAAAGAACTATTTATATCTAAGTACTCACTAATATTTTGGTAAGATGTTGTATTAAAAAAACTCATAACCTCATCATAAGCAACCGTATCCAAAAAGAATTGTGTATTTTGGAGTAAACTTATCATATCAGAATAGTCTTTATTATACACTTTAGTATAATTTCTATCTCTTTGAAAATCTTTGACACCAAACATATCTTGGTAGTTTTCTTTCCAGATAAATCCTTTTGGATCGGATAAATTAAAACTAAACATACGTAACTGATATGCTTCCATCAAGGCTTTTTCACTGGCCTGTTTAATATTAAAATGACAAGAAAAACCAACTGTGACAAATTTATTCTCATAATCGTTCAACACACATGCTACTGTATACACTGAAAATTCAGTAGATAGTAGTAAAAACTTAAGAGCAATTCCTTTTGTTTCCGATTCATTTATTACGTCGCTCAATCTATCTTTGGAATCTATTATCAACTCTTTTGCTGGCTTTCTTCCTATCCACCAAAGCATCGTCGCATCTCTTTCAATAATTTCTAACAAACTATTTATTATGGCATAATTAACAGTTGAACCTGCAGACAATCCTGAAAATAGTATGGGTAATCTATTCCCTTTGACTTTTTTATTTTTTTGATAACTACGATAATCAACATATACTACATCTGCAGGTAGATAACAGTTCTCATCTTTTACTAGGTTTATCATTGGAACCCACTCTACTAAAACTGACTCATCTACCCCGAAATAAGTATTTATTTTCTCCAATTGCTCTTTGGTAAATTGTAAAAATTCCTTTGGATTTAAAAAATTATAACCTCTTTCTAACATTTCAACTACACTCGCCTTCAATAAATCGTCGGGAACATGATTTCCACAATATCTTTCAACCCCTTCTCCTATAGCAGACTTAATAGCCTTATCCTCATCGAAGCTATAACCTGTACTAATTTTATCCATCGGCCAATTCAACAACCTTGATACATCATTAAGTAAACATGTATACGCAAACATAGAAGACGGTTCCCCATGCCTATTCTCCACTTTGTATACATGTTTCACTAAACCAAAAACCTCATCTACTACATCAAAAATAGCCATTTCCACTCCTCTTTTATTTTTTCTTTTACAACTGGAAGAGATGTATACTGTACAAAACTCATCTCATCAGTTCGAATATCAATCTTTCCGGCCATAGTCTCTCTTGATTCAGCCAGTTCAATAAAATCAATAAATAATTTTCTATATTCACTAGATTCAAATATAGTTTCCGACATTAACTGAGGATATTTTCGCTGATTTTGCATCATTTCTATATAATATTTATAAAATTTGGAAGATGATAATACTCTTATCACGTAATTATCTATTTCATCCTTAGAATACAAAACTGGACTAATTAATATATAATTATCAAGTGTATTTAGTATTCTAATCTTTCCTTCATTCTCTAATAATGTATTTAATGAGTATATATCAAAATATTTGCATTTACAAATGTATGTCGGGAGGCTAAAATTTTTAGTTACAAATGAATTGGAAAGATCAATAAATTGACTATTTTTTAATATATCAAATAAATTATCTGATATACCTTTACATAATTGATTATAAAAATCTTCAAAATTCAAATGAATAATAACCTTTTTATCTGTTTTTCTATCCCATATCAACGTTCTTCCATCGTAAGGTAAAACATGGACAGTACTTTTTAAATACACTTTAGTCCTCCTTTCCACTCCAAAAAGCAGCACTCAAGTTTACATGAGTACTGCTCCTCTAGACTAATCAGCTTCGTAATATGCAGCAGCATGATGACAATTTGCTACATAGGACATAACAACTTCTTCAAGTTCTTCAAAAATAATTTTTTCTGATTTGTTCATATTCATTACTCCTCAATTTTAAATTTGATGATTTTTCTATTTAATAATATCCAAATAGTTACGATAGCGTATATAATAGTTGCAATCAGGTAAACAGCCTGTATACCAATCCGACTACTTAAATAGCTAAATATTGCCAAAGAGCCAGATGAAGTAATCGTTAATATTAATTGCCGTAGAGAAAAAACACGTCCTATCGAATAAGTAGGGGACTTCTCTTGTATTAATGATTGTTGCACCAAATCTCTAATTTGATACGGAATGCCAATGAAAAAGTTAATAACAAGAGCCAAGAAAGCTACTTTATTAAAAGCGTATATACCTGTAAAAATAGCAACCAAAAGTGATGAAAAAAAGATAACCTTTCCCCCCAACTGAGAAATATACTTAGAGTATCTAATGCTTATAATTCCTCCTACAATTGAACCTACAAAGTAAGCAGCTCCTTGAAATCCCCACCATTCCTCTGATAAGTTCAAAAAACTCGTCGTGAAAAATAATAGAAAAGTTTGCGTCCAAATCACATTAGCAATTGATTCACATGTGTCCATAATGGTTATATTCCACAATTCAGTAATATGGAACAAATCATACCATCCCTGCTTCAATCTCTCAAAATAAGAGAGTAAATTCGTTTGCACTCTATCTTTTGTATCTATTTTCTTCAAGAGCCACAAGGATATAGTAATCATCAAAATAATCACACAAAATGCCGCAAAAGGATTAAGTAATAGAACAAAAGGTATTCCAAATGTCCAAGTAGCAGTTTGAAATACTTGAATGACAGTATAGAAAATACCATTTAAACGAATTCTATCCTCTTTAATTATATCTGCAAGCAATACACCTTGCGCAGGAGAAATAGCACTATCTAATAAACTCAATAAAAATTTTGATATTAACACAATGTATATATATCTATAAGTACATATGAGTAGTATAATAATAAAAACTTTGGCTATCAATGCTCCTAGCATAATCCACTTTGCTGAGATCTTGTCAAAAATATTTGAAAGTAGAATACTTCCTAATATTCGTGAAATAGATCCAACAACTAGAATCATACTTGTATCAAATAGCGATTGACTCATTTGATATACAAAGAGAATTAAAACCATATCTAACAATATTCCAGCAAGAATGATAAATACTTGGGCTGTTAGAAACTTTAAAAATGACTTACTAAGTTTATTACTTTTTATTTCTGTTCTCACAACTATCCTTTTTCAAATATTCATTTAGTTTAGAAAAATCACAATATTTTACTAAATACTCTTTAAATTAATAGTTAACATGCAACGTCTTATCTATAATACATTGGTATCACTCCCTCCTACATCGTGTTACTTCATTAAGATGTCTTAAAAATTAATTGTGCATTTTATCTTTTTAGTAGTAGTAAGTCTTTGGGGAATCCCAAAGACTTAAGTGTACACCTAAGCACTCTATCCACCTACAATAATTATGATATCCAAAAATAAAAGCGGTATTGGTAAATATTTGGTAAATTTTGAAATCTTCAGCATCTTATTTCTCCTTTTTTCTTTTCTATATTGTACAATAAAGAAAAGAAATTAGCATTTTTGTTGTGAAAGTGGGAATATATGAAATTCGATTTAGGAAAAACCCTTAGAAAAATTCGTAAAGGAAAACAAATTAGCATTAGTTCTGTCGCTGATGAACATTTATCAAAATCACAAATTTCTAGATTTGAGAGAGGCGAATCTGAGATATCTTGTGCTAGGTTAATAAATATTCTTGATAAACTTCATATATCATTAGAAGAATTTTTGATAATACATAATAACGATTTTGGAAAATGTGAAAACTTTATGAATCTTATAAAACATATTCGTGAAGATTATACCCTACATCGTGTTACATCACTCAAGGATATACTATATTGTAATAGTGATTTAACAGACTTTGATAGGACAATGTTAAAATCAATTATATATGCTCTTGATAGCTCCCATAAACCTACTGGCGAGGAATTATTAAAATTAACAGATTATCTTTTCAAAATAGAAAATTGGGGTTATTACGAAATAATATTACTAGGAAACTGTGTCCGAACCATAGAGTATTCTTCTTATTTTTTACTAACTAAAGAAATGTTGAAAAATTATATATACTCCTCTTTAAATAAAACAAATAAAAAATTAGTAACCCAACTTGCTATTAACTGTTTAATTGCAAGTATAGATGCTAAGAAATACAACAATTGTAGATTTTTAATCAAAGAAATATCTAGCTTACTAGATAACGAACTAAATTATTATGAACAAACTGTATTCTTATATGCTCAAGGATACCTCGAATTTGCACAAGGAGCTCACTCTGGAATATCCAAAATGAGAGATGCATTACAGATTTTTGATATTCTAAACGAGAGTTCAATTAAAAAACAGTACGAGGATCATCTTTCCTCACTTATTGATAAATAATAAAAGTGAATACTACATTTACTGAACATTCATCATTAAAAGAACTAAACTTTAATAATTTGAGACTTTTGGAAATTTTATTTAAGAGTGGATGCATAGAACAAATGGATACACTAGATAGCAGCATACAACCTACAGATAATGAAATACTCCAATTAACGGATTATCTGTTCAAAGTCTAAAAATGGAAGCTATTATAAAATCATACTACTTAAAAATTATGCTATAACTATTGAGTACACTTTATTTTTCCTATTAATAAAAGATTAGTTACTCAACTCGCTATTAATTGTTTGATATTAAGTGTATATAAAAATCAATATAATAACTGAAATTAAAAAACTTTTAGCTAATGAATTAAACTTCTATGAAGAAACTGTATTCCTTTATACTACTGAGTATTTCGAATTTAAAAAAGATTCAAATAATAGTATAGCTAAAATGAAGCAAGTTATCCAAGTATTTTAACTTTTGGTGAGAATAATTTAAAAGTTCAATATATCAGACATTATTCTAAATATATACAAAAAATTAATTTTTTAAATTTATATCTTTTCTTTACGATATAATTAGGAAATTTCAACTCATTCACAAGTCTTTGCCAAGGCTTTGATTTCCTTCTAACCATTTTTCCTTCTATTTTTCATTTCTAAGGATATTGTAGATGGCAAGATTGGACCAGTTTTCTAATCCAGTAACCGTCGGAATATGGTTGGCCATTAACGATTCAGCAATATCACGCGCAGTTCTGCCATTCATATAAGAATCGTAGATATACCTTACTACCTTGGCTTCCGAATCATCAATTACGATTTGACCATACTTGTCCTTAGTATAGCCAAGTAGATTATGCGTTGGGATGATTGGGATACCGCGTTTGAAACGCTCGATAATAGACCAAGTAATCGAAGCACTCTTCTGCTCACTCTCGCCTTGAGCTACTATAGACATAACTCCTAACACCAGCTCACCTTTGGTATCCAGCGTATTTAGATTAATGTCTTCGATTAAAATACCTACTGGATGAGGTAAAGCTTTCAGCTCTCGGTAGATGCTAATGAAGTCAAGCTGGTTTCGAGCAAAGCGACTGATACTCTTGACCAGTATCAAATCGATTTTCCCTTGCCTGCAATCTTCCAGCATTTTTTGGAACTGCTCACGCTTCTTAATGGTTGTTCCAGACACACCCTGATCAGCATAAATGCCTGCCAGCTCCCAATTAGGTGTATTCTGAATCCGTTCCATATAAGTTTGTTTCTGCAGTTCAAAACTACCAGATTGGGATTCATCAAAAGTGCTCACCCGGCAATACGCTGCAACACGAGTCTTTTGCTGTCCCAAACTAGCATTCTGCACAACTGCTGGAATGACCTCAACGGTTCTTTTGGACTCAAAAGCATTGCGGATGCGCTCTTGCTTCTTCGTTAATTTCTTAGAACTCCTTCTGACCATTTTTCCTCCTTTCCAGAAATCTGCACTATTATTATAAACGAGTAGTCAATAAATCATTAAAATTTAACTAAGGCTATTCAAAAAAGAGGACCTAAGTTTTGAACCGGTCCCCCTCCCACTATGTTAGCTAATATTATCCCTTACAGTTGACAAATAGCAAGAAAAACAAATTAAAAATTATTCTAGTAAAAAGAAATAAAATACTTAAAAAACACAAATTCTCCTTGACAGAGAACCCACCATGTTAGTAATCTATCCTTTTCGGACGAACATCCTCATGTATTCGCTATATTCAAAGAGAGTATCGGCCACAGCCTTACCGCAATCATAAAAAGTTGGAACACTTCAAGTCGAACTTATTATTGGCGGCATTATCAATTATGAAACGAATTAGCCTATTAAACAGGCATACGTTTACTATCTAAATCAAAAACTCCATAAACAATATTGTCAATTTCTTCTTGCTTATCTTTTCCATCATAGATAATTTCATCAACTAAAGAGGTTAGCAGTTTATCAGTTTCTTCATCAATCTGCGGAAAAGGCAACTCAGATAAATTCCCTCTAAGAACTTTAAGTTCCCCAAAAAGTTTCTCATAGATAAACTGGTACAAGCTAGAATTCAAAAATGCTAACACAGTTTTTGTAGACATTCCTAAAATATTAGGAATTAAAATATTAGCACTATTTAAAAATAAACTAGCCGAATCATCATAAGCAAACATTAACTTATTTGAAACAAATTTATAGACCAGCTTTTCATCGGCTCGATAAATTTCATCTTTCGCTACCTGCTGAAAAGAATCCCTATCATATAAGACATATTTCTTTGCTTCTCTAAGTCTGAATTTTTCAATCTCTTTACCGGTATAGATCTTTTCCAGTAAAGGCCCTTCGGAAGACTTCAACAATTCTTTATTGTTTCCCGTGACAATACCTAGTGCCCACTGACTATTCGACAAGGAATAGACGGAGCGATCTAAAACTTGTTTAATAACTGCTTCCTCTTGTGGTTTCAAAAGCGCAAAAACTTTATTTTTAGTATGTTCAAAAGAAGAATAACTAACATAGAACTCTTCCATTTTACTTCGAACCCTGATTTGTGTTACAGTGACGCCCTTCTTAAAATTCATACTTATAAAATTGGTCATAACGCCAGTAAATGATGAACTATACTGATGGATCTCATTCAAATCATGATTCGAAATTATAAAATCTCGTATTATTGTATGAGATTTTACATTAAGAATTGATTCTGGAAATAAAAAATTTATTTGCCCCTCATTTTTCAATAAATTATAGGCTTTAACGAAAAATTGTACAAAAGATTCTTTAGAGTTGATTAAATTCGTGACCGACTTAGACTTATTCCCCCAAGGTGGATTCGTTGCGATAAAATCAAATTTCGTTTCATTTTCAAAAAGATTATTAGCAATTAAAAAATCTTTACAAATTATATTAGGAACGAACTCAATATCTCTGTATGTTAGTAATATATTAATCTTTGAAATGAATGCTCCAATGGGATCATTTTCTATCCCGTATAATTTTGTAGGGTCGGCTGTTTTCACTCTCGTTAAAAATGCCCCGCTACCGCAACACGGATCTAAGAAGTTAGAATCTTCATCTAGTTCAAACTCAGATAACATATCATCGACAATTTCTTTTGGTGTATAATATGAGCCTTTTTTATTTTTATCACCTTCTGATAATAAGCTCTGATATAAGCCACCAAGAATATCAGAATCCTTAGTAAACTTTGGAATTTTTGACTCAATTTGTAAATTCTTAACAGAAAATTGGTTTTCAAAGTCACGGAGAATTTCTTGAACAGTATTACGTTCATATATATTCGCATCTTGAAGTAAATTAGTAGCAACATGGTAGATAATATCTGGAATATTGAGATCACCATAGACTTCAGAAACTTCTTTAATGAAATCAAAAATAATGTCATCAGCTATGTATTCAACCGGAATTATTCGTTTTATTGATTTTTGTTTATTAGCAAAACTCTTTAATTTTCCATCAGCATTAACAGATAGTCTATCCCAATTACGCTTTGTTGCATCAGAAATTATATTTTCCATAAATAATATTCTTCCTTTCAATCGTGTGTATGATACCTCAACCCACAGTGATTGTCAAGCAAATTCTTTACTTGTTTGGTAAAGTTAACAGAAGATCATAAAGCTCTTCATAGTTCACCCAACGATATAAATGATTATCGAGATGATACTTGATTGTTTTTTCGTTTAGATGAAACTGACCTTCTCCTTCATTTCCACGATGTTGTTTATCTGAATAATTAGGCAATGAGAATACATCTTCACTATTTACTAGAAATATAGCAATCCTATCTTGGAAAAATAACCCATAATATAAAATGTCAAACTCGACAGTTTTGACCTGCTGAATATTACAATCGAATTTTTCAGTAAGAATATCATGGCTATCAATCATTCTATGCTCTACTGTAGAATTAAGAATTTGTTGAATGACATTACTCTCAGTGATAGTCTCTTTATTTTTTCTCATCACTGTTGAAAATTTAACTTCGATACGATTCAAATATGAGTCCGTTAAATCATAAGCCAAGTTCCCAGACATATCTACTTTAATCAGGGCCTTAATCATATACTCAGCAACCGTACCAAATCTTCTTGTACGGAGAGAAAAAATACCTTCTTTAAAGTCTTGAAAATTCATTATACAATCCTCCATTGATAATAATTCATCTACTAGTTTTGTAAACAACTAATTATATCACATTCAATTTATAAAAAATAGGTATAAATTATCTGTTTCACAATGTAGCACGAATTTACACATTCTAGGTTAAAAATATTATCCTTTAGCCTATGAAAACAAACATCCCACCTATGGGTTTGTAGGAATAAAATCAGTCACTTTCTTACAAGTACTTCCACAAACTTAAGTACGGCTATAGATTTTATACTTCCCCCATAAAGCAAAAAGCCCTGTTATCAAGGCTTTCAAGAATCCCTTTCGCTAAAAGGTTCTCACTCTTTCACCAGCAGAGCTACACACTCGACGTGATGCGTTTGAGGAAATAAGTCAACCGGCTGGACTTTCTTCAGTTTATAACCCAGTTCTTGGTAGAGCTTGATGTCACGCGCCATGGTTGCTGGGTTGCAGGATATGTAGATAATTTTCTTTGGTTCCATACTAACACTGGATTCGATGAAGCTTTCTGTCAAGCCTTTTCGTGGTGGGTCAACCAGAATAACGTCTGGCTTGATGTCTTGCTTACTCCAGTTAGCCATAGCATTTTCTGCTGAATCACAAACATAATGGGTATTAGTAATGCCGTTGATTTCTGCATTCTTTTGGCTATTTTCGACAGCTTCTGGAATCACTTCTACACCATAGACCTGCTTGACCTGCTTAGCGACTGACAGACCGATAGTCCCGATGCCTGAGTAAGCGTCAAGCACCACATCATCTGCTGCCAGCTCGGAAAAGTCAATAGCTGTCTGATAAAGTTTTTCTGCCATCTCAGTATTAACTTGGTAAAAGGCTGGCGCAGCAATCTGGAAGTCATTATCCAGCATGCGATCTGTGATATAGTCGTATCCATAAAGTGTCCGAAATTCCCATCCGAAAATCGCATTGCCCGGCTGGTCGTTGATATTCTGCATGATGGACTTGATAGTTGGGAAAGCCTCTGTCAAACGTTCAATCAACTGCTCCACTCGGAATATTTTAGGCCGAGTTGTCACTAGAATTACCATGATTTCCTCTGAATAATGGCCACGGCGAACAACTAGATTGCGAATGAGACCAGTCTTTTCCTGCTCATCGTAAGGTTTAAGGTCAAAGCGACGGAGCAAGTCACGTGTAAAGAGGATAACTTGGTCAATGACTGGATCCTGAATATAGAAATCTTCAATCGGCAGGAGGTCATGGGAATTTTTACGGAAAAATCCTGTTTCCAGCTGGCCATTGACACGGCGGACAGGCACTTGAGCCTTATTGCGGTAGCCCAGCGGCTGCTCCATACCAAGTGTCGGCGACACTTCAACATTGGACAAACCAGCAATCTTATAGAGACTGTCTTTGACTTGCTTGCGTTTGAAGGCCAGCTGGGATGGATAGCTCAGATGTCCCAAGTCCGCAATTCCCGTACGCAGATAAGCCATATCAAGATTCTCATTACGCTGGTCTGAAGTGCGAAGAAACTCCTCTACTTTACCAAAGCCGATTTTTTTATTGACCTTGAGAACCCGCATAAGGATTTTTTCACTTGGTAAGGCATTTTCTACAAAGAAAACCAACCCTTCTGCCTTAGCTATTCCTGCACCATCATGACTCAAATCTACAATTTCAACTTCTATCACATCATTCTTTTTTAACATATTTTCTCTTTCTATCTGCTCTGCCATTTCCCAAAAAAAGAAAGCGACAGAATTATCACTTTCTATTATATCATTATCTGAGTCCAAGTTTTGCTAATTTAGTCTTATAAGCTTCAAAATCAACAAGCAAGCCTTGACCACCATACATATCATAAGCATCTATCCAATCACCATTTTTAGGAATAGTCATCTTTTCAACACCATTACGAGCATTGGTAAGAGAAGATAAGCCATGTGTTAGTAAAAAGCTATAGGGAATATTTGTCGAAGTTAACGCAAAGACTTTTCCAAGTGCTTCAGATCCTGTGAACAGTTTCGTTGGGTCTTTTATTTGCTGAATAATCGCACTCATCACCTCTTGCTGGCGACGGGTACGTCCAAAATCTCCCTCATCATCTTTACGGAAACGCGCATAATTCAAAAGCGTACGACCGTCCATTCGTTGTTTGCCAACCTTAATCGTCTGCTCTGGAACCACGCCGTCTTTCATATTAAGATCATCCGGCACCCGAACTTCACTCACTTTTTCGCCATTGATAGTTGAAAAGTTCGCATTCATTTCAACACCATTTGGAAAAAGTGTATCAATCGCTGTTGCAAAGGTCGAAAAATCAACCAAGGCATAATATTTAATGTCAATATCAAAGTTATCTTTTAACACTTGGCGTACTAATTCAGCGCCTTGATTCTTATTTTGCTCTCCAATGGCATACGCTACATTTAACTTTTGATCATAACCCGATCCTTGGCTGACTTCATCAATGTGAACGAGCGTGTCCCTCATGAAACTGACGAGTTTCATTTTTTTATTTTTTCCACCGACATTTAAGACCATGATCGAATCTGTCCGCGTTTCAGAAGAAGATTGTCCAATTCGTCCATCTGTACCCAAAATAAGTATATTCACGCCGTCTTTTGTATCTTTCCCATGAAAAATCTCTGTTTGAGCAGCTTTTGCATTTGGATTGCTTTTAGAGGTGTTCAAGCCTTTTATAAACATAAAAAGCATCCCTCCAATAATCAACACCACAATAAGTGCTAACCAACCTAGAATCCGCTTCACACGTAATTTTCTATGTCGTTTTTCCTTTTTAGGCTTGGGCGGATTTTCTACATTTTCGGTTGTATAATTTGGTATGCGTTCAATTTTAGCTCGTTTACTACGGCGACTTCTTTCTGGATATTGAGGTAATCCTTGTTCAGTATAGCCAAAATTCTCAGGAACCTGTTGGTCAGAAAAGTTACTTCTCACTGCTCGAGCTGGCTCTATTGTTTGGTTTCCTTCTTGCTTGCTAAGAAGATATTGATACTCTTTTTTCTCGCGTTCATTTAAATAATGGATATTTTTGTAAAGATAGTCCAGTCTCAACTGCTCATGGTGGCTGAGATTATCAGATTTTTTACCCATGATTTCTCCAATCTACTTTTCTGAAATGGTATAAACAGTATAATTTCCTAAAATTTTATAAGTAATACCAATTGTTTCTAACTCTTTTATCGCAAATGATACCAAATTCGCTTTTTCATTATTGATATCCACAATGAAAAAATATTCTCCCAAGGCTGTCTTCAATGGACGGCTTTCAATCTTTGTCAAATCAATTCCCCGCCATGCAAAAGTTGCAAGGGCTTTGTATAAAGCACCAGGTAGATTATCTGGCAAAGTTAAAGCGAGCGTCATTTTCTTTTCCTTCGGATACAATGGCAAATCCGAGATTGACTGTCCAAGCAACCAAAAACGAGTGAAATTCTCATCCATTTCTTGAATATCCTCTGCAATAATCTGCAAATCATATTCACTGGCTGCAGTTTTAGGAGCAATGGCTGCATAATTTTCTTCAGGATGTTGAGCCACAAAACGGGCTGCATAAGCTGTGCTAGCTGTTATTTCGATTTTAGCTTGTGGATAATGCTGACGGATATATTTTTTGCCTTGCGCAATTGCCTGCGGATGAGAAAAGATTTTTTCTACTGGCTTCTCAGTTGCTGTAGCCAATAGCTGTTGTTGTATCGGTTGTACAACTTCCGCCACAGCATAAATGGCAGCCTGATGAAAAAGATAATCCAATGTTTCATGGACACTGCCTTCAATTGAATTTTCAACCGGCACCACAGAATAATCTACTTCACCTATTTCATAAGCCTTTACAACATCTGTGATATTTTCAAAAGCAACTAAAGTATCTGCTGGAAAGGCTTCTTGTGCCACATGATGAGAAAAAGACCCTTTCGGACCTAAAAATCCAATTTTCATTGCAACACCTCCACAATTTGTTTTGGTGTCAAAGTAGTCACATCAATAACTTTTGTAGCTACTTCTTCATACCAAGCCTGACGTTGATTAAAAAGACTTTTTAAATCAGCTTTGCTATTGTTCAAATAAAGCGGGCGCTGGTGTTTCTGATCTTCTTCAAGGCGCTGGTAAAGTGTCTCAAAATCCGTTTTCAAATAAATGTTTTCAGGATTTTGTTTTAATAACTTGCGATTTTGAATACTGCTTACGATTCCGCCACCGGTTGAGATGACTTGTTCTGACTGCAGCAATTCTTTTAATAATTCACTTTCTCTTTGTCGAAAAGCTTCTTCACCATACCGCTCAAAATATTCTTTAATCGGCATCTCTAGTTTTTCTGACAAAAACTCATCCATATCAATAAAATTCTCATCTAACAAGCTAGCAATTGTTGATTTTCCAGCCCCCATGAAACCAATCAAAATTTTAGGCATGAAGTAAATCCTCCAAATCATGAAAGAAATTCGGATAACTCGTATTGATAGCTTCGGCTCGTTCCAGTTCTACTTGATCATCGTTTACCAAAAGAGCTGCAATAGCTGCCATCATACCAATTCGATGATCGCCAAATGTATTCACTTTAGCACCATGAAAAGGGCTTTCCCCTTTGATGATCATGCCATCCTCTGTCGGAGTAATATCGGCTCCCATGCTATTTAGTGTATCTGCCACAACTTGAATACGGTCTGTTTCTTTTACTTTTAGTTCCTCTGCATCACGAATGACCGTTTGCCCTTTAGCTTGAGTAGCTAAAAGTGCAATGATGGGCAATTCATCAATCAAGCGTGGGATAATTTCTCCACTAATTTCTGTGCCAACTAATTCAGATGTTTCCACCGTCATAGTTGCAGACTTAGCAATATTGTCTATATCCGCCACACTTAACTTCCCACCCATTGCTTGAATGACATCCAAAATGCCAGTCCGCGTTTCATTGATTCCAACATTTTTCAAAATAATCTTAGAATTTGGAACAATAAGTCCTGCCACCAACCAGAAAGCTGCACTAGAAATATCTCCTGGTATTACAACATTCTGTCCTATAAACTCTTGTCCACCCTGAATACGAATTTCCTTACCATTGATAAAAATCTGACCACCGAACTGCTCAATCATATCTTCTGTATGGTTACGGGTCATCTCTTTTTCAAGAATGACGGATTCACCTCGAGCTTGCAAAGCAGCAAATATCAAAGCAGACTTAACCTGAGCAGAAGCCACAGGTAATGTATAATGAATTGGTTGTAAGGTCTTATTTCCATGAATCGTAAGCGGTGGCAGGTCACGATTGGTTTGCCCAGCGATTTGGACTCCCATTTGACGGAGAGGAATTGTTACACGATCCATAGGACGTTTCGATAAGCTATCATCGCCAACCATTGTTGCTGCAAAATCCTGTCCAGCCAGTACGCCCGAAATCAAGCGAATGGAAGTACCAGAATTTCCCATGTTCAGTGTATTTGTAGGAGCTTTAAGGCCAGCAAAACCCACCCCGTGAATCGTTACTACATCGCCATCATCGTCAATCCGAACACCTAAATCGCGAAAGACTTGCATGGTGGATAGAACATCTTCCCCTCGCAAAATATCATGAATCGTTGTGACTCCTTTAGCTAAACTACCAAATATAATTGAGCGATGACTAATAGACTTATCCCCTGGCACATGAATGCACCCTGCTAACCCACTTGCCTTTGTTCGTAATTGCATAGAAAACCTCATACCTGATCCTTTTTACATATTGTACCATAAAAAAAGGAGGGAAACAAAAGTGAGTGGGAGAAGACTTCATTTCTTCAGATTCTACTTTTCCTCAACCTCTTAAGACGATAAACTTTCTAAAAATTTTTGCTTGATGAATTGTGCAGAACGAGCTAATTTTCATTTTCTTCTTCTGTTAAGTTAAGTTGAACTTGTTCCAGAATTCCCTCACGTCCTACAATGGCTGGATATCTCAAATAGGTGTCTAATAGTTGATAATATACTGAAAATTTGTCCAGTAGATATAATTCATTATACTCAGAAATCATTAAAAAACAAGCATTTTCCAAAAACATGCAGAAAATTCACATATTTCTGGAAGAGACTTGTTTTACAAGGTTTATTCGCCCTGACCAAAAAAGCTGATTCAAAATTTGAATCAGCCAACCTGTGTATATTGTTTATTTTAGCAATTCTTGAACTGGATCAAAAATGATACGTTCAATGTCCGCCAAGTAAATAGATAATTGCTGTTGTTTGTTGAAAAATTCAGTCAGAGCAGGATTTACTTGAATTTTTTCCCCAAAGGATTTCATCTTATCTTGTACTTCTTGCGTGGGCATTTGACCTGATTGTGCCATCGCTTGCAATTCTTGTTGAAAAGCTAGATAATCCTTTAAAAGAGCTTTCGCTTCACTATCAGCATCTACTGCTTTTTTACTTTCGACAACAGCTTTGTACTCAGGAAGGTCACGCAGAGTACGGCTAAGTTCATTTGCTAAATCATAAATATTTGACATAGTCTTCCTCCTTAATCTAAAAAGACTGGATAATGTGTCTTTTCTCTTATTATTTTAGCAGATTTTTCCAAATCTTCACGATTTTTAAAGGTGATTTGGAGAATTCCGTTAATGTCTTCACGATTTTCTTCGTTGATGTGAATGTTAACAATGGACGTTCCTCTTAGAAGTTCTAGGATACCTAAAATAGCATCTTCTTCATCAGGAACATTGATGAAAATGTCATAAAAGCTATCCACACCAGCTCGTTTATGAATTTCCATAGCTTTTCGGACCTGTCGCCCATGTTGAAAAAATTTCCAAATTAGATCTTCATTTTTATTCTGAATAGCACTTGAAATAATATCTAATCGCTTCTTAAAATCCTCTATTCTCTCTAAAATAGCATCTGGATTGGTCAACAAAATCGAAGTCCACATGCTTGGCTCACTCTCTGCAATCCGCGTCATATCACGAAAGCCTCCAGCAGCGAAATGTTGTGTCATTTCGTGCTGTTGAGTATATGCAGCTGCTTGATCCATAAGGCTCGAAGCTAGAATATGCGGAAAATGACTAATTTGGCTAGTTACATCATCATGCTCTTTGGCATCAATCTCGATAAACCGAGCATGCAAACCCGATAAGAGATCTTTCATTTCCTCTATCGTGCCATCTTTCGTCAAATGAGACGGAGTAAAAATATAATAGGCATTTTCAAACAGATTCACATCTGCTGCACGAGCACCCGTTTTATGACTACCTGCCATAGGATGCGCACCTACAAATCGGATATCTTTCTCCCTTAGAGCTTCTTCAGCAGCAGTTACAATTTCAGCTTTGGTAGAGCCTACATCTGAGATAATAACAGCTTTTTTTAAATCTAGAGTGGCTAATTGCCGGATAAACTCAATCGTTTGCTTGATAGGGATAGCAAGAATAATCACATCTGCCAGAGGAGCAAATTCAGCAAACTGGTTGGTCACTTTATCCACTAAGCCTTTTTCAAGGGCGATCTTTCTTGACTCTTCTCCACGATTATAGCCTAATATGATATAGTTTGGATGACCACGTCGAATTCCAAGTGCGATTGATGATCCAATCAAACCAAGACCTGCAATGTAAATAACTTTCTTTTCCATGCTCACTCCTTTACTTTGGTTCAATGATAAACCCTAGAACAATCGACACCAAAATAATAATCATAACAATCGCTGTGAAAATCATATACATTTTATCTTTTGTTTTCAAAAAAATGATAAATGTCGAAATCACTCGAAAAATTGGTGTCAAAATAAGCATAAAAGATCCTAGTAGCATAAACGTTACTGCATCAAAAATGGAATGGCTCTTCACGTAGTCAACTGGATTAAACTGTTCTAAATTCCCTAAAGAAATCACCTGCTGCCCACTAAAAAAGTAAAAAATCAGACCAAGGAACATAAAAATAAGGGACAGTAAAATTCCTACGCGAAGAATTTTCCCCATTACCAAATCCAGCTGCTCTTTTTCTTCTCGCATCTTATCTGTCATTTCATACCTCGTATAAACATTTGCATACCAAGAGCTAACAAAGCAACAAGAAAAATCCATCGCAAAACTTTTACAGGCACATATGGCATGATGCGGCTTCCGATAAAAGATCCGACTAGAACACCTAAGGCGATTGGTGTCACTAATACCGGATTGATTTGTCCTACAAAAAGATAAAAGATGGCTGAAGCAGTTCCTGTAACTCCCATCATAAAATTAGCGGTTGCTGAACTAGCTTTTAAAGGCATTTTCATCACCGTATCCATAGCTAAGACTTTAAAGGCGCCTGCGCCAATGCCTAAGAGAGCCGACATAACGCCTGCAAAAAACATAACAACGGAACCACCTGGAACATTAGCTACTTGGTATTTAATCGTCCGATTTAAGCCTTTATCAAAATATTCCCCACTGAGATTTAGTTTTTCAGCAATAGCATCATTTTGACTAGGTAAATGCTCTTCTTTTTTAGAACGAATTTTCTGGTACATATTAAATGCTTGAAAGAGCATAAGAGCTCCATAAAGTAAAAAAAGAAACTGTGAATCTGTTATCACTGATAACACCGCACCTACAAAGGCGCCTAAAGTTGTAAAAATTTCTAAAAACATAGCAATCCGTAGATTGAGCATATCATCTTTAAGATAAGCAATAGCAGAGCCTGAACTAGTTGCTAAAACTGCAATAATAGAAGCTCCTACCGCATACTTAATGTCTACTCCAAATAAGAGAGTGAGTACAGGCGTGATAACAATTCCGCCTCCAAGTCCTAATAAAGCCCCCAAAATCCCCGCAAACAGTCCTACGAGTAACATGGTACAAATATAAGTAAGCATTAAAAACCTTTCACATAATCACGGTATTGTTGAACTGCTTCTTTTAATTCGTCTAGGTTATCCGAAGAAAATTTCTCCAAGATCTCCGTTGCAAGTACTGTTGCAACAACAGCTTCCATTACTACACCAGCAGCTGGCAAAGCAGTCGGATCACTCCGTTCTACTGTTGCCTTGTAAGGTTCGTGTGTTTCAATATCAACACTCATAAGTGGTTTATAGAGAGTTGGTATCGGCTTCATCACTCCGCGTACTATGATAGGCTCTCCGTTAGTCATGCCACCCTCAAAACCACCAAGATTATTGGTACGACGAGTAAAGCCATCCTCTTTAGACCAGAGTATTTCATCCATAACCTGACTGCCCTTAAGCCGCCCTGCTTCAAAACCAATCCCAAATTCCACACCTTTAAATGCATTAATAGAAACTACTCCTTGAGCAATTTTAGCATCTAATTTCCTATCCCACTGAACATAAGAACCTAGTCCAACTGGCACACCACCGACAATGGTTTCAACAATTCCACCAATGGTATCGCCATCTTTCTTTATCTGATCAATATAGGATCTGATTTCCTCTTCCCGTTCTGGGTTGACAATCGAAACTTCTGACTGACGAGCACGTTTCTTGATTTCAGAAACGGTCAAATTTTCCGGAATTTCAACATCAATACCACCAAAACTTACAATATGACTGGCTACTTCAACTCCAATTTCTTCTAAGAGTCGCTTAGCAACAGCTCCTACTGCAACCCGCATGGTCGTTTCACGTGCAGAAGATCGCTCCAAAGAATTGCGCAAGTCATCAAAACGGTACTTCATACCTCCAACCAGATCTGCATGACCCGGGCGAGGCTTGGTAATCTTACGCAGTTCTTTTTTTTTGTCGTTCACATCTGCCACATTCATAATGTCCAACCATTTTTGATGATCCAGATTCGTCACATTGAGTGTAATCGGCCCGCCCATGGTTCGCCCGTGACGAACACCGGAAGTAATTTCCACTTTATCACTCTCTATCTTCATGCGAGCTCCACGACCGTATCCGCCCTGACGGCGTTTGAGTTCTAAATTGATGTAATCTGTCGTAAGAGGAAGTCCAGCCGGTACTCCCTCAATGATAGCTGTTAAACGCGGCCCATGTGACTCCCCAGCAGTTAAATATCTCATTTAGTTACCTCGTATTTTATATACACTAAGCTCTTATTTTTCTAAATAATCCTTCATTTCTTCTAAAGGAATCTGATAAATGGTTGCCGTGCCCAATTTTGGAACAAGAACCAATTTAATTATCTTTCCTCTAGCTTTCTTATCATGAAGTAAAGCTTGATAGAGTTCTTCCTGACGCCAAGGTTGGTAATCAGTCGGGAGACCAAACTTACAACACATCTTCTCAATCTCTGTGGTTATTCCCTTAGGCATTAGTTCTTCTTTTTCTGCCACGCGCGCAACCTGGACCATTCCAATAGAAACAGCTTCTCCATGCATGACTTTTCCATAACCTGCAGTCGCTTCTACTGCATGACCAATAGTATGCCCAAAATTTAGATAAAGACGCACTCCATTATCAAGTTCATCTTCTACTACTAATTTGCGTTTGACATTGCAAGAATGATAAATGATACTTTCTGCGTGCTCTAAAATAGACTCTGGACTACCGTCCATATCAACCAGTTCCTTCCACAACTCTACATCTTCAATTAAACCATACTTGATAACTTCTCCCATACCTTCAATCAGCTCCCGTTGTCCCAAAGTTTTTAAAACATCTGGATCGATCAGAACTCCATCTGGCTGAGTAAAAGTTCCCACCATGTTCTTTGCCCACGGTGTATTGACACCCGTTTTCCCACCGATTGAAGAATCTACTTGAGCAGTCAAACTAGTCGGTATCTGTACAAAATGAACACCCCGCATATAAGTTGAAGCAGCAAAACCAGCTAAATCACCAACCACGCCACCTCCTAAGGCTACAATACCATCGCTACGGGTCAATCCAACTTTTGCTAAAAATTCATAAACGTTAGTAACTGTTGTTAAATTTTTACTGGCTTCACCTTCCAGAAAATTAAACACAAATACTTCAAAACCTGCAAGCTCTAAACTACGTTTGACTGTTTCGGCATATAGACTTGCCACATGATTATCGGTGATGACAACAAGCTTTTGAGCTGACCACAAACTTGCCAGCCATTCTCCAGCCTTTGCTAAAATCCCCTTTTCAATGACAATATCGTAAGGATGATTGGGGAGGTTCACATTTAACTTCATAGGCAACTCCTTAATTGTACTCCTGTTCCAATGCCTGCCAAATTTCCTTAGTTGGCATATCTTTTCCTGTCCACAATTTAAATGCTTCCGCGGCTTGATACAGTAGCATACCTAAACCATTAACGACTTGCACATTTTGTTTTTTTGCCCATTTTAAAAATGGTGTTTCAAATGGCTGATAAATCACATCCGCCACAAGGAGTGATTTTGATAAACGAATAGTGCTAGGTACGGGTGATGTCTTTTCGTCCATCCCTAGACTGGTCCCATTGACCAACAAAGCGGAAGTATTAAGCTTTTCTTGCAATAATTCTCTTTGTTCTAATGGTAACACTGAAATTTTCGTGCTAGCTGCCTGCTGAATTTGTTTCATTTGCTGTAAAACACGCTCAAAAGAAGTTTTCCTCGTAAACACAAAAATCTCATCAGCACCTTCTAAAACAGCCTGTACAATAATGGCTGTTGCAGCTCCACCAGCCCCAAGTATAAGCATTTTTTTGCCTTTGATGACAAAAGATGGCAAGCTCATAAAAAATCCCTTACCATCTGTATTATAACCAATTAATTTCCCGTTTTGATTTACGACAGTATTCACTGCCCCTATCATCTGTGCAGCCGGTGTGAGCTCATCTAAAAAAGGAATCACAGCCTGTTTATAAGGCATAGACAAATTAATTCCAAACATATTATAGCGGCGAATATTTTCAACAGTCGTTTTCAAGTCATCTTCTGAAATTTCCCAAGCTACATAAACTCCATTAACGCCCGCTTGCTCAAATGCCGCATTATGAATAAAAGGAGAAATACTATGTTTGATTGGATTGGCAACAACTGCCGCTAAACGAGTATAGCCGTCAATTTTCATTCAAAATCTCCTGAATTTGTTTCATATTAGCAAGAGAAATTTGCCCTAGAGCACTAGACTCATCTAAACTAGCAAAAGACCAGCTTGAGCCTGTCAAATCCGCTGTTATTCGTGAAATTTTTCCAATTTGTCCCATAGAAATCGTCACAAAATCCTGATCTGGATTCAATGTTTTAAAGCCACGCGTATAGTTCATCAAATCCAGTACATCTTGCTCACTATGCGCCATAACAGAAACTTTTACTACTTTTGGAGTCAAACTGGTCAATTCGGATAAAATTTCCATCATATTTTCAGGCGTTTCTTCAAAATTGTGATAACTCAAAACAAGATTTGGAAAATCCAACATTTCCTCAAATCTATCTTTATGAGAAAAATATTCAAAATCAATATAATCGGGTTGATATATTGTTGAAACTTCCTTAATGATAGAAATATATTCATCATCCGTCAATTCAATCTTTCCACCCTCCCCAATTGTTCTCAGAGTGAAAATCAATTCACGACCAGCAAATTTTTCAAAAATAGCAGGCGCAACAGTCAGAATATCATCTTTTGCTAAAAAATCAGCGCGCCATTCAATAATATCCGCGTCATTATAGCGCAAACTATCAATATTTTGCGCTTCTTCTAAATTTTTAGGCATCACTGATACGACTAATTTCATTTGTCCACCTTAATGGTAAATACCTTGAGGTAATTACTTCTTTCATCTTTCTTATTATAAGTAAAATCTGCTGGCAAACCGTATTCTTTCAGATAACGGTGCTTGCTTCCTGCAAAACCTTTTTCAATTTCTTTTTTAAACTTACTACGTGAAATATTTGCGGCATTCGTACTAGCAATAATCATTCCGTGAGGATTTAAAATTTCTAAAGACTGAGCAATCAACTTATGATAGTCCTTAGCCACTGAAAAAGTTTGTTTTTTATTTCTTGCAAAACTCGGCGGGTCTAAAACAATCACATCATAGGTCAGACCATGTCGCTTTGCATATTTAAAGTAGTCAAACGCATCCATCACAAAAAATGTATGATGACTCAGATCCAAACCATTCTCTTTAAAATGTGCTTCAGATAGCTCACGACTCCGTTTTGCTAAATCGACAGAGGTCGTCTGACTTGCTCCTCCTATGGCTGCCGCAACCGAAAAAGCTGCCGTGTAAGAAAACATATTTAATAGAGACTTGCCAGTTGCTAGACCATCTGCCAGGCTACCACGAACCTCATGCTGGTCAAGGAAAATTCCTGTCATCAAGCCATCGTTTAGAAAGACTTGATACCGAACACCATTTTCTAAAATAGTGAAAAAAGCCGAAGCCTCCTGCCCATACAAATGAGCAGACTCAACATCTAATCCCTTAAATCGAATTTTCTCATACGCTCCTGCAACTTCTGGGAAAACGTGTTGAAACGCTTGAACAACGGTCTCTTTCATTTCGTAAACAAAGAGATTATACCAAGAAAAGACAGCATAGTCTTGATACAAATCTATTGTAAAACCGCCAAATCCATCTCCTTCTTGGTTAAAAAGACGGTAAGCTGTCGTCTCTTCAGATTGTTGATAAACTTGTCGCTTTTCTTTAGCACATTGGAATAGCTGACAGAAAAACGAGACATCTAAAGTTACTTTCTTATGTGAAATAAACCACCCAATCCCTTTGTTTTGCTCCGATAAGTATCCGATGCCTATAAATTGTCCTTTTGTATTTGCCAATTCTACGGCTTGATCATGAAAAGGAAGAGAAGGGAAATCTTGTTTTTCTAAAACAAATTGTCCTTTTTTTATCTTTTTTTCGGTGTAAGAAGGAATCGTAAGCTGTTTCATAAACTCTATTATATCAAATGTTATGAATTTTCTCAAAAAAATGTACTGCTTATTACAAAATGATTGCAAGAAAATGGTGATTTGTAAAACTTCTATTTATTTTCAGTCTATAAAAGTTCTACTCTGTTTTTTATCTGATAAAAGCAAATGCGACATTTTAAATTACCTACTTAAAACGAAAATATGTTATACTTAATAGTGAAAATTTTAGGAAATAAGACAAGGAAGTACAATTTGTGAAAAATATGACTAGGAAGATACTCAACTTCATGAGTACAAGACTAGGTTTTGTCTTGACCTTACTGACTCTTTATTGGCTTAAAACCATGTGGGCCTATTCTGTTGATTTTAATCTTGATATTCAAGGTGCATATCAAGTCTTTCTCGCTATGATCAATCCTATCCCATTAGGGTTGTTATTAATTGGGCTAGCGCTTTACATTAAGAAAACCAAGATTTTTTATATTCTAGCCCTTTCTCTTTACACTTTATTGTTTGTTTGGCTCATTTCAAACTCCATCTATTATCGAGAGTTTAGTGATTTTGTCACTGTCAATACTATGCTGGCTTCAAGCAGTGTTTCTGCCGGTCTAGGAGAAGCTGCGCTTGAATTATTTAGAGTGAGTGATTTGATTTACATCATTGATTTTCCAATTTTAGGTTTTCTTTTTTATAAAAAATGGATTCGATTGGATGACCGTTCTTTTAATAAGCGAGCTAGCTTTGCCATTACCGCACTATCTAGTATGCTCTTTTCTGCCAACCTCTTTTTAGCAGAAATTGACCGACCTGAATTGTTAACGCGCGGGTTTTCAAATTATTATGTTGTCCGTGCATTGGGCTTACCTGCTTTTCTTGGGTATAGCGCCAATCAAACATACAGTGCCAATAAAGAACGCTCCAAAGCAAGTGCAAATGATTTGAAGCCTGTTGAAGAATATGTCAAGTCACACTATGCGGAGCCAAATAAAGAATATTATGGTATTGCTAAAGGAAGAAATGTCATCTACCTTCACTTAGAAAGTTTCCAACAATTCCTGATTGATTATAAATTGAAATCTGAGGGTAAAGAATATGAAGTAACACCTTTCCTTAACTCACTTTACCATTCAAATTCAACTTTATCCTTCTCCAATATCTTTAATCAAGTCAAAGCCGGGAAGACTTCTGATGCCGAAACTATGCTAGAAACTGGTTTATTCGGTCTCAATCAAGGTTCTTACATGGTAAACTATGGCGGCACAAACACGCAGCAAGCTGCTCCATACATCCTTTCAAAAAACGGTTATAATTCTAGTGCTGTTTTCCATGGAAATGCTGGTAGCTTCTGGAATCGAAATACCACCTACAAACAATGGGGATATAATTATTTCTTTGATGCAGCTTATTTCTCCAAACAAAATAAGACCAACTCTTTCCAATATGGTCTGAATGATAAGATTATGTTCAAAGATTCCATTAAATATCTTGAACATTTGCAACAACCTTTCTATGCAAAATATATCACCGTTTCTAATCACTATCCTTACACTACTAGTTTGATTGGTGATGAGACTGGCTTCCCGCTTGCGACAACAAAAGATGAAACCATTAACGGCTATTTTGCAACAGCAAATTATCTGGATTCTGCGGTTAAATCATTCTTTGATTATTTGAAAGCGTCTGGACTTTACGAAAATTCCATTATCGTACTGTACGGAGATCACTACGGTATTTCAAATTCTCGCAATCCATCACTTGCACCACTACTTGGCAAAAACTCTGAAACTTGGTCTAGCTATGACAATGCGATGCTCCAAAGAGTTCCTTACATGGTAGTGATTCCTGGAATGACAAAAGGAAAAATTGTCAATACTTACGGAGGACAGATTGACCTCTTACCTACTTTGGAACATTTGCTCGGTATTGACTCCAAACAATACTTACAAGTTGGACAAGACTTATTGTCACCCAAACATCAACAAACTGTTGCCTTTCGTTCATCAAATTATTTCGTGACTCCTAAGTATACAAGCTACAGTGGACGTACTTACTATACTGAAACAGGGCAAGAAATTACCAATCCTGATGAAACAACCAAAGCAGAACTTGAAAAAATTCGCAACACAACTAATGAACAGTTGAAGATGAGTGACTTGATTCAAACAGGAGACTTGCTTCGCTTCTACAAAGGAAATAATTTAGGAAAAGTGAATCCTAAAGACTATTCTTACACTAATTCACTTAAATCATTATTGTCCATTGAGAAGAAAAAAGACACCGAATCTACAAGTCTTTATAGCAAACGCGGTGGAAATTCAACTGTTGATTTGTTCAATTCACCAAGTTATCGAGCTCTTCATCCGGAACAATTTGAATCAACGAGTAGTAACAGTTCTTCCTCATCGACAGAAGAATCAAGTTCTTCATCTAAATAATTAAAAATCCCATACAAGCCATTAAATTTCTTGTATGGGATTTTATAATGGAATGAAACATTTAATCAAGAAACGTTTTGATGACTTGATTAACACGATCAAAATAAAACTGCTCTTTATCATAAGTGATACCGGTTGCTTGTGCTAGCAAAATCAATATTTCCATAAAAAATTGAGAAGAAAACCCGGTAGTGGAGTACAATTCTTCTTCATCAAAATGCTTAATCAAATGTGCCAAAGGATTTCGAACAGATTTCTCCAACTTTCGCAACTCTTTGACCATTATTTTGACTTGCTCTGACAAATCCAGTAGCAAAATCAAACTGGCTAGACTGGAAGAATGAACAGTGCTTTCGGCATGAAAAGTGCTCAAAATGGGGTGCCCTGTATTTTTCATCTTTTCAAAATTCCAACGATCGTAACTCGCTTCTCGAGAATTATGAATATAAGATTCAATATCAGGAATTTCCATCTTGATCAAACGCATAAAAATCCTATAAATAGCTGGACTAACGGCACGAATAAAATCAATCACTTGTTCATTTTTAAGCTTCGCTTCTAAATCATAGAGATAATTTGCTAATTGCTCATCTTCCTCAGACTCATGACAAAAAAGTTGAAAATCATTTCTAATTTCCAACTGACATTCCATAGCAGGGCGGATATTTAACTCTCTCCGTTCTGCCATAATATACAAAAGTTCAATTAGCTTTGATCCTGCATCGTTCAATCTTTGAGCTAATTTATAGGCATGAGCATAATCATAGCGAGAAATAGCATACACTATCTCTTCTTTTAGATCTAAATTTCCAAGCATCACTCTGAAATAATCGTTTCTAAGCCGACTTTCATCATATCTGTGAAAGTCGTTTGTCGTTCTTCTGCTGTTGTATCTTCATCTGGATTCACCAAGCTATCTGAAATAGTCATAATACCGAGTGCTTCAACATTATATTGAGCAGCTAAATAATAAAGAGCTGCCGCTTCCATTTCCACAGCCAGAACCCCCATTTTACCAAGTTCGATATTTTTTTCACCATAGTTTGAATAGAAAACATCTGATGATAGGACATTTCCAACATGCGTTGTCATACCAAATCCCTTAGCAATATGATAAGCCTTATCCAACAGATGAAAACTTGCAATTTGCGGAAAATCATATTGAGGCCAATCATTACGAATGATATTTGAATTTGTCGCTGCTGCTTGCGCCAACACCAATTCACGTACATGAACATCTTTATTCAACGAACCAGCAGTTCCTACACGAATTAAACGTTTCACACCGTAGTTCACAATCAATTCATGCGCATAGATAGAAATGGACGGAATTCCCATTCCAGTTCCCATCACACTAACACGATGACCTTTATAAGTCCCTGTATAACCAAACATGTTGCGAACTTCATTGAAACACACAGCATCTTCTAAGAAATTTTCGGCAATAAATTTAGCACGAAGTGGATCTCCAGGTAGTAAAATTTTATCAGCGATTTCGCCTGGTTTTGCTGCAATATGGATTGACATAATTAAGATACCAAACCCGTAAAAATCTGAATCAAAAACAATCAAAGTTATCAATTTCTTAAAAACTTTTTCTTTTCAGAATGGATTTTGTACAGGTTTTATTCCTTTCGTTTTAATTGATTATAGAAAAGCGAAAATAAAGCAAGCTCCACTCTCCTTTTCTTCTAAATTTTAGTTATTTTTACAATTCTGCAAGGATTGCTTTTACAAGTCCTTTGAAGTCTTCTTTGATTCGTTCAGTCACTTCCACCACTTCTTCATGGTTTAGCTCGCTTTGGAAACCAGCTGCAAAATTGGTGATAGCAGAAATTCCCAATACTTTCAAGCCTGAGTGGGCTGCCACAATTACTTCTGGAACAGTTGACATACCGACAGCGCTAGCTCCTAAGGTTTGGAAAGCGCGGATTTCAGCTGGCGTTTCATAGGTTGGACCGGTAACACCCAGATAAACTCCTTCTTTCAAGTCAACACCTAATTTTTCGGCTACAGCATGCGCTTTTTCACGATAAACTTTTGTATAAGCATCAGACATATCTGGGAAGCGTGGTCCAAATTCGTCTAAATTCGCTCCAATTAGAGGATTTTGTCCAGTTAAATTGATATGATCTGAAATAGCCATTAAAGTGCCGGGACCATATTCAACTCCTCCAGCAGCATTTGTGACAATAACACCTTCACAGCCTAGTGCTCTCATCACACGAACAGGGAATGTCACCACTTCCATCGGATTTCCTTCATAAAAATGGAATCGTCCTTGCAAAGCTAATACTTTCCGACCTGCTAAATCACCATAGACCAATTTACCGGCATGCCCCACTACTGTTGAGCGACCCCAATTGGGAATATCTGCATAGTCAATACTGACAGCATTTTCAATCTCACCAGCTAATTCTCCCAAACCAGATCCGAGAATCAAGCCAAATGCTGGTACAGTAATTCCTTTGTCTTTTAAAAACTGTGCTGTTTCGTTAATTTTACCCATTAAATTCATATCATTTCTCCTCACTCTTATCATTTATTTCCCTTTTAGCATTTTGTCTGTAAGGGTAGTGAAATATTAAGCTATTTGTGACATTTGTTAGAACAACTTATTTATATACTCTAACATTTTTACTTTCATAAAAATCAGCATTTAATGTAGTACCAATTCAGTCTGAATCCATGACAACGACATGAAGATAATTCCATGTGACATAAAATTTTACTCTCCTTTTTATTTTGCTTTAGTTGATTTTAAAATTTGCACGCCATTTTTTCCAGCAACAATGACCATATCCACCATTTGATTAAAGAGTCCATGTTCCACAACACCGACTACATGATCTAATTCTCGCCCAAATTCAACTGGATTTTCAATCACACCTAAGTCAAGATCGATGATAAAATTCTGCATATCAGTGACATAGCGCTTGCCATCTTTTTCACGAAATGATGGTTTGTAGCCTGCATGTTCAAAGCGACGAAAAAGCTGTTCTGCACCATATTGCACCACTTCTACCGGTAATTTGAACGCACCTAATTCATGAACCATTTTACTTTCATCCACTACCCAAATGTAGGTCTTTGTTGGAGTTGCAACAACCTTTTCCATAAGCAGGGCGCCACCGCCACCTTTGATACCATTAAAGTCAACGTCCACTTCATCAGCTCCGTCAACTGTCACGTCTACTTCTGCTACTTCATCAATCGCTTTCAATGGAATTCCCAAATTTCGAGCTTGTTCGCTTGTCTCACTTGAAGTAGTGACAGCAGTAATATTTAACTGTTCTTCCTTGATACGGCGGCCAATTTCTTCTACAAAATAATAGGCAGTCGAACCAGTGCCTAAACCAACTACCATTCCATCTTTCACATATTCTGCAGCTTTGATTCCTGCCATTTTTTTGAGGTTTTCCATTTTTACTCCTTTAATCAATCTGCTTCTAGTATACCATGATTTAGCAACTTTAGCACAAAAAAATGAAACCACTTTCTTGTAAAATTATTATTTTTTACCAAAAATTCTAAAAGCCGAATATTCCTTTTTTCTTTATGATAAAATGTTAAAAATCCTTAATTTTTTCTATTATAATTTGATATTGCAAATGAATAACCGAATAATCTTTTTTATTTAGTTTATCTTGTTGAAAAAATGATGAAGAGCTATCTTGACTAAAAATAGCATGTGAAAATCTTGCGACAAGCATTGTTTTGCGTTACAATGAATAGAGAGTACATTTGAATACATTATATAAGGAATAAATGATGATTACTAAAGAATTTGATACGATTGCCGCTATCTCGACTCCTCTTGGTGAAGGAGCTATCGGCATTGTTAGACTAAGTGGAACAGAGAGCTTTGCGATTGCCCAAAAAATCTTCAAAGGAAAAGATTTAAGCAAGGTTGCCAGCCACACACTTAACTACGGTCACATTATAGACCCTCATTCAAACCAAGTGCTAGATGAGGTCATGATTGGAGCGATGCGTTCTCCCAAAACATTCACACGCGAAGATGTGATTGAGATTAACACTCACGGAGGGATTGCTGTGACTAACGAAATCCTCCAATTAGCTATTCGAGAAGGAGCCAGAATGGCAGATCCTGGTGAATTTACCAAGCGAGCCTTTCTCAATGGACGTGTAGATTTGACACAAGCTGAAGCGATCATGGACATTATCAGAGCAAAAACGGATAAAGCTATGAATATTGCCGTCAAGCAATTAGATGGTTCTCTATCCGATCTCATCAATAATATACGTCAAGAAATACTTAACACGCTGGCTCAAGTTGAAGTCAATATTGACTATCCAGAATATGATGATGTTGAGGAAATGACGACCAAACTTCTGTATGAAAAAACGGCTGAATTTGAAGAACTTTTAACTCAACTTTTAAAAACAGCACGCCGAGGTAAAATTCTGCGTGAAGGAATTTCTACCGCTATTATCGGTCGCCCTAATGTTGGCAAATCTAGCCTTCTCAACAACCTTTTACGTGAGGATAAGGCTATTGTGACAGATATAGCTGGCACCACTCGCGACGTCATTGAAGAATATGTCAACATTAATGGCGTGCCATTAAAATTGATCGATACTGCCGGTATCCGTGATACAGATGATATTGTCGAACAAATCGGAGTAGAGCGATCCAAAAAAGCTCTCAAAGATGCTGACCTTGTACTTCTTGTGCTAAATGCAAACGAGCCCTTAACAGAACAAGACCATAAACTTTTAGAAATCAGCCAAGACACCAATCGTATCTTGCTACTGAATAAGACAGACTTGGACGAAAAGATTGAAACTACTCAACTCCCAGCTGATTTTATCAAGATTTCGGCTCTTCAAAATCAAAATATTGATAAAATTGAAGAACGAATCAATCAACTTTTCTTTGAAAATGCTGGCATTGCAGAACAAGACGCTACTTATCTTTCTAACTCTCGTCATATCTCTCTAATCGAAAAAGCTATCGAAAGTCTTCATGCTGTTAATGAGGGACTAGATTTGGGAATGCCGGTAGACTTAGTTCAAGTCGATCTAACTCAGACGTGGAGAATCCTCGGCGAAATCACAGGGAATGCAGCTCCTGATGAACTCATTACTCAGCTTTTCAGCCAATTTTGCTTGGGAAAATAACAAAAGATAAATTCAGTTGAAAACAATCAAACTCTATGATTTTTTCTGTAGAAGTCATAGAGTTTTTTATTGTGTTCATAAAAAATAGAGTGATTCAGGCAATCCGAGTTGTCTGAATCACTCTTTTCTTATAAATTAATAAAATATCAAAATATATATTCTTCATTCTTATCAGAACAAGTACAACCTACGCTCTGATTGTCATAAATGGTGATCCCTCTGTATTGTCAGTTGGATCCAAACTCCGTACTCTAAATAAATAATCTACTGAATAATAGCCATTATTACTAGCATTATAAGGATCCATTACATAGGTCATTCCGTTGTTATAACCTTTCATGATTAATTCATGTGTGACAGGATAATTTGCAAACACGCTGGTTCCTACTGCACCAAGCACATGATGTCCCATAGCAAGTGCTTCTCGCACAGCTGCAGTTGACCCTAAAGTCTCTGTTTTTAGACCCCAATGCCGTGCTGCTAATACAATTCCGTGGCTCGTTGTTCCGTAACTTCTCTTATTAAATTCATTCGTAGAATGATAGAGATAATCGGCCACAGTCGTTGGCAAGACAGTCTGGCCTGTAATACCAGAAATTGCCATAGCGACTGTCGTTGGAACGCAGCCTGTTGCAGCAAACGTATAGCCACCATAAGTTCGTCCTGCCCAACGACTATCACGTTGAGAATAATATGGCGTTTCATAGACTCTTCTGTTAACTTGAAGTTTAATTCCCCCCACACCAACTAATTGACCATCATTTTGGACATAATATAGATGGACATTGTATTCACCAGTGGAGTTTTTATGATTACTAGCATTGACAAATAATTTATAAGTTCCATCAGCTTGTTTTGTGGCTGTGTACCAACTAACATCATCTTGTCCATTGACACTAGACCAAGTTGGTAGTTTCACTTCACGAACACCATTGGGACTGAAAACATTAGATACGACAACTTCAAAAGTTCCTGTGTTGGGATTGTTGTTTTGAATAGTGATTTTTCCAGTTGGTTTCAGCTTATCTGGAGAAATTGTGACATTGGTTGATGTACCACCTACTCCAATCAATGTTCCATTATTTTGAACATAGTATAAATGAACATAATATAAACCGGTCGAATATTTATGATCACTGGCTTTGACTGTGACTTTATAGGTTCCATTGACTTGCTTTGTAGCAGTGTACCAAATAATATCATCCTGCCCATTGACACTAGACCAAATTGGAACACTAACTGCTTTCACTCCACCAGCTGGATTGGAAACTTCTGATACAATCACATCAAAGGTCCCAGTATCAGGATTATTATTGGCAATAGTAATTTTCCCTTGTGGTTTAGCAATGGAAACATTGGTTTTTGTTCCAGTCACACCCACCAATTTACCATTATTTTGGATATAATATAGATGAATATTATACTCACCAACCGAGTTTTTGTGATTACTTGCCTTAACAGTCACCTTATAAGTTCCATTGGCTTGCTTAGCTGCTGTATACCAGATAATATCATCTTGTCCATTGACACTAGACCAAATTGGCAACTTGACTTCGCGTACACCGTAAGGATTAGAAACATTGGACACGATAACATCAAAGGTCCCAGTATGAGGATTATTGTTTTGAATGGTAATTTGTCCTTGTGGCTTAGCTAAAGAAACAACTGTTTGTGTCCCTGCTACACCTACTAATTTACCATCATCTTGTACATAATAAAGATGAACATTGTATATGCCTGTTGAATATTTATGATCACTAGCTTTAACCGTTACCTTATAGGTTCCATCTGCTTGCTTTTTAGCAGTATACCAGATAATGTCATCTTGACCATCTACATTAGACCAAGTCGGTAATTTTACCTCGCGAACACCATCGGGGCTGGAAACACCTGATACAATCACATCAAAGGTTCCTGCATTCGGATTATTATTCGTAATTGTCAAAGTACCTTTAGGACGAGCCATCGAAACAGTTGTCGTTGTTCCAGTCACTCCTACTAACTGACCATCATGTTGAACATAATATAGATGAATATTATATTCACCTGTGGATCGTTTATGATCAGTTGCTTTAACGGTCACCTTATAAGTTCCATCAGATTGTCTAGCAGCTGTATACCAAATAATATCATCCTGTCCACCATCACTAGACCAAACTGGAACACTAACTGTCTTCACTCCACCAGCTGGATTGGAAACTTCTGAAACAATCACATCAAAGGTTCCTGTTTCAGGATTATTATTAGCAATAGTAATTTTCCCTTGTGGTTTAGCAATAGAAACATTGGTTTTCGTACCACCTACACCAACTAATTGGCCATCATTTTGAACATAGTAAAGATGGATATTATACTCACCAACCGAGTTTTTGTGATTACTTGCCTTAACCGTTACTTTATAGGTTCCATCAGCTTGTCTAGCAGCTGTATACCAAATAATATCATCCTGTCCATTGACACTAGACCAAATTGGCACACTGACTGTCTTCACTCCACCAGCTGGATTAGAAACACCTGATACAATCACATCAAAGGTTCCTGTATTGGGATTGTTGTTTTGAATGGTAATTGTTCCTTTGGGCTTACCAATGGATACAGTTGTTTTCGTTCCAGTCACACCAACTAATTGGCCATCATTTTGAACATAGTAAAGATGGATATTATACTCACCAACCGAGTTTTTGTGATTACTT